>CAIOHT010000156.1 GCA_903858185.1 uncultured Caulobacterales bacterium
CGCACCCGGGACAGCGCCGTACGTGGGGGGAACCACCAGGCGTCGCAGGCTACGCACCGTTGGGCGCTAAGCACGCCTTCGGAAGCTGATCGCCAGAATGGCGCGGCGAGCGGGTCGCCCACATCCGGCTTCGGGATCATGCTCAGCCTGCCGCCAGGCGGCAAAGCAGGTCGACCGCGATCGCCGCCTCAGCGGTGACGATCACGGGGTTGAGGTCCGGTTCCAGCAGCGGTTCGCCCGTCTCCTCTCCGAGCGCCGCCACCCCGAGCGCCAGTTGGACCAGCGCCTCGATGTTGGCCCGGGGCTGACCGCGCCAGCCCTCCAGCATCTTTCCGACCTTGAGCCGGGCGAGCATGTCCTCCACCTCAGACGCGCTCACCGGGAGCGGCCGTACGGCGACATCGCCGAAGAGCTCGGCGTGCACGCCGCCTAAGCCGATCACCAGCGCTGATCCGATCACCGGGTCTCGTTGAAGACCCACGAGGAGCTCGACCCCCGCGGGGGCCTGCTCCTGCAGTAGAACGCCAGCTAGGTGCGGCGGGCCCGGAAGCGCCGCGGCCCGCGTCAGCATATCCTTGGCCGCCGCGGCGGCCTCGTCCGCGCTGGCCACCCCAAGCTTCACGAAGCCGCCGTCGGATTTGTGAGGAATGTCGTCGGACTCAAGCTTGACCACGATTGGAAAGCGCAGCGTCGCGGCGGCCGACCTGGCGGCCTCGACGCCGGTGACCAACCGAGACTCGGGGAAGACCACACCGTGGGTGCGCAGCCTCCCGCCGATGTCATCGGCGTCGGCTAGCGGCGCGCCCTGAGGCCTCAGAGGCCGCGGCACCGGCTCAGCCCTGCGTTGCTGATAGGTTCTGTAGGCGTCGAGCGCGCGGAAGCGGTTTCGGAAGGACCGGAAGAGCGGTAGTCCGCTGTCGCGAAGACGCGCATAGCCGGGTTCGTCGTCCTTCAGAGAATTCCAGGTCACCACCACGGGGAAGCCGGTTTCGGCGGCGAAGGCGATGACGTCGTCGGCCATCCGATCGGTGAGATCGCCCAGCGCGCCGGTGATGCCGACCACGAGAAGATCGATGGCCGGATCGGCCGCGACGGCGTCCAGCACCGCGCGCCGGTCGGCCGCCGAGGCGCGCATCAGCCAGGTGGCGCCGCTATCGATCGGGTTGGCGACGGACAGGTAGGCGGGAATATGCTGGTGCAGGAAGGCTTGTGTCGCCGCGCTCAGATTCGGAATGGGAAGTTCGAACCCGCTGGCCACCTCACTCATCAGGGCCGCCGAGCCGCCCGAAATGGTGTAGAGGCCCATTCGGTCACCCACACCGGGCGCCAGCTTCGAAAACAGATTGGCCGTCTCCAGCAACTCGTCCAGGTCCCCGACGCGGGTGACGCCATACTGGTCGAAAAGGCCCTGCACGACGGCGTCCGAACCGGCCAGATGGCCCGTGTGCGACACCGCGGCCTGAGCGCCGCCCTGGGTGGCGCCCATCTTCAGGATGACGAAGGGCATGTCGGCCTGCTTGGCCGCGGCAAACGCACGTCGCAGCTTTTCGCCGCTCCGAAATCCTTCGGCAAAGGCCGCCACGACAGAGGTCCGGGTGTCGTGGGGGTAGAACTCGATGATGTCGGCCAGGTCGAGGTCGGCCTCATTGCCCGTGGTGAACCAGCGGGAGAACCGAGCGCCGAGGCGCGCGCCCTGCGCAAGGGGACGGCCGTTGTGGCCGCTTTGCGAGACGAGGCCGATGCATCCCCCAGGCCCCTCCTGATAAAGCGGTTCGAAGGCGTTCTCGTTGGTGTTCGGTCCTAAAAGGGTGACGCCGGTTCGACGCGCCGCCTCGGCAAGCTCCGCTTCGGGCGCGTGCCCGTCGGCTCCCAGCTCCGAAAAGCCGGAACTCCAGATCAGGGCCTTGTCGATCCCACGCCGGCCGCAGACCTCTATCAGCTCGACGCAGACCCGGGGCGGGGTCTTGAGCACCACCATGTCAAGCGTTGCGGGAACATCGTCGAGCTGGCTGTAGACCCGCAGCGGCCCAGCGGTTCCGCCTCGCGGATTGACGAACGCGGCCGGGCACCCGCTTTCAGCGCTCAGGCGGCCGCAGCTCGCCGCGCTCGAGGGATCGGCATGGCTGCTGAGGGAGCGAACATCTTCTTCGCGGCTGGTGCTCTACAACGCGGTTCTTGTCCGGCTGCGCGAGTTTGAGATCGCCCTGGAGACCAACGATCTCGACCTCATCTTGCGGACCTGCGCCGGCACAAGGGCTCTGGCGTGCGCACCCCTTTCGGCGGTGGCCGCCAAGCTGGCGTCAGGGCAGCTGCGCCGCGTGGCGCTGCAATCTGCGCCAATGGTGTTGCCGCTCAGTCTGGCCACGCCCGCCGATGTCTACGGCGGACGCACCTTAGAGCGCGGTTGGGTTTGATTGAATCGCGGGATTCCTGTTTGGGGCGGATTGTGATTCAAGATGTGGGCTGGGCGGAGGCCAGCTTGCATGGTTCGACCCTACTCGATGGATCTGCGCGAGCGTTTGGTCGCGGCGGTTGAGGCTGGCGAGAGCCGTCGATCGGCGGCGCGGCGTTTCGGAGTGAGCGCGTCGGTCGCGGTGAAGTGGCTGCAGCGTGTGCGCAAGACCGGCAGCGTTGCGCCCGACCAGGTGGGGGGCTATCGCAAGCCGGCGCTGGAGGGTGAGCGCGAGTGGGTGCTGGCCCGGATCGCCGAGAAGCCGGACCTGACGTTGCGGGCGTTGGCGGCTGAGCTGTCCGAACGTGGCGTGAAGGCGGGCCCGTACGCGGTCCGGTCGTTCTTCAAGCGCGAGGGGCTGACCTTCAAAAAATACACTCCACGCGGCCGAGCAGGACCGGCCGGACGTGGCCCGCAAACGGGCGCGGTGGAAGCGGCATCAGAGTAGGCTCGATCCCCGCCGCAGGGTGTTCATCGACGAGACCTGGGCCAAGACCAACATGACCCGCACCCACGGCCGGGCCGGGCGCGGCGTGCGGCTTCTGGCCAAGACCCCGCACGGCCACTGGAAGACCATGACCTTCATCGCCGCCCTGCGGACGGAGGGGATCACCGCTCCCCTGGTGCTCGATCAGCCGATCAACGGCGAGTGGTTCCTGGCCTACGTCGAGCAGGTCCTGGTTCCGACGCTCAAGCCCGGTGACGTCGTGATCATGGACAACCTGGGCAGCCACAAGGGACGCGCCGTCCGAACCGCCCTGCGCAAGGCCCGCGCCCACCTGCTGTTCCTGCCGCCCTACAGCCCCGACCTCAACCCCATCGAGCAAGTCTTCGCCAAGCTGAAGAGCCAGCTACGCAAGGCGGACGAGCGTTCCATCGAGACCGTCTGGCGCCGCATCGGAGCCCTGCTCGACCCGTTCAGCGCCCAGGAATGCGCAAACTACATCCGTCATGCCGGATATGCATCAATCTAAACCAAGCATGCTCTAGCGGCCTTCGCCTACGCCTTGCAAAGGGCCCGCGGCTAACGCCGAGGTCTCCGTTGTGACTCCGCGGCTGGCGCGCCCGGAAGTTTGGAGGCCGGCGTCGCCACTCCCCGTCGCTTAATCAGCGACCAACCCGGCGTCAGAAGCTCTTCGGCATGTCGAGCACATGGGTCGCAACGTGGCTGAGGATGAGGTTGGTGGAGATGGGGGCCACCTGGTAGAGGCGGGTCTCGCGGAACTTGCGCTCGATGT
Source organism: uncultured Caulobacterales bacterium (assembly GCA_903858185.1). Lineage (GTDB taxonomy): Bacteria > Pseudomonadota > Alphaproteobacteria > Caulobacterales > Caulobacteraceae > Caulobacter > Caulobacter lacus. The sequence goes on from CAIOHT010000156.1 coordinate 3,691, forward strand.
CATACTCCTCGGCGAAGCCGAAGCCGCCGTGTGTCTGAAGGGCTGTGTCGGCGGCGAACCAAGAAGCTTCGGACGCCAGCATCTTCGCCATGTTGGCTTCGGTGCCGCAGGGCTGGCCGGCCTCGAACACGGCGGCGGCCTTCTGCACCATCAGTTCGGCGGCGCTGACCTGGACGTGGGCCCGGGCGATCGGGAACTGCACGCCCTGGTTCTCGCCGATCTTGCGGCCAAAGATCTCCCGCTCCCTGGCGTAGGCGCTGGCCCGGTCGATGAAGAACTTGCCGTCACCGATGCATTCGGCGGCGATCAGGATCCGCTCGGCGTTCATGCCGTCGAGGATGTAGCGGAAGCCCTTGCCCTCTTCGCCCACCAGATTCTCGGCGGGAACCTCTAGGTCATCGAAGAACAGCTCGGTCGTGGCGTGGTTGAGCATGGTGCGGACAGGACGGATGGTCAGCCCGCTCCCCACCGCGGTGCGCAGGTCGACCAGCAGCACGCTCATCCCGTCCGAAGACCGGGCGGCCTCTTCGCGCGAGGTGGTCCGGACCAACAGCACCATCAGGTCGGAGTGCTCGGCCCGGCTGATCCAGATTTTTTGGCCCCGAACAACGTACTTGTCGCCGACCCGCTTGGCGAAGGTGGAGATGCGGGTGGTGTCGGTGCCGGCCCCGGGCTCGGTGACCCCAAAGGCCTGAAGCCGGAGTTCTCCGCTGGCGACCTTCGGCAGATAGGCCTCCTTCTGGGCTTGGCTGCCGTGCTTGAGCACCGTGCCCATGGTGTACATCTGAGCGTGGCAGGCGCCGCCGTTGCAGCCGGAGCGGTGGATCTCCTCCAGCACCGCAGTGGCGGCCGAGAGCCCCAGGCCAGAGCCGCCGTACTCCTCGGGGATCAGCACCGAGAGGAAGCCCGCCTCGGTCAGGGCGGTGACGAAAGCGGTCGGGTAGGCCCGCTCGCGGTCCAGCGCGCGCCAGTATTCTCCCGGGAACTGCGCGCACAACTTGCGCACCGCCTCGCGGATCTCAGGGAAGCTCTCAGCAGTGTCGTGTCTCATCGGGACCTCCAGCCTGCGCTCTAGACAGGACTGAGGCCAACGTCCAAGACATACAGCGCCCAATCATTATGCCGGATTGTTATGCCGTTCACGCTCGTTCAGCTGGCCAACTTTGTTCGCGTGGCCGAGCTTGGCAGCCTCTCGAAGGCTGCGGCTATGGTGCGAATCGCCCAGCCCGCCCTTTCGCGCCAGATCCGGCTCCTCGAAACCGAGTTCGGATGTGAACTTTTGATCCGTCATGCCTGGGGTGTGGCTCCGACGCCTGCGGGTGAGGCGCTCGCCGATCATGCGAGGCGGCTGCTTCGCGGCGCCGAGGCCCTCAGCGAGGTCGTTCGCGCCAGCGGATCCGAGCCGCGCGGCCGGGTGGCTCTGGGCATGCCGACGTCGCTCGCCATGACCTTGCTAGCGCCCCTAGCGCAGATGCTCCGGCTCCGCCATCCGCTTATGAGGCCCCACTTCGTGGATGGCTTCAGCGCGGCCCTCCACGCGCGCACGCTGAGCGGCGACCTCGATCTCGCCGTCCTCTACGAAGAACGCTCGATAGGTCCTTTGTCGACGGAGCCGTTGCTCGCCGAGGACTTGGTGTTGGTGGGGCGGCCCGGCGCTTTGCCGCGAGCTCGGTCGAACACCGCCGATGCACTGGCTCGATCACCGCTTGTTCTCCCGGCACGTCCAAATCGCCTGCGCCATCTGGTCGACCAGGCCCTGGCGGCGATCGATCCTACGCCCGAGCCCATTTTGGAGATGGACTCGCTACCGGCGATTTTGGCGACATGCGCCAGCGGGGTGGCCTGCACGGTTCTGCCGTACTCGACCGTAAGCGCCTCGGTCGCCCGCGGCGAGCTGGCCACCATCGCCCTGACCCAGCCGTCTCTCTCGCGGGTCTTGGTCGTGGCCCGTCCGGTTGATCGCTCAGGTTCCGCGGCGGCCGCCGCCGTGGCGGCCGCGCTTCGCGAGCTTACTGTCGAAATGGCCGGCAGCAAGTGCTGGCGACCACTCCCTTTGAGGTCATAACCTTATGGCATAGAGGGTTGTCGTCGTATGTCTTGGACGCACCTCTTCCGGCCTTCTAGAGGCATCGGCAATGGTGGACATGCCGACCTATCGCTCCTTGCTCTTCGTTCCGGGCGACCGCCCTGATCGGTTCGCGCGCGCGCTAAGCGCCGGGGCCGATGCCGTCTGCCTTGACTTGGAAGACTCCGTCGGCGCCGACCGGAAGCATGAGGCGCGCTCGGCCATACGGGATTGGTTGGGCACGGCGGCCGATCGTCCATGCGCGGTCGGCGCGAGGATCAATGGCCTTGTCGGTCTCGATGTCGTCAGCGACTTGGCCGCGCTGCGAGAGCGGCCCCTCGACTTCCTCATGGTTCCAAAGGTCGAGAACGCCGGTGATCTCGCCCAATTGGCGCTGACCTTGTCCGGACAAGGCCTCTGGCCGATCATCGAAACACCGCTCGGCCTTCGCCACGCTTGGGACATCGTCGCGGCGCCCGGCGTCATGGGCGCGCTCTTCGGCGCCTTCGACTATGCGGCGGCGGCCGACTGCGCCCTCGAATGGGAGCCGTTGTTGTTCGCCCGCAGTCAGGTGGTGGCCGCCTGTGCGGCATCAGGCGTCCAACGTCTCGACGCCCCCTGCGGGGACATCTCCGATCTGGAAGGGCTGCGGGAAGGTGCGCGACGCGCCCGCGCGCTCGGGTTCACGGGCAAGGCGTGCATCCACCCAGGCCAGATCGGCGGAGTCCATCAGGCTTGGACGCCCTCGGAGGCCGATCTCGATTTCGCACGGCGAGCCTTGGCGGCCTTCGAGAAATCCGGTGGGGCGTCGGTGCGTCTCGACGGTCGCATGGTCGATCTGCCGGTGGCGTTGGCGGCGCGCAGAGTATTTTCTAGGGTGGGAAAATAGCGATGCAGGGTTGGAAAGAGGTTGGACCGCGGCGCTACCGCGAGACCTTCGGAAGGTATCTGGAGGACTTCCTCGCGGGCGATGTCTACGAACATCGCCCAGGCAAGACGGTGCTTGAATCCGACAACCACCTCTTCACCCTCCTGACGCTCAACACCCACCCGCTCCACTTCGATGCGGAATACGCCGCCGCGACCCAGTTCGGCCGTAACCTGGTGGTCAGTCCCTATACCCTGGCCCTCCTGATCGGGATGAGCGTCTCTGATTGTTCTCAGAAGGCCATCGCCAACCTGGGGATGGACGAGGTGCGGTTCCCCGCGCCGGTCTTCGCCGGCGACACGCTCTACGCCGAAAGCGAGGTGCTGGCCGTTCGCGCCTCGCAGTCGCGAACCGGCCAAGGGATCGCGACCATCCGCACCACGGGTCGCAATCAGGCCAACCAGATCATCTGCACCTTCACACGCAACATCTTGGTCCCAGCCCGCGGCCACGGCGTGGAGGACCAGCCAGAAAGCCGATACTGATCAATGAACTACAGCGACATTCTTTTCGAACTCCGCGAGGGGGTCGCGACGATTACGCTCAATCGTCCCGATAACCTGAACGCCTTGACCGAGCCCATGCATGGCGAACTGCAGCATGCATTGGGCGTGACCGAAGCCCAGGGTGCTCGGGTGCTTGTGCTCACCGGCGCCGGGCGAGGCTTCTGCGCTGGGCAAGACCTCAACGAAGGGCGCGCCGAACAGGGCTCGCCGCCGAAGGATCTCGGCCAGACCGTCGAGCGCTTTTACAATCCCTTGGTTCGACGTTTGGTCGGCCTGAAGGTCCCTGTCCTATGCGCTGTCAATGGCGTGGCAGCCGGCGCCGGCGCGAACATCGCCCTGGCCTGCGACATCGTCGTGGCGCGAGAGAGCGCCAAGTTCATCCAGGCCTTCGTCAATATCGGGCTCATGCCCGACGCTGGCGGCACATGGGTCGTTCCCCGCCTGATCGGCCAGGCTCGTGCCATGGGTTGGATGATGGCGGGGACGCCGCTTAGCGCCACGCAGGCCGCCGAATGGGGGCTCATCTGGCGCGCCGTTCCCGACGGCGAGTTTGCCGCCGAGGTCCAAGCTCTCGCCAAACGCCTGGCCGAGGGTCCGACCCTGGCGTTCGGCGAGATCAAGCAGGCCCTCTGGTCAGGCTGGACATCGACCCTGGATGCTCAGGCCGACCATGAGCGCGACCGTCAACGCACCTTGGGGTTCAGCGACGACTACGCCGAAGGCGTGACCGCCTTCATCGAGAAGCGCAGCCCCAATTATCGCGGCGCGTGAGGTTGAAACACAAGGACATCACCCATGGGTATTCTTGACGGCAAGGTCGTGATCGTCACTGGCGCGGCCGGCGGCATTGGCAAGGCCTGCGCTCTGGCGGCGGCGCGTGAAGGCGCCAAGGTCGTGGTGAACGATCTGGGCGGCTCGATCCGCGGCGACGAGGGCAGCGCTGCGGCGGCCCAGGCGACGGTGGACGAGATCCTCGCCGAGGGCGGTGTCGCTGTCACCAATTCCGACAGCGTATCGGACGATCAAGCAGCTCAAGGCATGGTCGACCAGGCTCTAGAGGCCTTTGGTGGGCTGCACGCGGTGATCAACCCCGCCGGCATCCTCCGCGATGGCATGTTCCACAAGATGAAGGCCGACGACTGGGACGCAGTCGTCGCCGTGCACTTGCGCGGAGCCTTCAACCTCTCCCGGGCCGCCGTGACCCACTTCCGTGAACAGGGGGAGGGCTCGTTCGTGCACTTCACCTCCACGTCCGGCCTCATCGGATCGATCGGACAAAGTAACTACGGCGCCGCGAAGATGGGGGTCGCCGGCCTCTCTCGAATCCTGGCCATGGAAGGGGCGATCAAGCAGGTACGATCGAACGTCGTCGCGCCCTTCGCCTGGACCCGAATGATCAGCAGCATACCGATCAAGGATGAGGCTGGCCTCCGGAACGTCGAGATGATGCGCGACCACATGCGCGCAGACCAGGTCGCCACGCTCGCCGTGGCCCTGGCTTCGCCGCGGACCCAAGATGTGACCGGTCAGATCTTCGCCGTCCGCGGCAATGAAGTAATCCTGTTCGACCAGCCGCGCCCGATCGCGTCGGTTTCGCGAAGCGACGGATGGTCGGCCGAGAGCCTCGTGGCGAGCGGATTGCCAGCCCTCCGGTCGCGCTTCTTCGACCTCTCGGGCAGTCCCGAGGTCTTCAACTACGATCCCGTCTAGCGCCAACCGCATGTCCTTCGGCGTCCGTTGGCCGCCGACGGACGCTCGTCTGGAACCTTGCCCTTGGACATCTCAGATCCCTCCCGACACGAACGGCTGGCCGAACGAACCCAAGCCCGAGTGAGGCGCGGCCAGAACGTCTGGGTCCGGACCGCTTCGTCACACCGATATACGGCGTCAGCAGTTGAAGAGACCTGGTCGCTCGCTTGGCCGGATGACGGCGCTCCTACCTTGGCCGATCTTCGCAGAGCTGGCCTCGACGGCGATGAGATTGAACTCTATGTCCGTTTGCGCGCCGGGCCAGATGGCCTCCTGGCGTCGCAAAGATTCCTTCGGCGGCTGCTGGATGAACGTATCGGGCTGCTGTGTGAGACCATATCGGCGATCCGCCAGGTCGGCGCAAATCTAGCCGAGCTTGCAGCGCGCAATCCCGTTCGGAGTCGGCCCGTCGGTCGCCGCCGGGCCCCTCGCAAGGACCTATCATGACCCGGCCTCTGGAAGGACTTCGCGTGGTGTCCCTTGAACAGGCGGTGGCCGCGCCGTTCTGCACATCGCGGCTCGCCGACGCCGGCGCCGAGGTGATCAAGGTCGAGCGGGTCGAAGGCGATTTCGCGAGAGGTTACGACCACGACGTCCTCGGCCTGAGCGCCTACTTCGTCTGGTTGAACCGCGGCAAGCAGTCGGTCGTCCTCGACTTCAAGAACACCGACGACGCCACGCTGCTTCTTGAGATCATCGCTCAGAGCGATGTGTTCATCCAAAATCTCGCGCCGGGCGCCGCGGCCCGTTCGGGTTTCGGATCGGCTGAGTTGAGGGCGGCGCACCCGAGACTGATCACCTGCGACATCTCGGGCTACGGGGAGACTGGACCACGCCGCGACATGAAGGCCTATGATCTGCTTGTCCAATGCGAGTCAGGTCTGACGTCGATCACCGGCACCCCCGACGGACCGGGTCGGGTCGGGGTGTCGGTCTGCGACATCGCGTGTGGGATGTACGCCCATGCCGCGATCCTGGAGGCCTTGATCGCGCGATCCCAGACGGGCGTGGGTCAGGCGCTACATTTGTCCCTCTTCCAGTCCATGGCCGACTGGATGAGCGTGCCACTGCTGCAGATGGAGTACGGAGGCCGCCATATAGATCGCGTTGGATTGGCGCATGCGTCGATCGCGCCCTATGGCGCGTTCGCCGCCGCAGACGGGCGGCTGGTGGTCGTCGCGGTGCAGAACGAGCGCGAATGGGTTCGTTTCGCATCACAGGTTCTGATGTCGCCCGACTTGGCGTCAGATCCGCGGTTCCTCGACAACGCCTTGCGTGTCGAGCATCGCCACGAGCTCACCGAGGTCATCAAGGGCGCCTTTAGAGCTTTGGACTATGGCGCGATCGAAAGCCGTTTGCTGGCGGCCGAGATCGCTTTTGGCGCTGTGAACACCGTAGAGGGGCTGGCGGGGCATCCTCAGCTTAAACGCATTCCGATCGCGACGGCCGAGGGCGTCGTGTTCGCGCCCGCGCCGCCCGCCGGCGGCAGGCCCCTGGGCCCGGTGCCGACGCTCGGGGGCGATACCGAGGCGATACGATTGAAATTTAGTGCGGTGGGCCAGAAATGAATCCTGATCCCCTGCCGCTACCCCCTCCTGCCGCGATATGACTGGACGCTAGAGCAGGTCGAGGCCCTGTTCGAACTCCCCTTCGCCGAGTTGGTGTTTCGTGCCACGGAAATCCACCGCGTCTGGTTCGATCCGGCGGAGGTGCAGCTTTCGCAGCTACTATCGGTCAAGACCGGCGGCGGCGAGGAGAACTGCGGCTATTGCAGCCAGTCCCAGCACTTCAAGACCGGGGTTGCGGCGACCAAGCTGATGGACGCGGGCGCCGTGATCGCCGCCGCCGCCGAGGCCAAGGCCGGTGGGGCGCAACGCTTCTGCATGGGCGCGGCTTGGCGCGACCTGAAGGATCGGGACGTCCGCAAGGTGGCCGCCATGATCTCTGGCGTGAAGGCGCTGGGCCTGGAGACCTGCGCGACGCTGGGCATTATGACCCGCGACCACGCCCAGGCGCTCAAGGACGCAGGCCTCGACTACTACAACCATAACCTCGACACCGGCCCCGACTATTGTGACAAGGTGGTGACAACCCGCGTCTACCAGGACCGGCTCGACACGCTGGAGGCCGTGCGGTCGGTCGGCATGTCCACCTGCTGCGGCGGTATCGTCGGCATGGGCGAGACCCGCCGCGACCGCGCGGGCCTGCTGCATGCGCTCGCCACCCTGCCCGCCCACCCCGACAGCCTCCCGATCAACGATCTGATGCCGATCCCTGGCACCCCGCTGGGCGGCTCCAACCCCGTCGACGGCTTCGAGTTCGTCCGCATGATCGCCGTGGCGCGGATCACCTGCCCCAAGACGGTGGTTCACCTCTCGGCCGGTCGTGAGCATATGAGTCGTGAACTCCAGGCGCTGTGCTTCCTGGCCGGGGCCAACTCGATGTTCATCGGCGGCAAGCTGCTCACCACCGCCAATCCGGACAAGGACACCGACGCGGCCCTCATGGCCGATCTGGGGATGAAGACCATTGGCGATAGAGCGCGCTACGCGGTGGACGATGTGCTGGGTCTAGCGTGATGATTGGGACGTGAACCCCGGTGAATCCAGGCAAGGGCATCTATAGGAGACAAACCGCCAGGGTCTCGCGACAGCCAAACCGGTCTCTATGAGGGCCAGCTTTTCACCCCACGAAAAAGGTTGCCTCACGCACGCAAGCGGCGACCTTTTCAATCGCCAAACTGGGGATTAAGCATGCGGCTGGCGCTTTGTGGCGGTATCGCCGCGCTTGGGATCCTCGCCGGGCCGGCCTGCGCACAGGAAGTCTGATTTGGGACCTTGCACGCGCACACGTCCTACAGCGACGGCAGCGGGACTCCGGCCGAGGCCTTCGAGATGGCGCGGCGCGAGGATATGCACTTCCTGGCCGTGACCGAGCACAACCACCGTGACGCCGAGCGCGGGGCCAAGGAGCGGACTGACGGGGTGCTCATCGCGACACAACCTCAACTCTACGGCGGCGCTGGATCTGAATCGCTCATGGCCACCGCGAACCGGATGACAGAGAATGGCCAGTTCGGCGCCCTCTACGGCCAGGAGTTCTCCACAATCAGTTCGGGCAATCACATGAATGTCCTGGACGCGCCAAGGGTGATCCCGGATGCAAACGGCGCTTTCGACGACCTCATGCCCTGGCTCGACGCCAATCGCTACACGAGCGGGGCCGCGCCACTGGTCCAGTTCAATCACCCGAAGTGGAAACGCCGGAATGACAACAACTATGGTCGCGATGATTTCGGCGGCGATGATGCGTTGTGGGTTGCGGCCGTCGGGACCAAGGCCAGCCTGATCGAGGTGCTCAACACAACGGCGACCAAGCCTGGACAGGGTTTCCGGCCGTACGCTCACGAACGGGAGTATTTCGAGTATCTCAATCTCGGCTTCCGTCTGGGTCCGACGGTCGGCCACGACAATCACTATCGCAACTGGGGAACCTCAAACGACGCTCGCACCGGGGTCGTGGCGGCCTCGCTGGGCAGGGTCATGCCGACGACGCCGCCCTTGGACGCCGAATAGGCCGCCTGGCCCATCTGGCCGTCCTCGGCCGCCACCGAGGCGGTGTTCACGATCGCGCCGCGCTCACCGTTGATCGGCTCCAGGTCCAGCATGCCCTTCGCCGACTTTGCGATGCAGCGGCAGGTGCCGACGAGGTTGATCTGGATGATCCAGTTGAAGGCATCCAGCGGCAAGTGCTTGGTCTCGCCGGTCGCCTTGTCGCGGCCCGCCGTCTTGATGGCGTTGCCAGTGCCGGCGCAGTTCACCAGGATGCGCTCCTGGCCGTGGGCCGCGCGAGCCTTGGCGAAGGCCGCGTCGACCTCGTCGTCGGAGGTGACGTTTCACTTGCAGAACTCGCCGCCAACATCTTTTGCGACTTCTTCGCCCTTGGCTTCGTTCATATCGAAGATGGCGACCTTGACGCCGTGGGCCGCGAGTTGGCGCACGGTGGCTTCGCCGAGGCCCGACGCGCCGCCGGTCACGACCGCGGCAATGGAGGAATCGAGTTTCATGGAAGAGGCTGTCGGGGCCTGAGACTGGCAGCACGCCGCCGCGTGGTGGAGCCACGCGGCGGCGATCGTCGGGTTATGGCTCTGACGTGGGTCTAGCTGGCGCGGGCCAGCGGAAGGGTGGTGCAGCGGAAGGACCCGGGGAACGCCGTGACCTCGTCATAGACCACCGGGACAGGGACCATGCCGCGGCGGACCAGTTCCGCCTCAATCCGATCACTACCCGCCTTGACGATCACTCGCCCTTCGCCGAGCGCCACCACATTCACACGGATTTCGCGGAACTCTTCCTTTGTCACCGCGACCAGCTCGAAGCGACGCTCCAGTTCCCTGAGGCTGTCGGGGGCGAAGTTCGGGGCATAGCAAAGGGCGAGGTTCTTCCCCAGGACGCCAAGGCTTGTGTCCAGGTGGACGATCCCCTGGTGCGAGAAAGTGATCGGCACGACAGGACGCCCATTGCCGTTCAGCGCCAGGACATGGCGCAACGCATCGACGCCGTCGAGGTTCGTGGCCTCGCCGAGCCCCACGAGCACCGCCTCGTCGTCCAGCACCACGTCGCCGCCTTCGATATGGCCGAAGTCCAGCCAGCCCACCTTCGAAAGCCGCGGGATCAAGCGGCGAAGGCCAAGAACCTCCTTCTGCCGGTGCGGCCTGTGAGGGCGTGAAGGGATGAAGATGTCGTCCACTACGAAGCCAGCGTCGCGCGTGCCATATTGGGCGAAGAGGCCGGGCACGATGTCGACGTCGTGGACATTGGCGCCCTGATCGCAGAGCGTCTGGCGGAAGCCGCGGTGTTCTGCGGCCGCCGCAAGGTTATTGAACGGGCGATAGGAGTTGTAGAACACCTTTCGCATCATCGTAGGGAAGTTCCCCAAAGCGAAGAAGTTGGAGACATAGTTCGTCTCCGTGATCGGGCCCCAGACCACGTCCACGAGCCGGTCGTACTCGTTGCGGACGTGAACCGCGATCTTGCCAAGGGACGCCCCTGAACCTTCGACCGACGGGCGCATTGGCGTCTCCTCAACCACCCCTCGTCCCCTTAGAAGCTGGCGCCGATACGCACGCCGAACCACCGGGGCATGCCATAGGCCTGGAAGGCGGCGGGCGCGCCCGTCGATTGGAAGGCGTGGATGGCGTAGACTTCGTTGGTGGCGTTCTCCACGAAGACCTCGGCGTTGTACTTGTCGTCCGCCGAGTTCCAGCGCGCCCGGAAGTTCACGACCCCGAAGGCGTCTTGGAATTCGTACGGGTTGTTGTCCGGGCCGAAATAGACACCGGTCTGATAGCGGAAGTCGGTCTGCAGGGTGACCACGCCACGCTCTTGCATGTCGTGATGGTACTGGACGATCCCATCGAGGCTGAACTCCGGCGTGGAAGGCAGGCGCGATCCGTCAATCTTGCGGCCATCGATCAGCAGGAGGGGAGAGGCCTCGATCTTGCTGTCGATGACACCGATGTTCAGGGTGAAATCCAAGGCTGGGGTTGGCGCGTAGGTGACCTCGACCTCGGCGCCGCTCGCCGCGGCGTCGCCGATGTTGAAGAAGCGCGATGCGACGCGGTTGGTCACGGGGTCGAGGACGCCCGCTTGGGCCTGCATGCCCTTGAACTCATAGTGGAAGAGCGAGACATTGGTCCGCAGCGTCCGGTCGAGCCACTCGGCTTTCAGGCCCACCTCGAAGTTGTCGACCTTCTCGGCCTCGGCCGGGCCAAGGGTGGCGACCCCGAAGGTGAAACCGTTGTAGCCGCCGCTCTTGAAGCCTCGCGAGTAGGAGCCGTAGAGCATGGTGTTGTCGCGGGGACGCCACTGGAGGGAGGCCTGACCGGTGACTTCCTGATCATCGATCTCCCGTTGAATGCCGGGCAAGCCAATGGAGGGCGTTCCGAAGATCAACAGGCTGGTGAGCTCCCGATGCTCAGAGGTGTAACGCCCGCCGAGGGTGGCCGTCAGGGTGTCGGAAAGATCGTAGTCCACTTGTGCGAACCCGGCATAGGACCGCGTTTCGGTGGAAGATCCGGTGTCGGTGTCCACCGAATAGAACTGCTTCCTGTCATCGTAGAAGTAACCGCCCACGATCCACTTGAATTTCTCGCCTTCGCCGGCGAGCCGAAGTTCCTGGGTCAGCATCCGGCTGGTGGAATCGAAGAACCCGATCCCGAAGCCAATGCGGGCGCTGGCGTCGAAGTCCTGCCCGATCAATTGGGCGAACGATTCCGTTGCGGTGATCGAGACCAGCTCGGCCCAGCCCAGGTCGTGCGTGATATTGATGTAACCGCCGTAGCCCTCGAACTCGTTGGGAAGCGAGGTGGCCTCCGAATAGGTGTGGGTGGGCTTGGGGTCGGGATCGCGGAAGCCGAAATTGTCTGAGCACTGGTTGGCCAGCACTCGGCTGGGGCTGCACAGGGTGGTCCCGTTGACGGGATCGCGGGTGCCGATGAAGCCGTAGCCTGGCGCCGTGCTGGTCGAGCGCGAATAGTGGGCGCTAATCTCCACGAGCGTCTGCGGGGTCGCATCCCACTGCAACGTCCCGCGGACGCCTTGGACGTTGGTGACGCCGTATGTCGAACCGGGGATGGCGCGGTTGTCGGAATAGCCGTCGTCGCGGTTGGATTTGCCGGCGAGGCGGAACCGAACGGTGTCGCTGAGGGCGCCGCCGATCGCGCCTTCGACGATCAGCTGGTTATAGCTTCCGTACTGCGCCGAGGCGTAGCCATTGAGGGTGTCGCTGGTCGGCTTGCGGCTGATGAAGTGGACGAGCCCCCCGGTGGTGTTGCGCCCAAACAGGGTGCCTTGCGGCCCGCGCAGGACTTCCACCTGCTGCAGGTCGAACAACTGGCCCGTCGCCGCGCCCTGGGCGGTTTGATAGACGCCGTCGGTGTAAAGCGAGACGGAGGCCTCATTGACGAAGGAGAAGTCGATGAAACTGACGCCCCGGATGTTCAGGAAGGGCGCCGAGGCCGGACCCCAGAGGCCCTGAACCGAGAAGTTGGGGATGTTGTCGGCGATCTCCAGTCCGCCTTCCATCCCGAGATCCTCGATTGCCTTGGCGCTCAACGCGGTGACGGCGATGGGAACGTCCTGCACGTTTTCGCTGCGCTTCGTGGCCGTGACGATGAGTTCCTCGACCTGGGTGCCGCCGGCCGCGGCCGAGGTGTCCTGGGCCTTGGCGCTGCTGGCCACTGCGGCCGCCAGCGCGAATCCCGCGACGCCGGCGAACCGGGCCGCTCGTCCGAGATTGCGTCCCATACCTGCGTTCGCCGCACCTTTTGCGCTCTGCCCCGACATACCCCACCTCCCAGTTGTCTCAAAAACGAGACGTTTGAAAACTTTTCTAATCAATAAGGGAGGGGGGCAAATGTGTCAACCTCCGCGAACATCCGAGTTATCGGGTCGGCGGGAACATCGAAAACTCCCGCGCCGACGGGCTCAAATCGCAGGCGTGGACAAGCCTGCTTTCTTGAGCTGAGGGCTGGCGGCCACAGAGCGGGGCTAGGCTGGCGCCCGGGCCATGTCGGCCTTCAAGTGTCATCCGGCGAAGAAGAAGGCGATCGCGGAGAGAAGGTAGCAAGCGACCGACACCAGCAAGGACATGCGCAAGGACTCCTCGCCATAGCCCCCCCTCAGAAGGTCACTGATCAGTCCGATGGCGACAGGTCCGACACCCGTGCCCACCAGGGTCACGAACAGCAGGACGAATGCGGTGGCGGTCGCGCGCATGTTCGCGCCGATCACACTGTGCACGGCCGAGAAGGTTGGGCCGGCGAAGAAGGTGGTGGCGAAGGTGATGGCGAAGAGGCAGGCGATCACCACCCGCAGGTCGGGCGCAAACAGCAGGGCCAGGGCGAAGGGCGCGCCGACCAGGAGCACCAGGGCCGGCAGCCACAGCCGCCAGCCGACGCCTCGCTTGGCCATGCGATCGGAGAGATAACCGCCCGCCACTAAGCCCGCGCAGCCGGCGATGAGCTGGGCGAACGCCATCCATCGCCCGACGTCGGAGAGGCTCAGGTGATGGGACCTGTGGAGGAAGCTTGGGGTCCAGATGGTCATCCCCTCCCCGGCCAAGGCGGCCAGGGCGGCGGCCAGGACGACGAACCTGAAGGAGGGGCGTGAGAGCAGGACCGCGACGATCTCCCCCAATGTCCCGGGGCTCGGCTGGACCGCCAGGCTGCGGTCGGGGCGCAGCACGGGTTCGCGTAGGGTGAGCAGCACCAGAAGGGCCAGCAGCAGGCCGGGCGCGCCGACAATGACGAACGCTGTCCGCCATCCATAGAGATCGGCAAGAGCGCCGCCGGCATAGAGGCCGACGAACGCGCCCACCGAAGATCCGGCCGCATAGACCCCCAGGGCGCTCGCCCGTCGTTGGGGCGGATAGAGCACGTTGATCAAGGCGTGAGCCGAAGGCGTGCAGCCGCCTTCGCCCACCGCCACGCCGACGCGGGCGCAGAGAAGTTGGGCGAAGTTGGCGGTGAGACCGCAGAGCACCGCCATGCCGCTCCAGAGCGTCAGGCAGACGGTGATGATGGTGACCCTTCGTCCGCGATCCGCCAGCCGGGCGATGGGGAGTCCGGCCACGGTGTAAAAGATCGCAAAGGCTCCGCCGCCCAACAGGCCGACCTGCCAGTCGCGCAGGCCAAGATCTTCCGGGATGCGCTGCAGCAGCACATAGAGTACCAGGCGGTCGGCATAGTTGGCCGCATAGATGACCAGCAGTACGATCAGGAAGAAATGGCGGTAGCCGCTCGGAAACGACCGTTCGCGGCCAAAGGACGAGGTGAGCACCCGGTCCTGGAGTTGCATCGCCAAAGGCTCGCCTTCTAATCGCTCGACAGTCTGGCGCCGTCGTCAGCGAACCGACCACACCACGCAGCGCGCAAGGTGGCAATCATTCTTGTCACTTGCCGTCGAGGTCGCTCTTGTGCGCCAGCCACAGGCCGCCGTAGTGAGCGAGGAGTTCGCCACGGGAGGTCATTTCCCCGCGTGTGGCTTGCAGAGGTCCCTCCCCCACCGCCATCACCTGGGCGTCCACAAGCGCCCAGAGTCCCCCTGGGGCGAGGAAACTTACACTGAGGGCCGCCAGGCGGCCCGAGCCGAGCACCGCCCTATGGGCTGCTGCGATCAGGCCAAGTCCCATGCCCCCGTGCATGATGCCCAAGGGATTGCAGTGCCGCTCATGGACGATGGCGCTGACGGCGCCGCGTCGGCGCGAGGCCCAAATCGGACCGATCTGCTTGGCGAAGGGCGATCCCAACCAACCCTCCGTGGCGTTGATGAAGCCCTGGTCGCCGCCGGCCGCGGCAGGCGGCGCAGTCTTGGCCCATGACCCTTGGAAGGTCGCGATCACATGGGTCTCGTCCGCGATGGCGCCTTCCACCAGGACGTTTCGGCGGCTGATCCGCACCACCCGCCCCCGCGCCGAAAGCGCGGCGCCAGGCGAAGGCCGCGCCAGAAGCTGGGCGCTCAGGCTTAGCGTAACGATGGTCTCCAGGTCGCGATTGGCGCGATCGGCATAGGCGCCATCGGCATGGTGGTTGACGATCGCGAACATCGAAAAGTCCGCGAAGGCCAGGAGGGCGCCGTCGTGGACCGCGCCGTCTTCGCCAGCGTGCTGTGGGCCAGACTGAAAGCGCAGGACCAGCGCACTCTTTTCGATCTCGCCGCTGAAGGGACCGCACAGGGTCTCGAACGCAGCGGGGCTTGGGAGCCGGGCGTCGGAGACGAGATGGGCCGGAGAAGACGCCACCGCCGCCGCCCTATTGCGCGCCCGCGAGCTCGAGCACCGCCTCATAGAGGACGCGGCAGCCGATCTCGGCGTGTTCGGGTGTGATGGACTCCGCCTCATTGTGGCTGATCCCATCGAGACACGGGATGAACACCATGCCGGTGGGGACTATTTTCGCCATGCACTGGGCGTCGTGGCCCGCGCCGGAGACCACGTCCTGGAAGGGAATTTCGGCCTGACGCGCGGCGGTGCGGAAGATGTCCTGGATACGTGCATCGAACGGCGTCGCATCAGCCTTCCAGAAGAGTTCCACCGTGATGGTCAACCCCCGCCGTTCGGCGACGGCGATCGCTTTGGCCCGAAGTTGGGCTTCCATCTCAGCGATCACCGCGTCTTCCGGATGGCGCAGGTCGCCGGTCATGAACACGCGGCCAGGGATGACATTGCGTGAGCTCGGATGGAGCTTGATCGTGCCGACGGTCCCGCGGCCATGGGGCGGATGGGCGAGGGCGATCTCCTCGATCGCCGAGGTCATCTCCGAAGCGGCCATCATGGCGTCGTGCCGAAGCGACATCGGCGTCGGCCCTGCGTGGGCTTCCTGGCCCTCGATCAAGATCTCATACCAGCGGATGGCCTGGACCCCGGCGACGATGCCAAGCGGCAGGGCGGCGGCCTCGAGCACCGGGCCTTGTTCGATATGGGCCTCGAGGTATGCGCCGATCGGCCGCTCGGTCCAGGCGGGCATCGCCCTGTAGAAGCTGTCGGCGGCGATTTCCGAGCCGACGGAGACGCCCTCTTCATCCTGCGCCTGCAGCGCGTCGGCCAGGGCCATGCGACCGGTGAAGACGCTGGATCCCATCAGCGCGGGTTGGAAGCGGGTGCCTTCTTCATTGGCCCAGCTGACGATCTCGATGGGCGCGCGGGTGCGCATGCCGTGGTCGTTCAGGGACCGGATCACCTCCAGCGCGCACATGACGCCGTAGGCACCGTCGTAGCGCCCCCCCGTAGGCTGGCTGTCGAGGTGGGAGCCGATGACGATCGCCGGCGCGTCGGGATCCTCGCCCTCGCGACGGGCGAAGACGTTTCCGATGGCGTCGCTGCTGAGCGTCAACCCCGCTTCGCGGCACCAGGCCGCAAACTGTTCGCGTCCCTGACGATCGACCTCGCCATAGGCCAGGCGGCAGACGCCTCCGTTCTCCGTTGCGCCGATCTGACTGAGCTCATCGAGACTGTTCCACAACCTTGCCCCATTGATCAGCGCATTTTTGCCATAGGCTGCGTCCGTGTCGGTCGACGGTTCATGCGACATTTCAGCTCGGCCTTGCGATAACAACTCTTCTCGGGCGAACAGCATTATTTTCAGTCAGACTGCTGGTCAATCCGCCAAATTCATCGAGACCCGCTCCGAACGCGGTTTGGCTCGGCCGCTCAGCGACCGGGCGGACCTCGTGTGCGCACCCAAAGCCTGGCGTCGGGCGCGCCGGCTGAAGGGCCAGGCCGCACCGCAACGTCGGCCGCCGCCAGGCGGCTCAAGACCTTACAAGGCCTCACGCCCTACGAAGCCATCTGCAAGGCGTGGGCTGACGAGCCAGACCGCTTCCGATACGATCCAATCCACCTCACTTCGGGACTGAACACCTAGGCCTGGGCTTCGGCGGTCAAGCGTCGGCGATCAGGCTTGTTGTTCGGTGTTAGGGGCAGCGTCTCCAGCACACGAAGCCGCTTGGGCAGCTTGTAGCCGCCCAGATGCTCACGCCCGAAGGCGACCAGTTGTTCGAGGCTGAGGTCGGCGCCAAGCGCCACCACCACGGCGGCTTCCACCCGCTCGCCCCAATGATCGTCCTTCGCGCCATAGACGCAGATCTCCCGCACCGCCGGGTGCTTGGACAGCACCGCCTCGACCTCGTTTGGGAAGATGTTCTCGCCGCCAGAGATGATCATCTCCTTGCGGCGTCCGGCGATCGTCACCCACCCGCCGGCGTCGAGGAAGCCCAGATCGCCCAGTCGAACCCCAAGGGCGGTGAAGGTCTCGGCGGTCTCGGCTGGGCGGCCCCAATACCCGGAGGCGCGCCAGGAACAGTCCACCACCAGTTCGCCGATCTCGCCAACGGGCAAGGGCTGCAAGGCCTCATCCACGACGGTGAACTTGCAGCCGAGCTGTACGAGGCCGACGCCCGAGCGCCGGCCGGCGATCAGCGCTTCGTGGGGGATGTAGGTGACGGGGCCGTATTCAGTGGCGCCGTAGCCATGACGTAGCTGTGCGTTGGGGAAGTCCGCCAGCAGAGTGTCGATGAGTTCGGGGGTCGCGGCCATCGCGCCGACCGACAGGAACCGGATCTTCGAGCGATCGGTGCTCGCGAAGTCAGGGTGCTGGCGCAGGGTCTGGAACATGGTCGCCGCGCCCATCAGGAACGTCGCGCCGCCCGCGATAGCCTTTAGGGAGGCGGGAGCCGAGAAGGCGCCGATCAATTGCACGCTACCGCCCACATAGAGGGTGCACATCCAACCGGTGACGATGCTGACGTGAAAGAAGGGCGAAAAGTAGAGTTCCGTGTCCCGGGTCAGGCGGCCCTCGTTCCAAGCGCAGGCGCCAAGGAAGAGGCAGAGCGCGCCATGGGTGTAGTAGGCCCCCTTCGGCGTGCCCGTCGTGCCGCCTGTCGGCATGATCAGGGCGATGTCCTCGGGGGCGATCAGCTCGACCGGGCCCTTGGCCGCCCAGACTTCGACAAGCCGCGCGGAGAGCCCCCCCGCCCGGTTTGCGGCGGCTAGCTCGATCATGGGCGTCGCAAGCCCGCGGACGGCCGGCGCGTTGTCGGCGTCAGCGATGATGAGGGCTGGCGCGATCGGCTCCAGATAGGCCGCGAATTCCGACGCGGTCAGCCGCGTGTTGAGCGGACAGGGGATCGCCCCGCGCGCCAAGCATCCGAGGATAACCACCATGTGGGCGAGCGAGGGCTGCATGGCGGTCGCCACCCGGTCGCCCTTCTTGACGCCGGCGGCGACGAGGGCCGCGGCGACGGCCTCCATGGCTTCGCCGAGCTCGCCATAGGTGAGCGATCCGAGGTCGTCTTGAGCCGCCACCTTGGACGCATAATGGACAGCCAGACGACGGAGGTGTTCGGGGAAGCTGATGATGGGGCTTTGGGACATGGCAAAATCAGTTGGGCCAGATGGACAAGGGGGCCGCGCGAGGGCGGATCGAAGTTGCGCCTTAAAGAGGTTTGAAGCTCCGCCGACATAGAGAGGTTTCCGAGACATCTGTCACCTGGTCGGCGTCGACCCCGTCGACCGCCTCACAATGGCAACGCCAATCTCAGCGGCGCCACGTTCATGGGCTTTCATCCTGGCCCCACAGGAGTTCTGCTGCGGCCTGGGCCTGGGCGCTCACGCCCCCCAACTCGCCTTGCAGGGCCGCCAGCCTGAAGGTCCAATAGTGCAGCGGATGCTCATAGGTGACCCCGTTGGCGCCGTTGAATTGCTGGCAGTCGTGGATGACTGCGGGGATCGCCCCTTGGGCGTAGGTGGCCGCGAGGGCCGCGTGAGCCGGATCGCCGCTCCATGCCGCTTGCAAGGCCAGCAGACGGGTGGCCTTGGCCGCGACGGTACGCTCGGCAAGGCGGTGTTGCAGGGCCTGGTAGGAGCCGATCGCCCGGTTGAACTGGCGGCGTGTCTTGACGTATTCGACGGTGAAGTCGAGGGCGCCTCGCATCGCGCCGGCGGCCTCCAGGGCCAGGCTGAGGCGCCAGATGCTCATCAGCTTGCGCACCATCGGGCGCGAGAGGCGCACGCCTTCGGTCGGGGTGACGGGCGAGGTGAAACGGCCCATGGGATAGGCGAAGATGCCGTCGGCCGTCTCTGTTTGGCCGGGCTGGAGCTCAAGGGCGACGGCGCCCCCGTCATCCAGCACGATAGCCGAGCGGGCCACCGAGAGGAAACGTGCGGGCCGGCGAGCGTCGGCCACCAGGGCGATGGGGTGAGGAAGATCGAGGTCGAGGCCCGGGGCGACCAGCATGGTGGCGCCGGCTTCGACAACCTTCAGCGCTCCGCTCACGAGTTCGACGATCAGGGCCGCGTCGGCCAGACCATAGCCTTCGGTGCGCGCCAGGTCATGAAAGCCGCTGGCCACCAGGTCATCGTCCAGGTCCTGGTCGTAGTCGTAGACAAGGCCTTCCTTCGGCGGGGCGGCAGCCTTGGCCAGCATCGGGGCCACGGCGTCCAGCAGGGCCTGTTGTTCGGGCGTGGGTTGGGTGTCCATCAGGCGCCGCTCGGCAGATGAAGATGATCGCGTGCGATCAGGTTCAGTTGAATCTCGGAAGCGCCGGCCGCCACGCCCGAAGCCAGCGCCTTCATCACCTGGGTGAACAGCTTCGGGTCCCCATCCAGGCAGACCGCCTCTGGCGCGAACTCGAAGATGAAATTGGCCGCGGCCTTGTCCGACAGCATCATGGCGACGCGGGCGATGCTGGTGTCGGCTGTCGGCGGAAGATTTTTGGCCCGCCGATCGAAGACATCATAGACGAGCAATCGCGCGGCTTCCGTGGCGGCGAGCGCTTCGACCGCCCGCGTCTTCACGACGGGCTCATCGAAGCGCCCGCAGGCCTTGAGATAGGTCACCGCGTGGGCCACCGCGCGGGCGGCGGCTTCGTGGCGCGCCGCACCCACGCGCTCCCCGTGAAGCGCGGTGCGCACGATCGCCCAGCCGGAACCCTCCTCGCCGAGGCGCGCCTCGCTCGGCGCCCAGACGTCGTCGAGGAAAATCTCGTGGAAGTCCTGCTCACCGGCCATGCCGGGTATCGGGCGGACGGTGACGCCCTTGCTGCGCATATCGAGCAGGAAGACGGTGATGCCGTCCCGCGTAGCCCCCTCAGTCCTCGCCAACAGCATGCAGTAGTCCGCCGAATGGGCGTAAGAGGTCCAGATCTTGGACCCATTGATCAGGTAGCCACCGTCGGCAGCCGTCGCCGTGGTTCTTAGGGAGGCGAGGTCCGAGCCGGCCGAGGGCTCTGAGAACCCCTGACACCAATAGACGTCGCCGGCGGCGATACGGCCGAGGTGATAGGCCTTCTGCTCGGGTGTTCCATAGGCCATGATCGCCGGGCCGATGAAGTTCGTGGCCATGTAGGCGCAGCTGCGGGGCTCGCCAATGCTCCACATCTCTTCGGAAAGGATCAGGTGCTCCCAGGGGGGCGCATCTTCACCGCCATATTGCCGCGGCCAATGGCGAGTAAGCAGACCGGTCTCGACCATCTTGGCGTTGAAGCCCCTGGCGAAGGCCATCACCTTGGGGGCCGAGGGGCCTCGGCGGGCATATTCCGACCACCAGTCCTCGGGCAGATTCTCCGCCAGAAAGGCGCGCAAGCGCGCCCGGTAGTTGCGTTCGGGCTCCGACCAGCCGAATTCCATGCGGCCCCTCCTGACAGGGGGCGGACAGTCTCCTCGCCCCCGCTTGGCGCCAACGGCTCTGACGTAACACCTACTATGACTGGTCGGCACAGATGCGCCGGGCCATGCTGCGCAAACTGCGTTATG
This sequence comes from uncultured Caulobacterales bacterium, assembly GCA_903858185.1. Taxonomy (GTDB): domain Bacteria; phylum Pseudomonadota; class Alphaproteobacteria; order Caulobacterales; family Caulobacteraceae; genus Caulobacter; species Caulobacter lacus. Next base: position 24,248 of record CAIOHT010000156.1, read on the forward strand.
GGGTCGGCGCGGACGGAGCAGGCAATGGATCGGTTGGTGGAGCTTGAGGTGTTTGTCGAGGTCGTCGAGCGCGGCGACTTTTCCGCCGCCGCCCGCGCGCTTGGGCTCACGCCCTCGGCGGTGAGCAAGACGATTAAGCGCCTCGAGCGGCGGCTTGGGGCCAGACTCCTGGAGCGCACCTCGCGGATCATGCGCCCGACCCGCGAGGGCGACCGGCTCCACACACTGGCGGTCAGCGCCATCCAAGCGGTGGATCAGGCCGAGGCCGAAGTGTCTGGCGCCCTGAAATCTCCCGATGGTGATTTGCGGGTGCATGCCGCGCCGACCTTCGCCATCTACCAGATCGCGCGGATCGTTCCGGAATTCCGACGCCGCTACCCCGATATCCGGCTCTCCTTCATGCTCAACAACGAACCCCTGGACATGGCGGAGAACCGCATCGACCTTTCGCTCTGGGTCGGTCAGCCGCCCCCGTCGGACCTGATCCGCCGCAAGGTGGCGCGAAGTCGTTGGATCACCTGCGCATCGCCAGACTACATCGCGCGGCGCGGGGCGCCGCGGGCCTTGAGCGACCTGGCCGGACACGAGTGTCTAGGTCTGGCGCTTGATGAAGCGCGGCGCTCGGCCCAGCCGCCAAGTTCCGAAGCCGCCGGGATCCGGCTCCTCGGCAGTCCAGTGGCCGCCAACAACGGGATTATGCTTCAGGCCCTCGCCCGGGTGGGCGTCGGCGTTGTGCGGCTCGCGGAATATCATGTGTCCGCCGACATTGAAGCTGGCCGTCTCGTGGCCCTGCTCCAGGACGAACCCGATGAATGGGAGGATGTCTACGCCCTCTATCCGGGCAAGCTGCGCAGCAGCACCCGCGTTCGGGCGTTCATAGATTTCTTGCAGGAGGCGTTCAGCTCGCCGACCTGGAATTCCACCCAGGGCGTGTACGCCCCGGAGGCCGCGGCGTGACAGCGCTCGCCTAGGGTTTCAGACCAAGGCCTTGACGGGCGATGATCCCCGTCATGATTTCGTTGCCCCCGCCACCGATCGACTCCTCCAGGCTCTGCCGCCAGAGCGCTTCGGGAATTTCCCCTTCGATCACGGCTTCGGCGCATCCTAGCTCCATAGCCGCCCGGGCGATGCGCTGCGCCGCATCGCAGTAGGCCCGCTTATTGGCCGCTGCCTCCACCACGGCGGAGCGGTCTTGCAGGGTGGCCGACAGGACCGACAGGGCGTGAGCCTGGACCTTCAGCACCTCGATACTCAGCTCGGCCAAGCGGTGACGCACCAGCGGGTCGTCGCCCCGGCCATGATCGCGGAGCCAATCCCTGACCTCCTCAAAATCGCGCAGGACCCGCTTGGGCGGATACTGGACGTGACGCTCGTCGGCCAAGGAGGCCGACATCATCGTCCAGGCGCCGTTCTCCGGCCCGACGCGCTGGGCGACGGGAACCTCCACATTGTCGAAGGTAATCTCGGTGAAGACATTGCCGCCCATCTTGGCCATGGGGCGGATACGCAGGCTAGGCGATCTCAGATCAACGATGACGAGAGACAGGCCCGCGCTACGGCTCGCCGGTTCGCCTGTTCGGCAGAGCAGCCAGAGAAAGTCAGCCTCGTGGGCCCCGGAACTCCAGATCTTCACCCCGTTCAGGCGGTAGACGTCTCCGACACGCTCGGCGACGAGGCGCGCCGAGGCGAGGTCCGAGCCGGCTTCCGGCTCCGAATAGCCCAGGGAGAACATGGCCTTACCCGTCCGGATGGGAGGGAGCCATCGCGCCTTCTGTTCGTCATCGCCGTAGCGGATGATCGTCTTGGCCACGATGCCGGCCGACAGCGGCGGGCGGGCGATTCGGGCATAGGCCATCTCATCCCACAGGATGAACTCGAAAGTCGGCGGCAGCCCAAGGCCTCCGAGCGCCTGCGGCCAACTCAAGGCGAGCCAATTGCGTTCGCCCAGGGCCTGGTAGACGCTCCGCAGGGCCCCGTAATCATTGTTGTGCAGGAACTGGAGGACTTGGCGGAATGGGGCCAGGAAGTCGCGGACCTCGGCGACAAAGGCGCGCTCGGCGGGGGAATAGCTCAGGTCCATCTCATCGCCTCAAGACGCCCAACGGGCTGGATCCAGACTGGTGGCTGTGTCGGCCGAGAGGCCGGCCATGGCGTCACCGAGGCTGGGAGACTGGGTGGCGTATTCTTGAATACGCCGCGAGAGCCAGGCCACCGGACCCTGTTCGGTCACCCCGTAGGCGCCATAGGTCTGGTGCGCGGCGTAGGCGCTCGCCAGCGCCGCCCTCGTCGCCGCTATGCGGGCCGCCAGGATGAGGTCGCCCGCTACGGTCTGATCCTGGTCGGCGGCAAGGGCCGCCGCCCGGATCAGAACAAGGGCGGCGTCGAGGTCCATGCGCGCCTCCGCCAGGGGAAAGGCCACCGCCTGGAATTCACCAAGGGTCTTGCCGAACTGGCGGCGCGTCCGCGCATGATCGGTGACCTCTTCCAGCAGCGCCCGGCCGGCCCCTTCCACATAGGCCGAGACTCCAAGTTGAAACACCGCCAGGGCGTGACCGGCCTCACCGAGTGATGGGTCCTGGCCTGGCGTCACCCGAGCCGAGGCCGTGCGGCCAAGCGTCGCCACAAAATCGAAGTCGGCAGCGGCTTGGCGAACCTGACCGTCCTCGACCACCAGGACCAGGTCGGCCACATCGGCCCAGGGCACAATGGGGGCCAGGCCGAAGCTGACGATCTCCAGCCCTGCGCCGATCGGCGCCCAACGGGCCTCGTCCAAAGCCATGGCCGCGGCCATGGTCTGGGGGAGCGGCCCCGGAAACCCCATGGCGCCGAGCACGCCCAGGGCGGCGGCGATCTGCTGGTGGCGGGCGACTGTCCCGTCGCGGGCGAGGTCGAATATCCCAAGCTCCGCCAACTCAAGCCAAAGGTTGCGGCTGAAACTCACCGATCTGCGGCCCAGGCTGCCCGGGCCGAGCCGACGTTCGCAGAAGCGCCGCAGGCTATCCTGAATGGCGACTTCGTCGGGTCCGAGATCGAGCGCCAAGGCCAAGCCTTGTCCTCCTGCTGATGGATGGCTTGATTTGACTATCAGGCCGCGGTCTCGCTTCGAAGGGCTTCAGCTGAGCCGTGGAGGCTCAACGTCTAGTCCCCCACGGATCAGAACAATCCTGCAAAATGGCCCCTCCTTAGGAACCTAGGACCGAACCATGTCGAAACCGATCGACCTTACCGGCGACCTCCCTGGCCTTCTCTACGAAGTGAAGGACTCCATCGCGGTCATTACGCTCAACCGTCCCGAGGTCGGCAATGCGCTCGGCGCCGGAATGAGTGACGCGTTCAAGGCGATCTGGGCGGAGGTCCGCGACAACGACGCCATCCGGGTCGCGGTAGTCACCGCGGCCGGGGAGCGCCATTTCTCCACCGGAGCTGAGGTCGGACGCCTGACGACGGACGATGAGAGCTCGGGCTTGGTCAATCGTCCCCTCGATCGCGCGGTCTACTGGTCGCCTCATCAGAGCCAAGTTTGGAAGCCGGTCATCTGCGCCGTCAACGGCCTGGTGAACGGCGGAGGCCTGCATTTCGTCGTGGACGCCGACCTCATCGTGGCCAGCGAAACGGCCGTCTTCATGGACACCCATGTCAATGTGGGCCAGGTGGGCGCCTTGGAAAACATCGGCTTGGCCAAGCGTCTGCCCCTGGGGTCGGCCCTTCGTATGACTCTTCAGGGGCGCAGCTATCGCATGCCGGCGGCCCGGGCCTACCAGCTGGGCTTAGTTGACGAGCTGGTCAGCACGCCGGCCGAGGTCCTGCCCAAGGCCCTGGAGATCGCCGGCGAGATCGCCAAGAACTCGCCCACGGCCGTCTCGCTGTCCAAGCAGGCGATCTGGAAATCTTTGGAGACGGGATACTCCCAGTCGCTGGAATACGGATGGTCGCTGCTTCGGCTCCAATGGGGGCATCCAGACTTTGACGAGGGACCCGCAGCGTTTGGCGACAAGCGCGCGCCAAATTGGAACCCTAGTCCCAACGCAAGGCGCTAAGACCTGGCCGCGGGCTGGGCGGAGAGGCGCCAAGAAACGCGGCCTCGCCTTGAGGCCTGGGGTTCCATCGAATTTAGCAGCGTCTTCCGCACCTAAGGCAGGACGGACATCGTCCGGCCGCAGGGCCCGAGGCCGCTTCTTGAGTTCTGGCGGGGTTGCGACCATCACGCCCCCTCGCCCGGCGGACCTGAGAGCCGCCAAGCTTGCGCAATAGCCAGAGTACCTGTCGGCCGCTCCAGACGGTGAGGGGTGGACCTACCCTCAACTACCGACGCCGGCCCCCGATTCCTTCGTCCCCCGCAGCGGCGGCATCTTGCCATGGGCGAGCGCGCCAGCTGTTGAGCGAGCGCGCTCGCCCACCCCAACCATGGCGCCAGAGACCGCCATCCACTAACGTTGTAACTGGATCATCCCTCGGGGGCAGGCCAGCGCGTGACAATCATCGCCGTTTGCATCGCCCTGTGGAGCGCCATGAAGATGGCATGCGATCTGACAGCCAGCGCCCTCCAACTCGTTCTTGCCCGGATTGGCGTAGCGATTGGAGAGGCCGGGTGCACGCCGGCCGCTCATGGCATCGTCAACCGCTTCTTCTCTGCGGACCGGCGCGCCGCGGTATCCCGTGCAGGCCAGTGCACCATGCGCTCCGCCACACCCTGAGATTTCGCGCTCACAGGGGCGCCGATCGCGCGTCCCGCTCCAGATGTTGCCCCGCTCGGATGAACGCGAACGCCGAGATCAAGTAGCTCGCTACGGCAAGCAGGAGAGAAAGCCGCAGAGAGTCGGCGCCGTGCGCCTGCCGCAGAAGATCACTGGCTATCCCCAGGACAAGGGGCCCAAGGCCAGTACCAATGAGTGTGACAATCACCAGGACGAGGGCAGTCGCCGTGGCGCGCATGCGCGAGCCAACCAGGCTGTGCACCGCCGAGAAGGTCGGCCCGGCGAAGAAGGTCGTCGCGAAGGTTGTTGCGAACAGGCAGGTGACGATGCCTGTTGGAGTGTCCAGGTAGAGGACGCCGAGTGCAAAAGGAGCCCCTGCTAGCATGACTAGGCCCGGCGTCCAGAGCCGCCACTTCACCCCGCGCCGCGCTGCTCGGTCTGAAAGGTAACCTCCAAGCGCCATACCACCACATCCGGCGATCAGTTGTGCGAAGGCCATCCAGCGGCCCGCTTCGGCGATCGATACCCCATGGCTGCGATTGAGCAGCGTGGGGGTCCAAACCGAAACGCCGTCCCCAGCGAGCGCGGCGAACGCCGCAGCGACGACCACCCAACGGAATGTGGGCCGTGAACCCAACAGCTTTAGAATCTCCATGAGCGTTCCAGTCGGCGCGCTCTCCACCTCTTGCCTCGGTGGGGGCTCGCGCAGACTGAGGCCCACGAAGGCGGCGATTAGGACGCCTGGCGCTCCAATGATCAGGAACGCGGCGCGCCATCCGTATTCCGCAGCGACTAGACCGCCGACATAAAGGCCAAGGAAAGCGCCTGCGGAAGATCCGGCCGCATAGACGCCCAATGCTGTCGCCCGCCTGTCTGCAGAGAAGAAGCGGTTGATCATACCGTGGGCAGCCGGCGTGCAACCCGCCTCCCCGACCGCGACGCCAACGCGGGCAAGAAGAAGTTGGAAGGCGCTGGCAGTCAGGCCGCAAGCCATCGTCATGGTGCTCCACAGCGCCATGCACACACAGATGATGGTCACCCGGCGCCCGCGATCAGCTATGCGGGCGATCGGTAGTCCCGCCATCGTGTAGAAGACGGCGAACGCCGTCCCGCCCAGAAGGCCCACTTGCCAATCGGCGAGCTTAAACTCCGCCTGGATGTCAGGCAGCAGGACGTAGAGCGCTGTCCGATTGGCAAAGTTGGCGACGTAGACCACCGTCAGCAGAAGCAGCGCAAACTGGGCGGTGGATACGCGCCCCTTTCTGGTTAGCGTCTCGGTCGCCGCTCCCTGTTCTGCCGTCATGCGCGCACAAGCCCCTTATCAGCTGCCAAACCTCGGCCAGAAAGGCACAGTCAGCGCTTAGTGACAAACATTCTTTTCGCATAGACGGACTCAGTCCGAGCTTGGTGTCGCCTAGGGCATGTCGTCATCTGGGCTGACGTGACCCCCGTTTCTCATCCAGCCATAACGAGAGTCCTTGGTTGATTGATCCGCTCCCATTCTCTGGAGCACCTGGAGCTGGAGTTTTCCGGCCCGAGTCAGGGTGACGGGCTGGCTGCGTCACCCGGCTTTCAGCCCTGTCGATACGGGCGAGGCGAGGATTCCGAATGCACGCTGTCGACCAAGGCTAGATTTCAAGCTCCCGCGCAGCCCAGGGCGCGCCGCATGGGTGCGAGGCCGCGTGCGAAGCATAGGCTGGCCAGGGGCGTGAAGATCGCGGCCGACGCGGCAAGCGACCAGCCGATGCGCGCATCCTCGGCGAAGACATAGTCGGTGAACGCCGCGACGATCACCGGGCCAAGGCCGGCGCCAACGATATTGTACACCAAAAGGAACACCGCCGAGACCTGGCCGCGGTAGCGAGCCGGCGTCGTGATCTGCAGGGCGGTGGCCGCCACGGCGATGAAAGGCGTGATCACGGAGGCGAGCACCACGCAGACGACGACGACGGTGGTTTGAGGAACCAGGCCGGCGGTCACGATCAGGGCGCCAAGGCCGAGCGCGGCGTAGACATAGATCCGCAGATGCGCATCGGCGACCCCGCGCCTAAAGAGGTGGTCGGCCAAGCGTCCGCTCCCCAGCATGCCGACCAGCCCGCCGATCAGGGTGGCTGCACCAAGGATTAGCCCAACCTTCGGGATCGACCACCCGAGCGTGCGCGCCAGGAAGGTGGGCGACCATGCGATCCAGCTATAGGCCACGAGGTTCAGTAGACTGAACCCGGCCAGGTGGGCGCTAAAGAAGCCCCGTTGGGACGCCATGAAGCGCAGGCCCTCGAACAAATTGGGGCCTGCGGTTCGGTCGGTCAGGGCCGTGGCCCGTCGCTTGGGCTCGCTGACAAGGAAGATCAGGAAGACCAGCAAGAGCCCGGGGGCGCCCGTGACCAGGAACACCAACTGCCAGGCGCTGAACTCGCCCAAGAACGGCACAACGTAGACGGCGCCTTCGCTGGCCAGCCCGACAATGAGGCCGCCGGCGGCCAGGGAGATCGCGCCGCCCACGATCGCCCCGCTCGAAAAGATCGCCATGGCGAAACCAAGCCGGGCCGGCGGAAAGAGATCGGCGAGGATGGAATAGGCCGCGGGCGCGAGGGCCGCCTCTCCAGCGCCCACGCCGAACCGCGCCAAAAGGAGGTGCCAGTAACGGGTGGCGAAGGCGCCCGCAGCAGCCGCCACGGACCAGAAGATGATACCGCAGAACACAACGATGCGCCGGGGATAGCGGTCCACCGCCCATCCGAGCGGCAGCCCCGACAGACTGAAGAAGGCCACGAAGGCGATGCCTTGCAACAGGCTGATCTGAAAATCTGTGGCGCCGAGATCGCGGCGTATGGGCTCGACCATGAGGTTGAGCACATGGCGATCGAGATAGGCCAGGGCGTAGAGAACGAGAAACACCCCGAGCGCCAAGTATCCTCTCCGAGGATCTTCGAAGGCAGGGCTATCGGGCTTTGAGGTCTGCGGCGCTGCTGGCATCGAGTTCCGGTCCTTCAGCGTCACCTGGGACAAGCGCCCGTCCGCTGCGCCTAAGGTCGAGGCCGGTCGCCTCAGCGTCAATATTTATTTTCACTTGTCCAGATCGACGTAGGGCGGCATTGCTCATGCCAAGACCGGCGAGGAGATGGGCTGTGAAGACTTACAAGCAACTGATCGATGGGGCCGCCTGCCCGGCCGCCTCGGGGGAGTGGTTCGAGAGCGACAATCCTTACACCGGTGAGGTCTGGGCGCAGATCCCGCTTGGCGGCGCCGCCGATGTGGATCGCGCCGCCCTGGCGGCCTATCGGGCCTTCAAGTCGTCGGATTGGTCGCGCCTGACTCCCTCGGCGCGCGGCCGTCTCCTGGTCAAGCTTGCCGATCGCATCACCGAGAAGGCTGCAGACCTGGCGATCATCGAGGTGCGCGACAACGGCAAGTTGCTGGCGGAGATGGCCGGCCAGACTCTCTACCTGGCGGAATGGTATCGATATTTCGGAGGCCTCACGGACAAGCTCGAAGGGGCGGTGATCCCGACCGACAAGGCCGATGTATTCAACTATACGCGCCGCGAACCCCTGGGTGTGATCGGCATGATCACGCCTTGGAACTCGCCTCTGCTGCTCCTGGCCTGGAAGCTGGCTCCGGCCTTGGCGGCGGGGAACACCGTGGTGATCAAGCCCTCTGAGTTCACCTCGGCCTCGACCCTCGAATTCGCCGAGCTTTTCCATGAGGCGGGCTTCCCACCCGGCGTCGTCAATGTGGTCACCGGGTTCGGCGCCGATGTCGGTGCCGCGATCGTCGACCATCCGCTCATCGCCAAGGTCGCCTTCACGGGCTCCGACGCCACCGGACAGAAGATCTATGAGGCCGCCGCACGGCGCCTCAAGCCCGTGACGCTGGAACTTGGAGGTAAGTCTCCAAACATCGTCTTCGCCGACGCCAATCTCGAAAACGCGGTGAACGGCGTTATTTCCGGGATCTTCGCCGCGTCGGGTCAGACCTGCATCGCCGGGTCGCGGCTCCTCGTCCAGCGTTCCATCCATGACGCCTTCGTCGAGCGGGTGGTCGATGTCGCCCGCCAGGCCCGTCGGGGCGATCCTATGGACCCCCTCACCCAGATCGGCCCGATCACCACACCGCCCCAATTCGAGAAGGTCATGCATTACATCGATGTGGCGCGCGAGGATGGAGCCGAGTGCCGGTTGGGCGGAGCGCCCGACACCGACCTCCCGGGGGGCCGGTTCGTGCAGCCGACCATCTTCACCGGGGTGGACAACAACATGCGCATCGCCCGTGAGGAGGTGTTCGGCCCGGTGCTGTCCGTCATCCCCTTTGATGACGAAGCTCACGCCCTCCACATCGCCAATGACAGCGATTTCGGGCTGGCGGCCGGGGTCTGGACCGACGACATTGCGCGGGCCTTCCGGATGAGCGAACGGCTCGAGGCCGGAACGGTCTGGGTCAATACCTATCGCGCCGTCAGTTTCACTTCTCCGTTTGGCGGCTACAAGCGCAGTGGTCTTGGCCGCGAAAGCGGGATGGAGGCTGTCGACGGGTATCTTCAAACCAAGTCGGTCTGGATCAGCCTGGCGGACAAGGTCGCCAACCCCTTCGTTATGCGGTAGCTGGCGCCATCTTTGCCCGTGCGGCATCCTGCCCTCGGTTTCCAGGCACAGGCCGCGAGATTGAAAACGTAAAAAACTGACGCAGGATCAGTTTAAGCACGGTTCTTCACAGCGCGGGCCGGGGAGGTCACGCATGGATTATCGCGCTTCGAGAACGCGTGGCCTAAAGTGCATCCTGGCGATGAGCGCGATCCTGGCCTCGATGGTCTTCACTTGGCTGGCCCTCGCGGTGGCGGTGGAAAGGTCCCTAACCGGCCTGTAGGTCCGACTTTGGCCGGCCGGGTCGGCACGCGAGCCGTGACCTGTCGCTCAGTTCCGCGGTGGTGATCAGCTAGAGGCCTGGCGGCGTACTTGCCGTCACCAATTCGCCGACGGCGCGGCTGATATTTCGGAAGCGATGGGGCTTGCTGCTGTCGAAGTAGAAGGCGTCACCGGGATTTAGCAGGTGCGTCTCTGCGCCCACGGTCAATTCGAAGCGCCCCCTGATGACGATGCCGCCCTCTTCGCGGCCATGGGTGACCATCTCCTCGCCGGTATCGGCCCCGGGCTCGTAGATGCCGCGCATGATCTGCATCGTCGGGTTGGCGAAGGGCGGGATAAGCTGGAACAACTCGACCCCCTTGGCGCGCGCGAACCGAAGGAGCTTGTCATGCGCCATGACGATGCTGCCGCGCTGCTCCACCTCAGCGAAAAACTCCGTGAGCGTCATGGGAAAGGCGCTCAAAATCCGTTTCAGCGAGCTGATCGACGGGCTCGACCGGCCCAGTTCGATCAGGGACAGGGTCGCGTTCGGCAAGCCCGCACGGCGCGCGAGTTCTCGTTGCGAGAGACCCTGCGCCACCCGCAGCTGCTTCAACCGGACCCCGATCTCCAGCTTGCCGCCCAGCTCGGTGTCCGGCCCTTCTTCATCGGACTTCCCAACCTTTGAACGCCGGTTCTTGGCCGCCATCAGTCTATCCTTCGCCTGAGCCTACCCAGTCACCCCCGCCATTTGCGCAGCACGGGCCGGAAGGCTCAACTATGATGCGTGTCGGCGAGATGCCGACCAACAAAGTGTCGCAGCACATTGTCTAGCAGCTGCGACACGGGATTGCGGCCCTTATTGTGCAGCAGGGCGCCCGCGAAGGTGATCGACCCGGTGGAGAAGATCGCCCCGCCGGCGGCGTTGGTCTGATTGGTCATGTCGGCGCGGATGAGGGATGACTGAGGCTCGCCGGTGTTGGTCACCAGATGGGAGAGCCACTCTTCGGGCGCCGCGACGAAGCCCGGGCCGAGGGCCTCCGATCGGGCGACCACGGTGGCGTCGGGGGCCGTGCCCGGACGCACATCGGCGCGATCAAGCTCGTAGCCCGCCGCGCCGCCGCCGCAAAATCCGGAGTTGCCGAAGACCTCGCCCTGCACGCCGTCGAACATCCAGGCGAACTTCGGATCGAACGAGGCCTGGGTGCGGCGATAATAGGATCCTTCGAACGGCCCCTGAGCGGAGAACCCCACCCCGGCCAGGCGCTGGGGCGCCCGGCCTTGGCGACGCCACAGGCCGCCATAGGACCCGTCAAAGGCGTGGAAGGCCTCGCCGGGTTCCGTCGCCCACAGCCTTATGCCGCCCTCGCTCCTGCGGATCTCGAACAGCTGGTCGTTCGCCGCGTTGGCCACCACCTTCCAGTAGAAGCCGTTGCCGCCCAGATAGACCAGTCTACCGCCTGCCGCGACATAGGCCTGCAAGCCGCGCCACATCGCCTCGGTGTAGTGTTCCGGGTGGGTCGAGGTCACGAGCACCTTGTAAGGCGCCAGGAGATCGACCCCTTGCGCGTGCAGCGCCTGGTCCGTCAGCACATCGAAGCCGTGTTCGCCGCCGGCGAGCCAGGTGGTGATGTGGCAGCCCGCCGCGAAGTGACGCGCGCCCGACCCCTTCGGCTCCACGAAGTCGAGAAAGCCCGGTCGGAGGGAGAGGTTCGGCCTCTGGGTGGAGGCGTAACCGACGCCGCTTCCGTCGCGGTGATGGTGGTAGGTCGAGAGGCCGTACTTCGGATGATCGGCGGGGTTGCCGACGGCGCAGGCCCAATCGTCCTGTCGTGCGGCATAGGCCCCGTCCGAAGGCGCGCGGGCGTGGTTGGCGTAGGCCGTATAGGTCAGGGTCGGAGCCAGATAGGCGATGGCCGAACTGGCCTGGCCCAGGCTCGGCGAGACGAACAGTGGCATGATGTAGAGTTGATCGGCCTCGCGAAGCCGCACGCCGTAGACCCCGCTTGGAAGGTCGCTCGGCAGAGTCGCCTGCAGGTCGGGCGTCCACGCCCAATCATAGAGGTCGTCCTCTTGGAAGTGGATCGCCCCATAGTCTTGCGGCGCGTGGCGCCAGCACATTTCGCGACCGGACCAAGCCGCGCCGGTCATGGCGCGCGATGGCGTATTGACCAGACGGCCTCCGCAGGCCAGAGGCCCGCGGCCGTTGATCTGGTCGGTCCCGATCCCTTTTTGAGAAGTCCCACGCCGCCAGCAGCCGAGACCTTCCGACGAGCCCCGCCGGCCCCGGGCGAAGGGCGCGAACCGCCTCCAGCGGAGAGGGCCCTTCGATCTTGCCGTTGAAGAACTCGCCGGCCTCGTCGGGGGCCGCTGCGAAGTGCAGGCGGCTCGCCGACGACTGGACCGGCCTGCATCCCATCAGGGCCTGGACCTGACCGTGCTCGAAGGGGGCGAGCGCAAGACGATCTGGCGGCGTCATCCAACCCAGCAGCGCCTCCCCATCACAAGTGACCTGGCACCAGACCCTGACCCAGGCTCGCGCCTGCAGGCGTATAGGCAGGCGCAGCTCGAACGGCGTGTCGTTCGTCGCCTCACGCAGGCGAAGGCCGCCCCGATCGAGACTGAGGGCGAACCCCGCCCGGGCGTCGGGGGTCAGACAGCTCATCACCGTCTGCACGCCCTCATGCGGAGGCGTCGGCCAATCAAGGCGCTCGCGGCCCAGCTGCTGGGCGGCAGCGCGACAGGGGTGTCGCACACCGCGAAAGACCCCGCCCGGAGCACTTGAACCCGGGACGGATAGGCTCCGGCGAAGTCGGCGGCGACGGGTTCGACCGCGACGCCCCCAGCGCCGGATTGGCGTCTCCCTGCAGGATCCGTACGAGGTCGGCGTGGAAGGGTCCCTCCCCCGCGCTGCTGACCATCACATCAACCCTGTCCCCCGGCTGGGCGGTCAATCGCCCGAGATAGCCCACCAATGGCAACGCCAACGACCGCCTCCTCCTCGCCCGCCACGGCAGGACCGCCGCGTTCTTTCCAAGAGTTGCACCTCCAGGCCGGGCGGTCTATTTGTTTGCACATTCGAAAATAATACTGGTCGCTGAGCGTGCGTCAGTTTCAAAGAGCAAGGAGCTGGCCGAGATGGCTGCGACGAATTCGGATCTGTTGAAGCGGCGCGACGCCGCGGTGCCGCGGGGCGTCTCGACAACCTTCCCCGCCTTCGCCGATCGGGCCGACAACGCCGAACTGTGGGACGTGGAAGGCCGCCGCTTCATCGACTTCGCGGCGGGCATCGCGGTGCTCAACACCGGCCATCGGCATCCGACGGTCCTGAAGGCGGCCCAGGCCCAATCCGACCGGATCACCCACGCGGCCTTCCAGGTCATGGGCTACGAATCCTATATCGCCCTCGCCGAGCGGTTGAACGGTCTGGCGCCCGTCCAGGGGCCGGCCAAGACCCTCTTCATCACCACCGGCGCCGAGGCGGTCGAGAACGCCATCAAGATCGCCCGCGCCTTCACCAACCGCCCGGGGGTGGTCAGCTTTTCAGGCGCCTTCCATGGCCGAACGCTGCTCGCGACGGCGCTCACCGGCAAGGCCCAACCCTATAAACAGAACTTCGGCCCCTTCCCCACCGATCTGCAGCGCGCGCCCTTCCCCGCGGAAAGCCTAGGGATCAGCGTCGAGGTGGCCTTGGCCGCGCTAGATCGGCTATTCCGCACCGACCTTGAACCACAGCGCACCGCCGCCATCATCCTGGAGCCAGTGCAGGGCGAAGGCGGGTTCCATCAGGCCCCCGTGGAATTCCTGAAGGCGATCCGGGCGATCTGCGATCAACACGGCATCCTGCTCATCGCCGACGAGGTCCAAAGCGGCTTCGCGCGCACCGGAAAGATGTTCGCGATCGAGCATTCCGGTGTGAAACCGGATCTAATCACGGTCGCCAAGGGCATCGCGGGCGGTTTCCCACTTGCAGGCGTCATCGGGCGCGCGGCGGTCATGGACGCCCCCCTGCCAGGGGGCTTAGGCGGCACCTACGGCGGCAATCCAGTGAGCTGCGCGGCCGCCCTTGGGGTCTTGGACGCTATTGTCGAAGATAACCTTCAAGCCCGCGCCGTGGAGATCGGAGCCACGCTTGTGGCCCGTCTCGAGGCGATCCGACAGCGCAACGACTCCGTCCCGATCGGCGAAATCCGCGGGATCGGGGCCATGGTGGCGTTCGACCTCCTTACCGCCGACACTGCGGCGCCCGATCCTGAGGCCGCAAAACGCATCACTCAAGACGCCTTCGCACACGGCCTGATCCTCCTGTCCTGCGGCGTACATGGAAACACCGTGCGGCTTCTGCCGCCGCTCAGCGCGGCCGACGACCTGGTCTCGGCCGGAATGGACATCCTCGAGCGCTGCCTGGTCCGCGCACCCAACTGACTTGCCGCCAAAGGCGGCCAACTCCCGACACTCTTTGAAGGAAAATCGATGGGCTCGGCTTACATCATCTCGGCCGTACGAACGGCTGGCGGTCGCCGCAACGGCCGTCTGTCGGGCTGGCACCCGGTCGATCTGGCCGCCGAGGTGCTCGACGAGGTCGTCCGGCGCGCCGGGCTCGACCCCGCCCTCGTTGAAGACGTGGTCATGGGGTGCGTCAACCAGGCCGCGCAGCAGAGCGCCAACATCGCGCGCGGCGCGGTGCTGGCCTCGGGTCTACCGCAGTCGGTTCCCGGCACAACCCTCGACCGCCAATGCGGATCATCCCAACAGGCGCTGCACATGGCGGCGGCCACGGTCATCTCCGGCAACATGGACGTGGTCATCGCCGCCGGTGTGGAAAGCATGAGCCGGGTGCCCATGGGCTTGCCCGAACGCTTGGGCGCCGAGGCTGGCCTCGGGGGCGCCATGAGCCCACGTCTGCTTGCGCGCTTCCCGGACTCGTTCAGCCAGTTCGTCGGCGCCGAGATGGTGGCGAGCAAGCATGGGCTGAGCCGGGCCGAACTCGACGCCTATGCCCTCGAGAGCCACCTCAAGGCCGCCGCGGCCGCCAACGCCGGGGCGTTCGACGCCGAGATCCTGCCCATCGATTTTGAGGGACCGGACGGGACCGCCGAGCGTCACGCGGTGGATGAGGGGATTCGCTTCAACACCACCTTGGAGGGCCTGCAAGGCCTCAAGACCCTTAGCCCCGACGGGGTGCTCACCGCTGGCACCGCCAGCCAGATCTGCGATGGGGCCTCGGCGGTCATGGTGGTCAACGAGGCCGGTCTGCGCGCCAGCGGCGTCAAGCCGCTCGCCCGGCTGCACCAGATGACCGTCACCGCCGGCGATCCGGTCATCATGCTCGAGGAGCCATTGTTCGCCACCGACCGCGCGCTCCAGCGCAGCGGCCTGCGGATCGAAGACATCGACCTCTACGAGGTCAATGAGGCCTTCGCCTCCGTGCCCCTGGCCTGGCTGAGGCACACGGGCGCCGATCCTGCAAAGCTCAATGTCAACGGCGGGGCCATCGCGCTGGGCCACCCCTTGGGAAGCTCAGGCACCAAGCTCATGACGACCATGATCCACGCCCTTGCCGCCCGCGGCGGCCGCTACGGACTCCAGACCATGTGCGAAGGCGGCGGCATGGCCAACGTGACGATCGTGGAGCGGCTCTAGATGGCGCTGCGGACACGGTTCACCGACCTTTTCGGGGTCGAGAACCCAGTCATCCAGGGGGGGAAGGCAGTGGGTGGGACGGGCCGAGCTGGTCTCGGCCGTGGCCAATGCCGGGGCCCTAGGGTTCATCACGGCCTTGACCCAGCCCACCCCTGAGGAACTCTCCAAGGAGATCGCCCGATGCCGTGACCTGACCTACCGGCCTTTCGGGGTCAATCTCACCATCCTGCCGACGATCAATCCCCCGCCCTATGGCGAGTACCGCGCGGCCATCATCGAGAGCGGCGTCAAGATCGTGGAGACGGCGGGCTATCGGCCGCAGGAGCACGTGGAGGAGTTCAAGCGCCACGGGGTCAAGGTGATCCACAAGTGCACCGCGGTTCGCCACGCCCTGTCGGCCGAGCGGATGGGGGTCGACGCGATCTCCATCGACGGCTTCGAATGCCCGGGTCATCCGGGCGAGGACGACATTCCCGGCCTGATCCTTATTCCGGCGGCGGCGGCGAAGGTCAAAATCCCGATCGTCGCGTCCGGGGGATTCGCCGATGGTCGGGCTTGGTGGCCGCGCTTGTACTGACATCTGTGGACGGCCCCTGATCTGCAAGGGGTAGTTTGGGTTTGAGGGGTGGATCTGCGGGGTGCGGACATCTGTTCGGCCTGTTTGTGCGGCGTAGATAGCCGCTGGCCCTGATGGAGTCCGCTGGTTGGGTCCCTTACACGTTACCGAGCACAAGGCTCCGTCAGTACCTCGGGGTGTCCCGGCCTGCGGCCGCGTTCAGATCGTCACCGTCATTCCCTATCGTCCCTCTGCAGTTCAGGGCGACGGCCGACGGGCCGTCGCGATCTCTGTCAGGTCATGGCCGGCGCCCTGTAGACCTCGCCTCGCATCATGACGGCCCAGGCGATGCGGGCGGTCTTGTTGGCCATGGCGACGGTCACCACGCGAGGGGGGCGGCGTTCGAGCAATGTGCGAACCCAGTCAGCCGAGGCTAAAGCGACGCCGGTTCGGATACGCCGCATAACTGAGGTCGCGCCGATCACCAGAAGTTTCCTCAGATAACCGTCTCCCATCTTGGAGATACGCCCCAGACGATCCTTGCCTCCCGAGGAGTTCTGTCGCGGAACCAGACCCAGGAAGGCGGCGAACTCCCGCCCCGAGCGGAACAGCGACGGATCGGTTACGCTGGCGGACAGTGCCGTGGCGCTTATGATCCCGACGCCGGGGATCGTCGCCAGCCTTTGGCTGATTTGGTCCTGGCGATGCCAGGCCAGAAGCCGCCGTTCGAGCTGATGGATGTGCACAGCCAACGCCTGAAGCTGGTCCGCCAACATCAGCAGCGTGGATCGCGCCAGATCAGGCATCGCGTCGTCTCCCGTTGATCCGACCCGACCGATCAGTTCGTCTACCCGCCCGGCGCCTTGCGGCGCTATCAGCCCAAACTCCGCACAGTGGCTGCGGATGGCGTTGATCAGCATTGTGCGCTGGCGAACCAGCAACTCCCGGGTCCGATGCAGCGTCAGCACGCTCTGCCGGTCCGCGCTCTTGATCGGCACGAACCGCATGGTCGGACGCGTCACCGCCTCGCAGATCGCCTCGGCGTCGGCAGCGTCGTTCTTCTGGCGACGGACATAGGGCTTTACATAGTTCGGCGGCATCAACCGGACCTCATGACCCAACGCCGTCAGTTCCCGCGCCCAGTAGTGCGAGGTCGCGCACGCCTCCATCCCGATCAGACAGCAAGGGAGTTCTCCAAAGAACGCCAACACTTCCGCTCGACGCAACTTCTTGCGTACCGTGACTGTCCCGGCGTCATCGACGCCGTGGACCTGGAAGACGCTCTTGGCGAGGTCGAGGCCGATCGTGGTAGTCTTCATGGCGAACGGTTCCTGTTCTGTGGCCGCATAAACAACGACCACCCTATGGCGCGCTCGACGCCGGACACAGGGGCCGTCCACCCCATCACGTTAAGTCGGCCTGGCCGGACTGGCCCATCTCCAACCCCTGGATCAGGCGGCGACGGTCGCAGCTTCCCACACCCTGTCCGCTTGGGCGCGCAGGATTCGAAGAGTCGATCGGGAGATCAGGTGGGGCTGGATGTTGAACGTGTTGTAGACGGCGGAATGGCTGGCGAGGAACCTCTGGGCTGAGCCCTGCGATTTGAACTTCTGCTGTTTTCGTTCTCGTCGGCGGATGACCAGGTGGGAGTTCTCGACCCGGTTGCTCTCGCGCATCCCACCTGGTCGATGACGGCTGGTGAGGCCGAGGATCTTGGCTGCAGCCCGGTATGACGACAGCTTGTCCGTGGTGATGGTTTCCGGATGGATGCCCTGATTGCGCAGCAGTTTCCGGAGCAGATTCATCGCCGCGTCCTTGTTGCGTCGCTTCTGGACCAGGACGTCCAGCACCTCGCCCTCATCTTCAACCGCGCGCCAAAGATACATCCGCTTGCCGCCGATTTTGACCACCATCTCGTCCAGATGCCAGCGGCCGGTCGGTGGCCCACGGCGCCGGCGCAGGTTGGCTGCGATCAACGGGCCGAACTTGTTCACCCAGCATCGAACCGCTTCGCGGCTGACCTACACGCCACGTTGCGCCAGCAATTCCTCGACGTCGCGGATGCTCAGCGTGAACCGGAAATACAACCAGATGGCATAACGGATCACATCCGGCGGGAAACGGTGCCGTTTGAATGAGATCGGCCGCATGGTCCCTCCCCGGTTGGCCGCACCGTAGGAGGCCAAAGTGGAGATAAGTTAGCGTTAGCCTGCCAGAACCCACCCGCCGCGAACCCGGCCACTTGCACATAGTTAGACAAGTTATATAGTCGACCGAGGTTAAGGCCGCCGAAGCGGTGGCGCATGGCATATGCGGAGGACTTGGAATGGCGGGCGACAAGGCGGGTGCTGAAGCTACGGCGAAAACGGGGTTTGACGTCGAGCAGGAATTCGAGGCCGCGACCCAGGCTCGGATCGAGGAAGGCGACATCGAGAAGGCCCGGTCTCTGGACGGAGTCTTCACCGCCAACCGGAAGGAAGACATCGTCACGCGGCTGACGCCCGACGCCATCCGCAATTTCGCCTGGGGTGTGGGCGACGACAATCCGCTGTTCTGCGATCCCGCCTACGGGGCGCGGACGCGTTGGGGCAGGCAGATCGCGCCCAACAGCATGGCCGAGGTCGTAACCAAGGGACTCCGCGGCGACTCGCTGCCCGATCACCTGAAGGTCGCGCAGCGTGGACTCTTCAAGGGGATCCACGCCTTCGTGTCGGGATCTGAAAAGGTTTGGTATCGCCCCCTCTATGTCGAGGACGAGCTCTACAAGTTCGGCGGTTTCGACGGCGTCGAGGTGAAGCCCTCAGAGTTCGCCGGTCGCTCGGTGACCCGGTTCCTGAAGGTCATCAAGATGAACCAGCGCTCCGAGCCGGTGTTCGTCCAGCGCACCCGGGAAATCTTCACCGAGCGGTCTACCGCCAAGAAGACGGGCAAGTACGCCAGCATCGAGCCTGCGGTCTATAGCGCCGAGGATATGGAGCGCATCGACGCGGTCTATGCGGCCGAGCATCGCCGGGGCGCCGAGCCTCGTTATTTCGAGGATGTGAACATCGGTGACGATCTATCGCCCATGGTGAAGGGTCCTCTGACGGTGACGGACATCCTCGTCTATCATGTGGGCGGCTATGGAGTGGCCACCTTCGGTCTCAGCAGCGCCCGACGCGCCTATGAAAACCGCAAGCGCATCCCGGCCTTCTACGTGCGCAACGGTCAAGGTGTTCCAGATGTCGCCCAACGGGTGCACTGGGACTCCGAATGGGCCAAGGCGATCGGAAGCCCCATGGCCTACGACTACAGCGTCATCCGCGAGGGCTGGCTGCACCACTATCTCACCGACTGGGTGGGAGACGATGGCTTCGTTCACCGCCAGTACGACGAGATGCGCAAGTTCAACTACATCGGCGACACCCAGTTCATCGCCGGCCAGGTGGTGGGCAAGCGTGAGGAGAATGGACGCCACTTCGTGGACCTGATGGTGAAGATGACCAACCAGCGCGGCGACGTCACCACCACCTGCGAAGCCACGGTGCTGCTGCCGACCAAGGCTCACGGACCCGTCCTTCTCCCCGAACCGCCGGCCGAACTTGCTCGCCAATGCGTGAGTTTCCAGCGCCGCCACGGCGAACTGCTGGCCGCGCGCGGTTAAGGAAGCCGTCGCGTGGATATTCAGTTCGAGCCTGAGGAGCAGCGGTTTCGTGAGCTTGCGCGCGAGTGGCTCTCATCCAACGTCCCCGGCACCCCGAGGCCGTTGGATGGGCGCGACATGTTGTCCTTCGATGTCTCATGGCAGCAGCGGCAGCATGAAGCGGGGTGGGCGGGGATCAGCTGGCCTGAAGAATACGGGGGCCGTGGCCTCACCACTCTTCAGCAGCTGATCTGGTATGAGGAGTACGCGCGGGCCGACGCGCCCTTCATCGGGGCGAATTTCGTCGGAGTGAACCACGCGGGTCCGACCTTGATCGCCTTGGGGTCGTCGGCGCAGCGCGAGGAGCACCTCGAACAAATCTTGCGTGGCGCGGCCATCTGGTGCCAGGGCTTCTCCGAACCGGGGGCGGGGTCTGATCTCGCCTCCCTGCGAACACGGGGCGAGGTGGACGGCGAGCACCTCGTGGTAAGCGGCCAGAAGATCTGGACGAGCTTTGCTCACATGGCTCAGTACCAGGAGCTGCTCGTTCGAACCGGTCCGAGCGATAGCCGCCACAAGGGACTCACCTGGGTTATCTGCGACATGCATGCCCCAGGTGTCGAAATCCGCCCAATCCGAGAGATGTCAGGGGAACAGCACTTTTGTGAGGTGTTCTACGACAAGGTTCGCCTCCCCCTCTCCTCTGTCGTCGGAGAAATCAACGCCGGCTGGCAGGTGGCGATGGCCACCCTCGCCTTCGAGCGTGGAACGGCCTTCCTCGCCGATCAGGTCGGACTGGCGCGACAGGTCGACAGCCTCATCGCCTTCGCCCAGGAGACCACAGACCATGCCGGCCGACCGCTAATCGGCGACGACGAGGTTCGCCGGGCCCTGGCGATGTTGCGAGCGGAAGTCACCGCCCTGAGATCCATGGCCTACGCCGTTGTGTCCCAGGCGGCCCGATCCGGCATGCCGGGCGCCGAAGGCTCTCTGGTGAAGCTCTATGTAAGCCAGCTCTCCCAGACCCTGCACAAGTTGACGGTCAAGCTAATGGGCTCGCAGAGCCTGCTCTTCGGCTATGGCGCCACCGGGCCGGTCTGCGAATACCTGCGCAGCTACGCCGCCTCGATCGCCGGCGGAACGTCGGCGATCCAGCGCGAGATCATCGCAGATCGCATGCTTGTCCTGCCAAGGAGCCGCTAACCGTGGACCTTTTGCTCAATCCTGGCGAAGACCAAGTCCAACAGGCGGTGTCCACCCTGCTGGCCGACACCTACCCGGGCGACAATGGTACGCCGCGGGCGCTTAGCCCGCAGGTTTGGTCAGCCGCCATTGATCTGGGCTGGCTGGGGATCGGTCTTGGCGAAGACGCCGGCGGCTATGGCGGCGGCGCCGTCGAAGAGGTCCTGGTGTTCCGCGAGCTCGGGCGTCACTGCGCGCCGTTGGAGATCGCCTTCGCCGCGATTGCGGCCCATGCCGCCGCGCGCCTGCGTCCCGATCTGGCTCGGGGCGTAGTCGACGGCGCACGCCGCGTAGGCTTGGCGATCCGGATCCGGGGGTCGTCCGACGTGCTGTTGCTCGGGCCGCACGCCCCGGACTTCGTGGTGCGCGTCGCGCAGAACGGTCTGGAGTTGCAGGAGGCCGCTGCGGTCACCGACCTCCAAGACACCTCGTGCCTTGATCCGTCTCTCAGCGCGCGTCGTGGCCGACTGGCTGATCCGCCTCTTGTCGCTGAGGACGGAAACGCTCACCAACGGGCGATCCTCATCCTGGCGGCCATCGAAAGCGGGGTTGCAGAAAAGGCGCGCGACCTGGCCTGCGAACACGCCAAGACACGCGTGCAGTTCGGCAAGGCCATCGGAAGCTTTCAAGCTGTTCGCCACACGTGCGCCGACATGGCGCTTCGCTGCGAGGCGGCCAACGCTCAGATCCACTACGCTGCTGCGGCCTTTGCCGGAGGAACGGCCGATGGCGGAAACGAAGTATCAGCCGCCGTCTGCCTCTCAGGCGCCGCTGCGATGGAGAATGTGCGCGACGCGATTCAGATTTTTGGGGCCATCGGCGTCACCGATGAGCATCTGCTGCACCTTCTCCTGAAGCGCGCGCATGTCTTGGACGAAATCCTGGGAGGACGCGCCAGCAGGTTGGATCGCATGTTGAAGCCTTAACAGGCGCTGGGTGGCGTCGCCGGCACGCCTTGGCATGACTCTGATGTGGTAGAAACAGGTGGACGACGTCCGTTTGGCGCCAGAACCGGCCCCGGAAGACAGACGTTCGCTAGCCGATAAAAACCTCCATCAACTTGATCATCGCCAAAGCATCCAGCTGACAATAGCCCGATAGCTTAGCGTGCAGAGCATCACACCGCTCCGCTGTGGTCGCCGGAGCGACCGCCTCCAGATAGGCCCGCCCCGCTGCTTTGCCGTCCCCGCCATCGGACAAGCGCTTTGTCTAACCGGGCGGAAGCACTGGCCCGGCGAGGCCTTCGTTGCCGAAGTACCAGAAGGCGTCGGCGTCCCGGCGCACGGCGTTGATCGCTGACCAGGTGCGCAACACCCCCGGCAGCAGAGCTTTGGACGGTGTGGCCAGCGGACCAAAGCGCATGTAGTGGCCGCCGGCGCGGGTAAAGGCATGCCATTGCGGAAGGCCGGCGGCCTGGGGCGCGCCCGTCGAGGCGAACGCCACCCAGTAGTCCGACATAACATCCGCAAGGCGGACATCTTCGGGACGGATCGGGCCTGACGGCCGGTTGTCATGCGCCTCGCCATCGCCCCAGACCGAAGCAAGCGGCCCCTTCATGTTGTTGAAGACATAGGCGATCTCGCCGGCATGGTGGGCGCCGATCCTGTGGGTCGCCGGTCCGCCAGCGATGGGCCGCTGCGAATCCGCGCCAGGCGGGGCATGGTCGAAAAAGTAGAGATAGGCATCCTTGGATACCTGCGACATCAGGTCAGCCCATTCCATGATGTGCCAGCCGAAGGCGTCGTCACGATAGGCGTCAAAGGCGGCGGCCTGCGGATCGGCGGCCGGATAGAGCGTCAGTATGGCTTTGGCCGGTTTTGTCAGGTTGACGGTAGCGGGCCGCAAAGCGCCCTACCCGACCCTGCTGATCAGGCAGCGGCGGTGGCAGCCGCCCAAGTCTGGTGAGCGTCGGCGCGGAGGTGGCGGAGGGTCGGTCTGCGGATCAGATGGGGCTGGAGATTGAACACGTTGTAGACGGCGGCGTGGGTGGCCAAGAACTTCTGGGCTGACGCCCTGGACTTGAACTTCTGCTGCTTTCGCTCCCGCCGACGGATCGGGAGGTGGGAGTTTTCCGCCCGGTTATTTTCCCGCATCCCGCCTGGCTGATGGCGGTCCGCCAGCCCCAGATCTCGGGCCGCCGCACGATACGAAGCCAGCTTGTCGGTGATGATGGCGTCGGGCCGGACGCCCTGGTTCCTCAGCAGTTTCCGAAGCAGCCTAAGGGCTGCGCCCTTGTTGCGACGCTCCTGGACCAGCATGTCCAGGACCTCGCCTTCGTCGTCGACGGCTCGCCAGAGGAACATCCTCTTGCCCCCAATTTTGACGACCATTTCGTCCAGATGCCAACGACCGGTCGGCCGCGGCCGGGACCGACGCAGGTTGTGAGCGAACTGCCGGCCGAACTTCAGCGTCCAGCACCGGATGGTTTCGTCGCTGACCTCGACACCCCGTTGAGCGAGGAGTTCCTCGACATCTCGCAGGCTCAGGGTGAACCGGAAATACAGCCACACCGCATGCCGGATGACATCGGGCGGAAACCGATGCCGCTTGTAGGAAATCGGTCTCAACACAGCCTCCGCTTTGGCCACAAGGCCTTAGTGGAGAAGGGTTAGCGTTAGACTGACAGCACCGCCATCGCCCCTCGCCACAAATCTCTCTGTGGGCCGGGCGGTGTCAGAAAATCCCGTTGTATTACAGGGTTTCCCCGAACCGGCTCCGCACTGCGCTTGCCAGGAAACGGCCGATTTTCTCTCAGAATGCCCGGATAGTCTCCAGACCTCCGCACCGTGGCGATTTGGTGCGGAGCCAAAAACCACAAGTCTTTTCAGTTAGATAAAAGGCTGCCGAGCTGAGTGGTTTTTTGGAGCACCTCGGCAACCGGGGCCAACCCATAGCGAACTGGCGACCGGCAACACCCAGTCAGCCTAACGGTCCTGACCGGTCAGGACATCAACCTGCCGCAACTTGGCGACGATCTCTTCGGGCTTGTGGCGCTTCCTTGCCATCGTTCCACCCATCCAAAATGGTCCTCGGACCAACATAAGGGATGGATCACTTCAAGGGGGTCAGAACACCCGGACGTTGGCGCGCAGCCAGCCTGCGCCGGAAAGCTACTCTTCGGGCTGCTCGTTAGCGTCGGCAGCTACTCTGCCGCCGCAAACTAACTGCGTCAGTCAAGGTGCAGCAACACCTGCCGCCTTTTGCACAGCATTCACCAGCCTACGATAGGCGTCCTGGTTGTTGGTGACGCCGGCGACCGCAATCCCGGTGTCAGGCACGTAATAGGCGACGGTGCCCCAATAGCCGCTGTGCCAATAGTAATCGCGGCCGTTTGCCCGCCCGACGAAGACGCCAAGGCGATAGCCGTCAGCGCCCTTATGCGGACCCTGCCACAACATCTCCTGCAAGGTCCCGGGGCGCTCGAACAGGCGCCCCTCGAACAGCGCTGCCGTCAGTATCGCGAGATCCTTGGCAGACATCACGAGGCCACCTCCGCCATGCAGGTCGACACTGGCGTCAAGGTCCGTGACCTCCGCATCACCGATGAACTGGCGAGCGCGCCACGGCGCACGGCGGGGCTTGTCCTCCAATACCTCCCACCAGGTCGACTGCAAGTTCAGGCGATCCAGTTGCAGTTGCGTGCGCACCGCCTTGCCCAGAGACTGGCCTGTGATCCGCTCGATGATGTCGCCAACAAGGATGTAGCCCGTGTCGGAATAGTGGAAAACCGTGCCAGGCGGACCCAGCGGCTTGCCCCACGTCACCGCCAGGCGAACCTGGTCCTCACGGGTCCAGCGCTTGGCCGGCTGCGAGAGCACCAATGTCAGATAACGCTCGTCCTGGGCATGATCATAGATCCCGGCACTGTGACTGAGCAGGTGCCGCAACGTAATCCGGGCGGTGTCATAGCCGCCGCTCCGCATCAGCTCGTCCAGTCTTGGCGACATGAGCGGCCCGATCGCAGCGTCGAGATCGATGCGACCCTGTTCCCAGAGCCGCAAGACTGTCGCAGCCACGAACGTCTTCGTATTGCTGGCAACACGCACTGGCGTGTCGGGTCCAAGGGCTGGAGTGGCAGCCACGCCGTCCTTCCCGGCTATCGACACGGCGAACGGCGAAGCCACCCCCTTGCCCGTCACGAACAGGGCCATGGGCCGCGGGTCGGACGCAACCTCTGCCTGCAACGCGGCTCGACTAATGACTTGCGCAAACGCTGGCGCAATCAGCTGCATCGACACGCACAGGGTGATTGGGATGGCCAAAAAAAGCCGACCGATCGAGGCGCTGAACATCTTTGCCGTCAGGTGCATAGCGCCGTCATAGGCGTCGCAGGACACCACTGTCACTAGAGGACGCGTCTGCTCTCGGCGCTTTGGCGGTTTTTTCCTGGTCTGCCCATTCGGCCAACAATCTGCCGTTCAAGGATCCCAAACAGGACGCCTCATGAATGAGGAGATGAAACAAACGCCAGAGACGGCGCGCATTTGGCCTGCCCCCGATGGGTGATCCAGTTTCGATGTTAGCGCACGGCGGACTCTGATGCAGAGGTTGGCGCACGCTCGCCCATGGCGCCATGCCACGCCCGCAGCGCTACCTACTGCTCGGCCAAAACGACCGGCGACGGAAATCGCCGACGGTTCGGTTTGAATGTAGCCTGATCAACTATCCCGAGGTCCAGCCTGATGAACCGACGAAGCCACCTTATGGGCTTGGGCGTCTCACTCGTTGGCCTTGCCGCAGGGAGCGCCGCACAGGGAAGACCGGCTCAATCGCCCGGACGGACGCCTCCCCTAACACCGCTTCAGTGGGTGACGCCGAGGGTCGAAGGTCCCGGCCTGTCCTTCCACACATTCCAGAGCCAGGCTGCGGGCACCGTGGTCAGCTTTCACATATATGCGCCTCCAGCCTATGTCGCCGATCCGGACCGCCGGTTCCCCGTAGTCTACTGGCTGCACGGCTCCGGAGGCGGAGCCTCCGGCATCTCCCGCCTGTCTTCACTGGTTGACGAGGCCGTCGCGACCGGCCGGGTGCAGCCCTTCCTCCTGGTGTTCGTCAACGGCCTGCGGATGGGGATGTACGTTGACTGGGCCAATGGTCGGGCACCCCTTGAGACCGTCATCGTCCAGGAACTCCGTCCCCACGTCGATGCAAACTGGCGCACGATAGCAACCCGCGATGGACGATTGCTCGATGGCTTCAGCATGGGCGGCTACGGGGCCGGGCGCTTCGGGTTCCGTTACCCCGAACTGTTCCGCAGTGTGTCCATGATGGGCGCCGGGCCTATGCAGGAGACGCTGGAAAGGACGCCACGCGCCAGTAGGGTTCAGGCGGAAGACCTCCTCAGGGACGTCTATGGCGGCGGCCAGGACCGCTTTCGGTCGGTAAGCCCGCGCCGGTATGCGGCACAGAACGCAGCCACCCTTGCCCGGGACTCTCGCCTGCGTCTGGTCATTGGAGACCGGGACGAAACCCTGGAGAATAACCGGGACTTCCACGAGCACCTGACCCGGCTAGGCATCCCCCACGACTGGATCGTCCTGCCCGGCGTCGGTCACGACCCGATGGGCGTTTTGACCGCCCTCGGCGACCGGCATTGGGCCTTCTACCGGGACGCCTTTGCAGCGGCGGGCAGCTGACGCGAGCTCAGTTCCAAGTCTGATCAGATGCCAGCATCCCTTCGATCCGCATCAATCCCTTAGTCCCCGTCCAGCAAGGAATCTGACATGCTTCTCGCTCGCGCTCTGTTGCTGCTGTTGGCGTTCGTATTGCTGAGCCCTTCCGCCTGGGCCCAGGAAACGCGGGATATCCAGATACTCGTCGACGGGACTCCGCGACGCGCGTTGCTGGTCAATAACTTTGGGCCAGGTCAGGCGGTTCCGGTCGTTATCGTCCTGCATGGCGGTATGGGCAGTGCAGAGGCTCAACGAGAGAGAACGGGTTTTGACAGGCTCGCCGTCACTGAGGGCTTCACCGTGGTTTACGCGGAAGGCACCGAAATTGTGCCGGGTCGACACGCTTGGAACACCGGCTTCCTCATGCGCCGACAGGTCGGACTGGCGAACGACATTGCCTACCTGGACACACTGATTGACCTCCTGATCCGCGATCACAGCGCCGACCCCCGCAGGATTTTCATGACCGGGGGTTCCAACGGGGCCATGATGACCCTCGTCTATGCAACCCAGCGCGCCGAGCGCCTCGCAGCTATCGCGCCCGTAGTCGGCGCCATGTTCAGTTTCGAGATGAAACCCAGCGGACCGCTTCCGATCATGCTCATCAATGGAGCGCAGGACAATGAGGTGCCGATCGAAGGCGGTTTCAGCAGAAACCCTCTGGTGTCCCGCGCACAGTCAGCGCCTTACATGCCGCTGGAAGATACCGTCGAGTTTTGGGTCGGGGCCAATCGTTCACAAACGCCGCCGTTCATTACGACAACAGGAACCGTGACAACCTCCGTCTACGCCCCGACGCCCAATGGCGCCGTCACGATCTCTGTGGTTGACCAGATTGGCGGACACGGCTGGCCAGGCACGAGCCCAGTGCGCGGGACCAGCAACCCCATCCAGTCCTTTGACGGCGCAGAGCGTGTATGGGAGTTTTTCAAAACACAGTCTCGGGCCCCCTGATCGACGGTGACGACAGGTTGACCGGACCAGGTCGTTTGCCGCGCCGGACTTACGAAATCAGTCAACCGCCGCCGCCCAAACGGAAGGCGCGTCGGCTCGGAAGCGCCGAATTGTAGATCCGTCGCTGACCGACGCGAACCCTACGCCCCCAGCGCCGCCCGCTGCTCCGCCCACACGACCGGGAACCCCGTCAGCAGCACGACCATCGTCAGACCGGCCGGCTGTCGCCCCTCCATGATCGCCTCGACGATCTCGGGGGCCAGGAGCGTCAGCCGCAGCACCCGGCCCACGTAGGTCGAGTTGATCTTCTCGGCCGCAGCGACCTCCTCGATGGAGGCATGGACCCCGGTCTCGATCAGCTTTCGCCACCGGAACGCCCGGGCGACGGCTTTGATGATTGTATTGTCGACCCGCGGCCTGGGGGCGGCCCAGATCGGCCCACCGCCATCGGGGGCGAGGATCAGCTTGCGGCCTCCGCGCTTGCGGATCTGCATGGGGATGCGAACCGTGAAGGTGTCGGTGGCGCTCATGCCGCGATCCGCTCAGTGGTGCTGATGCTGGCGAGCTCGCCAGCCAGGGACGACAGCCCGTCATTGCGCAGGCGGATCGCCACCTCGTCCTGATGGATGTCGACCCGATCGACCAGCAGCTGGATCACGCGGGCCTGTTCGCCGGGGAACAGTTCCTCCCAGAGAGGATCAAGCTGGACCAGGGCCTCGCGCATCTCGTGCTCGGTCAGGTCGTCATCGTGGCGATGACCCTCGCGCCATGCCGCGACGATCACCTCCGGCGCGCGCAGCATGTGACGCACCTGCTCGATCACCGCCGCCTCGATCTCGCCGGCGGGGACGCGGGCGATCGCGCTGGAACCAGCCCCGTGGTTGATGACAGTCTGGCTGACGTAATAGCGATAGAGCCGCCCGGACTTGCGGGTGTGGGCCGGAGACATGGCCCGGCCGTCGGGACCAAACACCAGACCCTTGAGCAGCGCCGGCGTCGTGCGGCGGCTGTTTTTCGCTCGGGTGCGGGGACTGATCGCGATGATCGAGTGGACCTTGCCCCAGAGCGCCTCGTCGATGATCGCCTTGTGTTCACCCGGGTAGCTGGTCCCTTTGTGGACGGCCTCGCCCCGGTAGACCCGGTTGCGGAACAGCTTGTAGATCTGGCCCTTGTCGATCGGCCTTCCGCTCTTGCTGCAGAGCCCCTGGGCGGTGGCGTCGCGCACCAGCTCGACGACTGAGCCCAGCTGGGCGAACCGCTCGAACAGACCGCGCACCATGGTCGCCTCGGCTGGGTTGATGACCAGCTTGCGGTCTTTGACGTCGTAACCCATCGGGGTGTGACCGCCCATCCAGATGCCCCTGCGACGGGATGCGGCGATCTTGTCGCGGATGCGCTCGCCGGTGACCTCGCGCTCGAACTGGGCGAACGACAGCAGGATGTTGAGCGTCAGCCGGCCCATCGAGGTGGTGGTGTTGAACGACTGGGTGATGGAGACGAACGTCACGTTCTGCCGATCGAACACCTCGACCAGCCGCGAGAAGTCCATCAGGGATCGCGACAGGCGGTCGATCTTGTAGACCACCACCACATCGATGAGCCCGGCCTCGATATCGGCCAGCAGCCGCTTCAGCGCCGGCCGCTCGAGCGTGCCGCCGGAGAACCCGCCGTCGTCGTAGTCGTCGGGGACCAGCACCCAGCCTTCCTGACGCTGGCTGGCCACATAGGCCTCGCAAGACTCCCTCTGGGCGTCCAGGCTGTTGAACTCCATATCCAGCC
>CAIOHT010000157.1 GCA_903858185.1 uncultured Caulobacterales bacterium
CCCGCCTTCGCCAGCGTCATCGTGATCGCCGCCGTCAGCGTCGTCTTGCCGTGGTCAACGTGACCAATCGTGCCGATGTTGCAGTGCGGCTTGTTACGTTCGAACTTTTCCTTGGCCATTTTCTTTCCAATCCCTGGCGCCAGCGACGTCTGTGTAGATGTAGGGAGCGCCTGGAGCGGGTAGCGGGAATCGAACCCGCATCCTCAGCTTGGAAGGCTGCTGCACTACCATTGTGCTATACCCGCCCTGCGGCGGGATCGCGATGGACTCCCGTTGTTCTGACCCGGGGCCCCTGTCGCCTGGAGGAGAGCCTTCAGCTGCGTGGTGGGGGAAGCAGGACTCGAACCTGCGAAGGCTGACGCCAAGGGATTTACAGTCCCTCCCCTTTGCCACTCGGGACATTCCCCCGCACGCGGTCTAAAGGCTTTCTTCCTTGGCGGCTCGGCCTCCGCAACGCGCGGAAAACCGTGGGGCCCCAAATCGGAGCGCGTCTTATAGTGTCGTCCCCCAAACAACGCAACGACCGGAAAACAGGCTTTCGTCCGCATCTCGACAAAGGCGGAAAAGCCCGCCCACAAAGGGTTTCCGGAGCCGACAGCAAGGACTGGCTCTGGGGCGTGCACGCCGTGGAAGCCGCGCTGGCGAATCCGAACCGCGGCCAGCCGCGCCGACTCCTGGCCACCGCCGAACGCGCCCAGGCCCTGACTCGCCGGTTCGGCCCGCAGAAGGTGCTCGACACGGTTGAGGCCGTGGAGATCGCACGCGCCCTGCCCGCCGGCGCCGTCCACCAGGGGCTGGCCCTGAAGATCGATCCGCTTGAGCCGCTCTCTATCCAGGAGATGGGGACCCCGGCCGAGGGCGTGATCATCGTGCTCGACCAGATTACCGATCCGCAGAACGTCGGGGCGATCTTCCGCTCGGCCGCAGCCTTCGGCGCGCGCGGCGTGATCCTCCAGGACCGGCATGCTCCGGCCTTGAGCGGGGCGCTGGCCAAGGCCGCCGCCGGCGCCATCGATCGCATCCCCCACGGGGCCGCCGTTAACCTCTCTCGGGCTCTGGAGACCCTCTCCGATCTGGGATGGCGCATTTTGGGGCTAGATAGTCATACGACGCTGAATCTGGCCGACGCCATCGACGGCTCACCGACCGTTCTGGTCCTCGGATCAGAGGGCGAAGGCTTGCGCCGCCTCGTTTCCGAGCACTGCGACGTGCTGGTCCGGATCCCGATGCCCGGCGATTTCGAGAGCCTGAATGTGTCGAATGCTGCTGCGATCGCCCTGTACGAAACGTCGAGGACTCGCGCGTGAGGTGAAGACGTTACGAGAATCTAAATTAAGCGTTTTGATTTCGTCGCCAAGGCGTGTTTTTCTTCCAGCCTTGTGAAGGGCGGGACCTTGTATTCCCGTCGTTTCGGCATGGGATCGGGGGTTCTCTATGTTGAAGGGCTTTGTGCGTTTGGCGGCCTGTGCCGCCTCTGGCGCGGCTTTTCTGGCTTTGACGGGCTGCGGCGGCGCCGCGCCTGACGACGGCTACGACGGCTACGACGGTCCCCCGCCATCAAGCTATGACCGCGGCGCTTCCGCCCCCGTCCTGATGGGCCGCCCCGCGCCTGCGCGCGCAGCGTCCGACGGCCTGGCCGGCGGCCCCCGCACGTTCACCGGCATGGCCCCGATCCCGAACCCGGGTGACCTGACCCGCGCCGAGCGTGTAAAGTTCTATGGTCACAAGTATGACCATCTGCCTGAACCGAAAGGCAAAACCACCTCCGCCTCGAGCGGAGCGCCCCGCTTCCAGCTGGTCACGCGCCGCAAGGCGGATGGCACGCTTCAGATTGCCATGCGGCCGATCGCCAACCCCGAAGACATGACCGCGGCGGAACGTCGTCAGGTCTATGGCAACCGCTATGCGCCCCGCGCCGTGGCCGCCGCGCCGCGCCGGACCTGGCGAGCCGACGCCGCCCCGGCACCGCGCGCCGCGACGGTCGCACGCCCCGCGCCGGCGCCGATCGTCAAGGCCGCGCCCAAGCCCGTCGCCGTGGCCCCGGTGAAGCCGGTCGCCCCCGCCCCGGTGATCGCGCCCGCCGCGCCGGCCGTTGTGGCCGCCGCGCCGGTGGCCAAGCCCACTCCGACCCAGCAGCTCCAGACGGCGGTGTCCGCCGGCATCAACCGTGGCGCATCGCTGTCCGTTCCCGCTGACCTGAAGGCCGGCAAGGAGGCGGATGTCGTCCTGTCCCTGCCCGGCGATCTGCTGGCCATGGTGCAGGAACAGGCCGCCAAGCTCGGTCTCGCCAGGTCTGCCCGCAAGGTCAGCGCCTACGCCAACCTGAACGGCCAGGGCTACGAGATCAGCCCTCCCGGACAACAGACCGCGCCCGTCGCCGCCGGCAAGCCGACCACCTTCACCTGGAAGGTCAAGCCGACGACCGCCGAGAAGGCGCCGCTCAAGGCCGACTATGGTCTTGAACTGAACGGCTCCAAGCCGAAGACCGCCTTCTCGGTCGGCTCGCTTGAGGAAGCCGTGGCCGCGCCGGTCGAGGCTGCGAAGGACGCCGCCAAGGGCTTCAAGTTCCCGTCCCTGTCGCTGAAGGCGCTGGCCTTCCCCTGGGTGCCGGATGAACTGCCGCTGGTCGGCAAGGTCGCCCGCGAGAATGTGGTCGGCGGCGCACTCGCCCTGCTGGCCCTGCTGCTGCTGGTCTTCCTGGCTCGCGGCGCCAGCGCCAGTCGCTCTCGCGCCGAACGTCGCCGCAAGTTCCGCACGATGCAGGACTACGGCGTCAACGAGCCCGACGCGCATCACGCCAGCTATGTGAACCCGATGGTCGCCGCAGCGGGTGGCGCAGCCGCCGGATACGCCCTCGCCTCGCATGGCCACGACGACCACGGTCACGGCCATGATGATCATGCGCACGGCCATGATGATCACGGTCATGACGATCATGGCGCGCACGGCCACGACGACCATGGCCATGCCCCCGCCGACCACGGCCACGGCCATGGGCACGACGACCATGGCGCGCATCACACCTCGCACGAGACGCCCGCGCATGACGGCCACGGCCATGGCCACGGTCATGACGAGGATCACGGCCACGGCCATGCCGCGGACGGACATGGCCATGACGGGCATGGCGACGACCACGGACACGGACACGGGCACGGTCACGGGCATGACGACCACGGTCATGCGGCTCACCCCGCCGCGCTCACCTCGCATGGCCACGATGACCATGCGCACGGCGGTCACGATGACCATGGCCACGGCGAGGGTCACGGCCATGAAGAGCCGGGACACGGGCACGACGACCACGGCGCGCACGGCGATGACCACCACGGACACGGCCCGGCCCAGCACATCGCCCACACCCCTGTGAGCGGGCACGACGATCACGGGCACGGGCACGGTCATGGACATGACGATCACGGACACGACCACGACGGCCATGCTGCGCCGGGACATGACGATCACGGGCACGGGCACGGGCACGGGCACGACGATCATGGCCACGGTCATGATCACGGCGCTCACCACAAGGAACCGGCACACGCCCACTAGCGGTGGCTGAACCTGACCCAACAGCCGTCGTCGCCCTTGCAAGGCGGCGGCGGCTGTCGCATTGAGGGCCTATGTTGGAAAGTCTGTTTGGCGCTGAAATAGCCGGTGCGGGCGCGGCCCTGCTCCAGGTCCTCATGATCGACCTGGTTCTGGCGGGTGATAACGCCGTGGCCGTGGGGCTGGCCGCTGCCGCCCTGCCCGTGGAACAGCGCCGCAAGGCGATCCTGATCGGTCTGGCCGCCGCCGTGATCATGCGCATCGGCTTCGCGCTGATCACCGTGCAGCTGCTCGCCATCGTGGGCCTGATGCTGGCCGGCGGATTCCTGCTGCTGTGGGTGTGCTGGAAGATGTGGCGCGAGCTGCAGGAACAGACGACCCACGACCAGGCCGAGTCCGGCGTCGAGATGGATCAGGCGCTGGCCGCCCACCACGGTGGCGGGGCCACGCCCGAAGAGCTGGGCATCAAGCGCAAGACCTTCGGGGCCGCGCTGCTGCAGATCATGATCGCCGACGTGACGATGTCGCTCGACAACGTGCTGGCTGTCGCCGGCGCGGCGCACGAGCATCCCTGGATCATGGTGTTCGGCCTGGTCCTGTCGATCGCCCTGATGGGCATCGCCGCGACCTTCATCGCCCGCCTGCTGAACAAGCATCGCTGGATTGGCTACGTCGGCCTGGTCATCGTGCTGTATGTGGCCGTGCACATGATCTGGGATGGCTACCGCTCAACCACCATTCGGGCGCTCCAGGTGAGTGAGCATAACGCCACCGCCCCCGCCTTCCTCGACATCGACGCAAAAGAGATCGCCAAGTTCTGCCGCGCCGAAACCGAGGACGCCGCCCGCAAGACCTGCCTGGCCCAGGCGACGCCCGCGACACCCTGAGCGGGACCCGCCGACCTGAAACCCGCCGGCTGGCGATCAGCCTTCGGCTGAGCCGCCGAAGCGTTCGGTCCAGTCGGCGATCTGCTCGTCCTCGACCTTCCTGAACAGCACGTCCGGCGCGCGCACCGGCCGGCCGGGCTCCAGCCGTGACAGCTCAGCCGCCGCGTCCGTCGACGGCCAGGTCGGCGGCCAGGGCTCGCCGAACGCCTCGCTGATGGTCCGGGCCGCGAACGGGATGAAGGGTGCGCTGACCCGCCCATATAGGGCCGCCAGGTTGAGCGCAGTGCGGGTCACGACGGCAGCGCGGTCGACGTCGGTCTTGAACGCCGTCCAGGGCGCCGCCTCCTGCAGATACTCGTTGCCGAGCACCCACAGCGCCCGCAGGGCCTGGGCGGCCTTGCGCATCTCGATGGCGTCGAGCTCCGTCGTCAGCACGGTCAGCTGGGCGGCCACATCGGCATGGAGCTGCTGCTCGCGCGGCCCCGGCTCGCCGCCGGCCGGCACGACCGGACCGAACTTGCTCTCGTTGAACCGGACGATGCGGTTGATGAAGTTGCCCAGCACATCGGCCAGGTCCTTGTTCACCGACGACTGGAACTGCTCCCAGGTGAAGGCCGTATCCGAGCCCTCGGGCGCGTTGGCCGTCAGGTACCAGCGCCACAGGTCAGGCGGCAGCAGCTCCAGCGCCGCGTCCATGAAGACGCCGCGCTTGTTGGTGGTGGAGAACTTGTCTCCGTACCAGTTGAGCCAGTTGAAGGCCTTCAGCCGGTCGACCTGCTTCCAGGGTTCTCCCGAGCCAAGGATGGTCGCGGGGAAGTTGACGGTGTGGAAGGCGACGTTGTCCTTGCCCATGAACTGGACGTATTCGACGTCGTCGGCGCCCTCGTCCCTGCGCCACCAGCGCTTCCAGTCGGCGCCGGTCGCCTCCGACCATTCGACCGTGGCGCCGATGTATTCGATCGGCGCGTCGAACCAGACATAGAAGACCTTTTCCTCGAAGCCCGGGCGCGGCGCGCCGTTCTTGACCACCGGGATGCCCCAGGCGAGGTCGCGGGTGATGCCGCGGTCGATCAGCCCCTCGTCGAGGTGCTTGTAGGCGATGCCCCGGGTCAGGGTCGGCCAGCTCTCGGCGCGGGAATCCACCCAGTCGCGGATGCGGCCCTCGAGTTTCGTCTGCAGCACATAGAGGTGCCGGGTGTCGCGCACCTCGATGTTGGTCGAGCCGCTGATCGCCGAATGCGGGGCGAGAAGGTCGGTCGGATCCAGCAGTTCGCCACAGTTGTCGCACTGGTCGCCCCGCGCCTTGTCGTAGGCGCAGTGGGGGCAGGTTCCCTCGACGTAGCGGTCGGGCAGGAAGCGGCGATCATCGATGGAATAGACCATCTTGTCGGTCCGCTCCTCGATCAGGCCGTTGGCCTCGAGCGCCTCGGCGAAATGCTGGGTCAGGCGGTGATTGGGCGCGCTGGAGCTGCGGCCGAACCAGTCCCAGCTCAGCCCGAAGGCGCGGCCGATATCGTGCTGCAGCACATGGTGCTGGTCGCAGTAGGTGCGAACGTCCTGACCGGCCTCCGCGGCGGCCAGCTCGGCCGGCGTGCCATGCTCGTCAGTGGCGCAGATGTAGAGCGTCTCGTTTCCCCGCGACCGCTGGAACCGCG
Organism: uncultured Caulobacterales bacterium; assembly: GCA_903858185.1. GTDB lineage: Bacteria > Pseudomonadota > Alphaproteobacteria > Caulobacterales > Caulobacteraceae > Caulobacter > Caulobacter lacus. Next base: position 6,092 of record CAIOHT010000157.1, read on the forward strand.
CGAACACGTCCGCCGGCAGCATCGAGCCGGTCAAGGTTCCCAGATGCTTGACGCCGTTGATGTACGGCAGGGCGGAGGTGATGAGGATGCGGGCCATGCCGCGGGCTATAGCCGCCGTGCCCGGGCTTGGGAAGTTGGGCAACTCGACGAACGCGGGCATCGTGGCGTCAACCGGGCGATCGGCCAGGACGGGATGACCATCGTTTGCGTCGTCCGGAAATGACGAGCCGCCGCCGTGCCGTGTTCCTGAACCCGTTCGGAAAAAAGTATCCCCGATTTGGGCAAACCGGGAGGGCGACTAAGGGATCGGTCACTCTTCTGCGCCTAGGGATGGGTCATGCCACGGTCACGGTCCAGCCTTTCGCCCCGCGCTATCCTGCTGAGTGCCGAGTCCTTCGAGGCTCGGATCAAGGCGCACGAAGCCTTTGCGCGTGGTCGTCCGGGCGGCGCCCGGGGGGATCTGCGCTATGCGATCGCGCGCGGCATGCGATGCGACCGGCGGCGACTGGCGGACGCCGATTTCACCGGCGCGGACCTGACCGGCAGCACCTTTGTCGGCAGCGACATGGCCCGGGTGAGCCTCTATTGCGCCAACCTGACCCGGTGCGATCTGCGCGGGGCCTCGCTGTTCCGGGCGGACCTGCGCGGGGGAACCTATTCCGGCGCGAAGCTCGCCGGGGCCAATCTCGACCAGGCCGACATGCGGGCCGCCGTCCTGTGCATCGCCGATGATGCGCTGGGCCTGAAGTGGGTCGGGCCGCGCACGGCGATGACGGGCTCGACCGCGAACGGTGCGGACATGAGCGACGCCGTTGCTGTGGGGGTGGACTTCACCAACTGCTCGATGCGCGGCGCCCTGCTGCGGAATGCAAATCTGAAGAACGCCAATTTCACAGACGCCAATCTGGACGGGGTCGATCTTTCCGGCGCCCGACTGACCGGCGTTCAGCTGCAGGGCGCGATCCTCACCAATGTCGACACAGGCGTTCTGGAACGCTCGGGCGCCCGGCTGACAGGCTGCGTTCTTGATCCTACGGCCCAGGCAATCGCCCGCGTCGGTGACGTCCGACAGGAGCTGGAACGGTCCGAAACCTGGGCCAAGACGAATGGCAAGGCCGGCGCGCCGGCCTGCCTGGACGGCTTCGACCTTCGCCCGGCCGCCCCCCTGTTCGCCAGGCAATTGCTGGCGGGCATGACCGCCCGCGCCACGGTGGCCATCGGGGTCGACTTTTCAGGCGCCCAGTTGCAGGGCGCGATCTTTGACGATGCCGATCTCCGCAGCGCGAACTTCAAGGGCGCAGACCTTCGCGGCGCCTCCTTCCTGAGGGCGAGGCTGGCCCATGCGGTGTTCGAGGGCGCCGATCTGTCGGCCCTCGAGGGACAGGGCGGGAGCAGCCGCGTGGCGCGCTTCGACGGCGCGGAGCTGACGGGCACGGGCCTGACCCACAGGCCGGCGCGGGAGCTGGAGTTCATCTGACACCGCGCGCCGGTTGACCCGCCGCGCCTTCTGTCAGAGGAAGGGCGCTCGATGACCCGGGCAACCGGTCCATCGTTTGGCCGGCTTAGCTCAGATGGTAGAGCAGCGGTTTTGTAAACCGAAGGTCACGGGTTCGATTCCTGTAGCCGGCACCACGCCCCACCGGAGGGCCCTGTGAACATCGCCCGGTCCTCCGACATCCAGATCGAGGCCTGCCGCCTGTTCGCCGAGGCCGCGGACCGGCAGAACGAGGGGCGGCTGGCCGAGGCCGAGGCGCTCTACACCGTGGCCGCCGAGCTCGGCTATCCCCTGGCGATGAACAACCTGGCGATCCTGCTCGAGGACGTGATCCCGACGCCGAGGCCGGCAGAAGCGGTCTACTGGTTCAAGCGCGCGGTCGAGGCCGGCTACAGCGACGCGGCCTGGAACCTCGCGATGCGACAACGGCAGGCCGGGCGGAAGCGGTGGTACGTCCACTGGCTTGAGATCGCCGCGGGCATGGGCAATGAGGACGCCCTCGCCGCCCTGCCGGCCGCCCTCGGCGACGGGCCGTGGTGGGCGCTGGGCGATGTTCCGCCGCCACCGTTTGTGAAGGAGCCGGCGCCTGGCCAGACTTAGCGATACCCTCGCCGACCGGATGACGAGCGAAAACCTGAAGGGGGTCGCCCGCGCGCGAAAGGCGGTCGACTTCATGCTGTCGCGCCGCGACCGGGCGCTGCCGCTGCTGGCGGAGTTGCGCAATTTCTCCGTCGAAGGCGCGGCGGGCCCCCTCGCCGCCCGCCTCTATGTGCCGCAGGGCGCCGAGACGCCTGGCCCCATGCTGGTGTTCTTCCACGGCGGCGGCTTCGTGCTGGGCGACCTCGAAACCCACGACGCCTTCTGCGTCCGGCTGGCGGATGCCGCCAAGGTGCGGGTTCTGGCCTGTCGCTATCGCCTGGCGCCGGAGGCCGCCTATCCGGCGCAGCTCGAAGACGCCGTAGCGGCGTTCCGCTGGATCGCGGCGCGAGCGGAGACTTTCGGCGCGCGGCCGGATGCGCTGGCAATCGGCGGGGACTCCGCCGGCGGCTATCTCGCCGTGGCGGCGACGGCGAGGGTCAACGCTGAAACGCCGGACGCGGTGAAAGCGCAGGTGCTGGTCTACCCCCTGCTGACGCTGGATGACGACATCTGGGCCTCGTCGCTCCTGCAGGACGCCCGGATCGTCGGACGTCTGGCGGTGCAGTTCATTCGCGCGCAGCTGGCCACCACCGAGGCGCCGTCGTTGCTGGGGACGCTGACCGAACGGGCGCCGCCGACCCTGCTGGTCGCGGGCGGGCCACTTGATCCCTGCCGGCCGGACGCCCTGACCTATGCGCGGGAGCTGACGGCCGCCGGTGTTGATTTCGAGGAGCGGTACTACACCGCCCTGCCCCACGGGTTCATCAACCTGACCCACGTCTCCGCCCCGGCGCGCGAAGCAATCGCCGAAATCGGCGGGCTGACGGGCGAACTGCTGCGGCGGGTCACCTCCGGACGCTAGGCTCCCGCAGTCATCTTCCAGATGAGGGCGTCGATGTCGGCAAAGAAACGCTTCAGGAACAGCGGCATGGTGAATATCTCCCCAATGCTCATAGACCTCGCGTTAACGATTGTTGGCCGATTCGGGTTCCGGCGCTAAACGCGGGCCATGACAAGCCCGCCGAACCCCATCAGGATCTATATCGACGCCGACGCCTGCCCGGTGAAGGATGAGGTCTACAAGGTGGCCGCGCGGTACGGCCTGAAGACCTTCGTCGTCTCGAACAGCTTCATGATGATCCCGCAGTCGCCGCTGATCGAGCGGGTCGTGGTCGACGCCGGGCCTGACATCGCCGACGACTGGATCGCCGAGCGCGCCGCGCCGGGCGATGTGGTGGTGACCAATGACATTCCGCTGGCCGACCGGGTGCTGAAGGCCGGCGCCGCCGCGATCAAGCCGAACGGCCAGCCGTTTACCGCCGACTCCATCGGCTCGGCCCTGGCCCAGCGCTCGATCATGGAACACATCCGCTCCACCGGCGAGATCACCGGGGGGCCCAGGCCCTTCGACCGCAACGACCGCTCGCGCTTCCTGCAGGCGCTGGACGAGGCGGTCCAGAAGGCGAAGCGGATGCGGCGTTAGGGTCGCCCCGGGCTAGGCCTTCACCCAGTCCATGAACCAGCTGTAGTCCCAGGTCGCGCCGCCGTCCTTCGACACGCCCTGACGCCAGCGGTGTGACGTTCCGGTGATCTGGTCCCAGACGCCCGCATACCGGACAGGCTTGCCGTCTGCGTCCTTGTCGTCGGTGGTGAACAGTCCCACCCCGTCCACGAACCCGCCGGTCAGGCCGGCCACGCCCAGCGCCCCGCTCTTCGCGTTGATCCAGAAGTCCGACCAGACCTTCGTCTCCAGATCGAGGAACCGCAGGCCCGCGCCGCTGAAATCGCGCGCCGGGATGCGCAGTTCCTCGACATGGCCGACGCCGCCGATGATCGACCAGCAGGTCGCCTCGCCCTCGAACATATCCCACTCGCCCGGCGCCTTCAGGCGGCGATGGCTGATCCGCCATTCGCCGGTGAGGAAGTTGAAGTCGCCCGGCTTGCCGGGAGGAAGCGGGCGCGCCGTCGCCACCGGCGCGCCCGCGGCCAGCGCCAGGCCGGCGGCGGACTGCAAAACGGCCCTGCGCGGAAGGTCAGCGGATGTCGTGCTCATGCGGAAATCTCCAGGCCGGTGGGCGGCGATCCGCCTGACTTACGGCAGGCCTCCTGACAGCATCTGTCAGCATGGCGCCGCGGGGCGGCTGTGAGGTAGAAGCGCGGCGATGATCGAGATCACGCCCGCCATCGCCCTGGACGACTCGGAACTGGAGTTCGCCTTCATCCGCGCCTCCGGCCCGGGCGGTCAGAACGTCAACAAGGTGGCGACCGCTGTGCAGATGCGGTTCGATGCGCGGCGCTCATCCTCTCTGCCGAACGACGTCAGCACCCGGCTGCAGAAACTGGCCGGGTCAAGACTGACGCTGGACGGTGTGATCGTCATCGCCGCCAACCGGCACCGGACCCAGGAGCGCAACAAGGCCGATGCCATCGAGCGGCTGGTCGAGTTGATCCGCAAGGCCGCCGAGCCGCCACCGCCTCCGCGCAGGAAAACCAAGCCGTCGAAGGCGGCGAAGGCCAAGCGCGTTGACGCCAAGACCCGGCGCGGCTCGGTCAAGGCCATGCGCGGCCGGCCCGGGGGCGAGGACTGAGGTCGTTTCCACAGGCGATGCGACTGTGTCGCCGGCTGTCATGAATCAATTTCTGTCGCTGCCGTTGCATCGCGGGAAAAGCGGCGTAGCGTGCGCCCGCGTAAGTCGGGAGAAGTTGCGATGCGTAGAGAAGTCAAAGTCATGATTCTGGTCGGCGCTGCGGCGCTGCTGACGGCCTGTGGCAAGGCCGCCGAGACGCCCGCCGGGGGCGAAGGCGCCGCCACCTCCTCGGCCGCCTCTACGGCGACGCCCGCCGCGACCCCGGCGGCGGACAACGATGACGCCGAAGAGACCGCCAAGGCCCTGGCCGCCCTTCCCGCACCCTACAACGCCGCCGACCTCGAAAACGGCCAGCGCAAGTTCGCGCTCTGCCGATCCTGTCACACCATCGTCGAGGGCGGCGCCAACATGACCGGCCCGAACCTCCATGGCCTGTTCGGACGCGCCGCCGGCGCGGTCGAGAAGTTCAACTATTCCGACGGCGTAAAGGCGGCCGGCTTCATCTGGGACCCGTCGCACCTCGACAAGTGGCTTGCCGACCCGCGCGGCTACATCCCGGGCAACCGGATGACCTTCGTCGGCGTCAAGGATCCTAAAGACCGCACCGACCTTATCGCGTATCTTATGGTTGAGACGTCGACCAAGTCCGATGACTGACGAGGGTCAATGGGCGACACCGAAGCCCTGCTGACGCGCCTCTACGAGGCCTTCAACCGCAAGGATATCGAAGCGGTCGTCGCCTATCTGCACCCTGATGTCAGCTGGCCCAACCTGTTCGGCGAGGGCCGCCTGCAAGGCCGGGACGCCATGCGCAGGATGTGGCGGGAGCAGTTCACCGCGATCAATCCCGAGGCGACGCCAATCGCGTACACGACCCTGCCCGACGGTCGGGTGAGGGTCGAGATCGCCTACGTGGTGCGCACCCTCGACGGCAGGCTGTTCACCGAAGAAGTCGCGACCAACACCTATCGCTTCAAGGATGACCAGATCATCGGCATGGAATGGGACTGACCGGTCTGGAACACTTGCCGGCGCCAGAGAGCGCCCGCGCCGTTCCGGACCCGATCATTCTTCACGGCTTGGGAGCCGCCCCGTGAATCAGAATACGGCCGTTATCGGCAAGCTCTGGGATGCGCTGAACCGGCAGGACCTCGAGGCGGCCCGTGCGCTCCTGCATCCCGAGGTCGATTGGCAGGACATCATCAACAACGGCCGGCGAAACGGGCCAGGCTCCGTCATGGACTATTGGCGACAGCTGTTCTCCGTGATGCGCACCGAAACCACGGTGGTTGAAAACTGCAGCCTCGGGAACGGGCGCATCGCCTGTTCGGTGCACCATCTGGTGCGCGACCCGCAGGGTGGAATACGGACGGACGAGCCGCTCACGCACATCTTCAGTTTCAGGGACGGGCTGATCATCCGCATGGACGCGGAATGACTCCGTCCGCCACCCTGGTCTAGACGAGCAGGTCGGCGCAGGCGTCGAGGATGGCGTCGGCGTCCAGTCGGTACTTCGCGTAGAGATCCGGCAGGTCACCGGACTGGCCGAAGGTCTCCATACCCAGCGCCCGGACGCGCTGACCACGCACCGAGCCGATCCAGGACAGGGCCGCGGGCGAGCCGTCAATGACCGTGACGAGGCCCGCCGTCGGCGGCAGCGCCTCCAGCAGGGTTTCGATGGTCGCCGTGCGTTGCTCTCCGGTGGTCCAGCGGGCACGGCCGGCGGCGGTCCAGTCGGTGTGCAGCACGTCCGGCGAGGTCACGGCCAGCAGACCGGCGCCGGGATCGTCCTCCAGCAGCTGCTCGAACGCGGCGAGCGCCTCGGGCGCGATCGCGCCGCTGTAGACCAGCGCCAGACGGGCATCCGGCGCCGGAGTCTTCATCCAGTAGGCGCCCGCAACGCATCCGGTGCGCCACGCCTCGCCTGACCGCACCGGCTGGTCAATGACGCGCGTGGAAAGGCGCAGATAGGTCGAGCCGCCGCCGTCCGCCTGGATACGCTCGAAAGCATGCGCCATCAGCACGGCCGTCTCGTCCGCGAAGGCCGGCTCGTAGCTGTCGAGACCCGGCTGGCTCATGCCGATCAGCGGCGTGCCGATCGACTGGTGCGCCCCGCCCTCCGGCCCCAGCGTCAGGCCCGACGGCGTCGCCACCAGCAGGAAACGGGCGTCCTGGTAGCAGGCGTAGTTCAGGGCATCGAGCCCGCGGGCAATGAACGGGTCATAGAGGGTCCCGACCGGGAACAACCGCTCGCCGAACAGCGGCGCGGACAGGCCCAGCGCCGCCAGAACGATGAACAGGTTGTTCTCGGCGATGCCGAGCTCGACATGCTGACCGGTCTCGCCCATGGCCCAGACCTGGGCCGAGGGGATGCGGCGGTTCTTGAACACATCCTGGTGGGCCCGGCGGTGGAAGACGCCCCGCCGGTTCACGAAGCCGCCGAGGTTGGTCGAGACCGTCACGTCCGGCGAGGTGGTCACCACGCGGCCGGAGAACTCGTCGGTTCCCCTGGCGATCTCGAACATCACCTTGCCGAACGCCGCCTGGGTCGACTGCTCGCCGCCGCCCTCGACGGCCTCGAGCAGGGTGTCGGCGGAGGGCGTCGCGATCTGCGGCGCGACCCTGTGCCCGTCCTTGCGGGCGGCGAAGGGCGCGGTCTCGACGAGCCGCTTCACCGCCTTCAGCTCATTGTCGGCCAGACCCGAGAAGACGTCCCACTCCTCCCCTTCCCGCACGCCCAGCCGGCCGCGCAGCTCGGCGATCTGGGTCGGGGTCATCAGGCCCGAATGGTTGTCCTTGTGACCCGCGAACGGCAGGCGCCACCCCTTGACCGTGTAGGCGATGAAGAAGCGCGGTGCGTCATCCTCGGCGGCCCGGGCGAAGGCCTCGAGGATGGTCTCCAGGCAGTGGCCGCCCAACTCGGTCATCAGCAGCGCCAGGTCTGTGTCGTCCACACCCGCGATCAGCTTCAGCGCCGCCTTGTCACCCGCGAGATCCGCCGTCAGCCGCTCACGCCAGGCCGCCCCGCCCTGATAGGTCAGGGCCGCGTAAAGGTCGTTCGGCGCGCTCTCGATCCAGGCCTGCAACGCCGCGCCGCCCGGCCTTGCGAACGCCTGTCGCTGGCGCTTGGACCATTTCAGCGTCTCGACCGTCCAGCCAGCGGCCTCGAAGATCTCGCCATAGCGGGTGAACATCCGGTCGGACGTCGTCGCGTCCAGACTCTGGCGGTTGTAGTCGACGATCCACCAGGTGTTCCGGACGTCGTGTTTGCAGGCCTCGATCAGCGCCTCGTAGATGTTGCCCTCGTCCAGCTCGGCATCGCCGAGCAGGCTGATCATCCGCCCCATGGCGTCGGGCTTCACGGCGCCGCGCGCGGCCAGATAGTCCTGCGTCAGCGAGGCGAAGGCGGTCATGGCCACGCCAAGGCCGACCGAGCCGGTGGAGAAGTCGACGTCGTCGATGTCCTTGGTCCGCGAGGGATAGGACTGCGCCCCGCCGAGCGAGCGGAACCGCTGCAACTGGTCGATCGTCTGGCGGCCGTAGAGGTGCTGGATGGCGTGGAACACCGGACTGGCGTGCGGCTTGACCGCCACCCGGTCCTGCGGCCGCAGGGCCGAGAAGTAGAGCGCCGTCATCAGGGTGGTCATCGAGGCGCAGGACGCCTGGTGCCCGCCGACCTTCAGACCGTCGCGGCTGTCGCGCAGATGGTTGGCGTTGTGGATCGTCCAGCTGGCCAGCCAGAGAACCCGTTCCTCCAGACGGCGCAGCAGCGCGATATCCTTGCCGCGAACGGCGAAACCGGCGTCGTCCATGTGCGCCCTCTGGCAGATTCACGGGTCAGGTCTGCCCGCGTGGGGTGTTTCAGGGTTCATAGATCGGATGCGGAAGGGACGCATCCGGGAATTGCGCAGCCTGCAGGCGGGGGCCCTGCCGGCCCTCCCGAAAAAACTGGGCGGCAGATGGTCACAGCGTCCAAAAGGTGAGTTTACTTTGCCAGAATCCACCCGAGCGCTATACCTCGCCCTGAGCCTGTGGGGGGTGGGGTGGTCGCTGTCGCGCGACTGGTCCTGAATGACGCGTGCTCTTGTTCTAGGTCTCCGACGGCGGTCCCTGGGCCCCGCCTGAACGATGTGAAAGAGCTGTGCCTTGACCGCCCCGACCCTGACCGGCCTCGCGCCGTCGATCACGTTTGCCGAAAACACCGTCAACACCACGCCGCAGGTCATCGACAGCGATGTCACCTTCAGCGACGCCGAGGGTAACTTCAACGGCGGCGCCCTGACCGTCAGCGGCTTGTTGGCCGAGGACAGGGTCTCGATCCTGAGCGGAGCGGTGATCAGCCTGGTGGCGGGCGTGGTCTACTACGACGCGGACGGCGTCGGCGGCGCGGCGGCGGTGGCGATCGGCACGGCGTCCGGCGGCGTGGGCGCGACGTTCACGGTGACCTTCAACGCCTCGGCCACGTCAGCGGCCATCGACGCCAACGCGATCCTCGCCGGAGACCAGGCGTTCACCTTCGTCAGCAACTTCAGCGGCGTCGCCGGCCAGGCCACCCTGAAGTTCATCAGCGGCAAGAGCATCCTGCAGCTCGATGTCGACGGCGACCGCAAGGCCGACCTCTTGGTGGAGATCAACGGCAACGTGACCGGAACGACCGGCAACCTCTACACCGGCGGCGGGGATGTGAACGGCGGCTGGGTGCTGTAGGGGGACCTGCCCGGCGGGCGCGGCTCAGGCCGCGCCTTCCTTGTGCTCGAAGGCCTCGATCTGTTTGGCCGTCCATTCCGGCGACTTCGTGAAGCGCGCCAGCATGTTGTAGAAGACCGGCACCACGAAGACCGTCAGCAGGGTCGCGAAGATCGCGCCGAAGAAGATGGTCACGCCGATCGTCTGGCGGCTGGCCGCTCCCGCCCCCTGCCAGAGCATCAGCGGCAAGGCGCCGAAGGCGGCGGTGATCGAGGTCATCACGATGGGTCGCAGACGCACCACGGCCGCCTCGATCACGGCGTCGCGGATCTCGCGGCCGGAATCGCGCAGCTGGTTGGCGAACTCGACGATCAGGATGCCGTTCTTGGCGGCGATGCCTATGAGAATGATCAGGCCGATCTGGCTGTAGGTGTTGATCGACTGGCCAGCCAGCAGGAGGCCGAAAAGGCCGCCGAGCGCGGCCAGCGGAACGGTCATCATGATCACCGCCGGGTGGATCCAGCTCTCGAACTGCGCCGCCAGCACCAGGAAGACCAGCAACAGCGCCATGCCGAACGCCAGGCCGACCGCGCCGGACGCCTCGAGGTAGTCCTTCGCCTGGCCGTCCCAGGTGTAGCTCACCCCCGGCGACGGGTTCTTCGCCGCCTCACGCTGCAGGAACTGGACGGCGTCCGCGACGGTGTAGCCGGGCGTCAGCTGGCTGGTGAGGCTGACCGACCGCTGGCGGTCCGTCCGGTCGCGGTCTGGCGTATCGCCCTTGAGCCGGGTGGTGACAACCGCGGACAGGGGGACGAGCGCGCCGGAGCCTGAACGGACATAAAGGGTGTTGAGGTCTTCCAGCGCCCGTCGCTCCTCCAGATCGGTCTGGACGATGACGTCGTACTCCTGGCCGCCCTTGATGTAGGTGGTCACCCGACGCGAGCCGAACATCGACTCCAGCACCCGGCCAACGGCCTGCGGCGTGACGCCGAGCGTCGCAGCCTTCTCGCGATCAATGTCGACCGACAGCCGCGGCGCGGTCGGCTCGTAGTCCAGACGCGGTCGCGAGAAGCCCGGGTTGGCCTGCATCGCGTCCCGGATCGGCTCCAGCCAGCGGGCGATCTCTTCATAGTCGTTGCCGAGGCCGACCAGGTCGACACTGGTTCCGCCCCCGCCCTGCCCGCCGCCACGCTGGAAGGCGCCGCGCACGCTGGCCACGGCGCGCACGCCGGTGATGCCGCTGAGGGTCTTGTTGAGCTCATCAGCGACCTCGTCCGAGGACTTGGTGCGCTCACCCCAGGCCTTCATCACCATCACGCCGTTGGCGGTGTTGAACTGGGTCGCGCCGAAGCGGGGAATGCTGACGATATAGCGGTCGATCTCGCCCTGCTCGGCGTACTGCTTCATCTGGGCCTCGACCTTGTCGGCCGCCGCCCGCGTGTAGTCGAAGCCGGCGCCCTCCGGGCCACTGATGCTGATGTCCACGCGACCGCGGTCCTCCGCCGGGACCAGTTCCTGCGGCAGGACGACAAACAGCCCCCCCGCCAGCGCGGCCAGGAACAGCACCAGACCGAGCGCGCCGAAACCCGCCGCCTTCGTCGACAGCAGCGCCTCGAGGGAGTGGCGGTA
>CAIOHT010000158.1 GCA_903858185.1 uncultured Caulobacterales bacterium
CCCAGCCGTTCGCGCGCCCAACGCGCGGTCATCCTGCGCCCGTCCCCTGTCATGGCGGGCAAGGTGAACCGACACCGTCAATGGTCGGTTAAGCCTGAAACTCGCTCGTCCCGCCTTCCCGGCGAAGGCCGGGATCCAGATTCAGCTCCGGTGGCGGGCAATCCGGCCTGAATTCGCGCTCTTTCAGCTGGACCCCGGCATTCGCCGGTGAAGCGGCCGGATGGAAACGGATCGATATCGTCGCCGCTTGATCCTTGCCGCGCTATATGACGCCGCATGACCGACAAGACCGACCTGATCCCGCCGTCCCCCGCCGAGGCGGACTACGTCAAACAGGTGACCGAGGCCGAGCCTCTGCCCCTGCTGCCGGAGGGCGACCCGATCGCCCTGTTCGAGACCTGGCTCACGGCGGCGCACAAGTCGGAGCCGAACGACGGCAACGCGATGGCCCTGGCGACGGTCGACGAGGCCGGCATGCCGGACGTGCGGATGGTCCTGCTCAAGGACGTCGATGCCCACGGCTTCGTCTTCTACACCAACCTCCAGAGCGCCAAGGGCCGCGAGCTGGCCGCCAACCCGGTCGCCGCGCTGCTGTTCCACTGGAAGTCCCTGCGCCGCCAGGTGCGTGTGCGCGGGACGATCACGCCCGTCAGCGACGCGGAGGCCGACGCCTATTTCGCCTCCCGCGCCCGCCACAGCCAGATCGGCGCCTGGGCCTCGGACCAGTCACGGACTATGGAAGAGCCGCTGGCGCTGGGCAAAAGGGTCGCTGAAGCGGGCCTGCGCTTTGGCTTGGGCAAGGTGCCGCGCCCGCCCCACTGGTCAGGGTTCCGCCTGACGCCGCAATCGATCGAGTTCTGGCGCGACCGGCCCTTCCGCCTGCACGAACGGCTGGTGTTCGATCATCAGGACGGCGGCTGGACGACTAGGCGGCTCTTTCCCTGACGCCATAGCGGGCGAGGAAGGTCTCGACCGCCTCGGCGACGATGGTCTCGAGCGGCCGCACCGGCATGACGTCGTCGCCGCCCACCAGGCCCAGGATCAGCGTCGAATGCTCGATCATGCCCTGAAACTGTCCGGCGGCCCAAGATGGCCGCTCGACGACGATTTCACGGTTTGCTTCAAGGGCCCGGAGGAGCGCCAGCAGCGTCCCGCCCAGCTCAAGCCGGCTGCGCATCTGGAAATGGTCGGCCAGTTCGGGAAACCGCCGCCGCTCGGCGATCACCATCCGGAAGGTCGCCCGGGCGGTCGCCGAGCAGTAGAAATCCGCATAGGCTGCGCCGAACGCCGTCAGCCGGGTCCGGGCGTCGCCGCTGATCTCCGTCGACTGGACCACCCGGGCGGTGATGTCGCTGATGGTCTCCTCGACCACCAGCCGGAACAGCTCCGCCTTGCCGGGGAAGTGTGCGTAGAGGGTGGCGGTGGAGACGGCCGCGTCGCGCGCGACCTGCTCCATGCCTGCGCGGGCAAAACCTTCGCGTGTAAAAATCGCCCTGGCTGCGGTGAGGATGAGTTTGCGCTTCCGTTCGGACCGTGTCTCACCAAAGGCTGACGTCGACATGGGTCCTCGAAAAACGCTGTTACACACTCAGCCTATAGGCGAAAGAATCCGGGCGGCAAGACGACATTTCCCCAATTTGGGCCTAGCCGCGAAATGAATGCAGCAGGGGGTGCGCCAGGACCGGCCTCAGCAGCCGGTCAAATTCGGTCGGATCGTCGGGAACCACCGCGCCGCGACCGTCCGCGATGATGATGTCCGCCCGCGACCGCGAGGGCTCGATCAGCCGCTCATGCGCCGGCCGCACCGTCGCCAGATACTGCTGGATCACCGACTCGGCGGTCCGGCCGCGCTGGGCCTGGTCCCGGATCAGCCGGCGGATGAACCGCACGTCCGGCGGCGTGTCGACATAGATCCGCAGGTCGAACAGGTCCGCCAGCGCGGGCGTGCAAAGCAGATGCGCGCCCTCGACCACGATCAGCGGGGCAGGGGGGATCGTCTCCAGCGACGGCAGGCGGCGGTGCGTCTCGAAGCAGTAGAGCGGCGCGTCAACCGTCAGGCCCGCCCGCAGCGCGGTCAGGTGCTGCGCCAGCAGGCCGTGATCCTTGGCGGTCACGTCGTCAAAGTCGAACGAACCGGCGTCAAAGCCCGGCCGGCCGCCGAAATCGCCGTAGTAGGCGTCCTCGATGACCAGCGTGACGGTCCCCGCCGGCAGCCGCGCAACCAGCGCCGCGGCCAGGGTGCTCTTGCCCGACCCCGATCCCCCGGCGACGGCGATCAGGAGCGGGACGGACGGGGGTGGGGCAGGAGCTTCGCTCATGACGACCTATCGGCCACAGCTGGCGCGGTTTGCCAACGGCAACATGGTGAATTTTCGCGCTTGGCTTGCCCCGCGTTGCCCGCGCGGCGCGGCGCGGCTAGGGTTATCGTCGCAAGGAAAACCACGAGGAGAGCGGGCATGCAGGGCCTGATGCAACAGTCGGCGTTGACGGTCGACACGGTCCTGAATCACGCCAGGCGGTGGCACGGCGACCGCGAGGTCGTCTCGCGATCGGTCGAGGGACCGATCGTGCGCGAAACCTATGCCCAGATGCATGACCGCGCAAAACGGGTCTCGAACGCCCTGCTGGGCCTCGGTATCCGCCTCGGCGACCGGGTCGCGACCCTGGCCTGGAACACCGGCCGGCACATGGAAGCCTGGTACGGCATCATGGGCATCGGCGCGGTCTGTCACACGCTGAACCCGCGCCTTCACCCCGACCAGATCGCCTGGATCATCCGCCACGCCGAAGACCGCATCATCTTCGTCGACCTGACCTTCGTGCCGATTCTCGAAGCGATTCTGGCCAACTGCCCGTCGGTCGAGCATGTGATCGTCTTTACCGACAACCACCACATGACCCCGTTCCAGGTCCGCGGCGTGCCGTCGATCAACTGGAAGGGCGCACACACCTACGAAACCCTGGTCGAGGGCAGCAACGCTGACGTCGCCTGGGGCGGCTTCGACGAGAACACCGCCTGCGGCCTCTGCTACACCTCGGGCACGACGGGCGACCCCAAGGGCGTCCTCTATTCCCACCGCTCCAACTACCTCCACACCCTGGTTGGGCTGCAGAGCGACGTGCTCGGCGTGTCTGCGCTGGATACGGTGCTGCCGGTGGTGCCGATGTTCCACGCCAACGCCTGGGGCATCGCCTTCGCGGCCCCGGCGGTCGGCGCCAAGCTGGTCATGCCCGGCGCGAAGATGGACGGCGAGTCGATCCACGAGCTCATCGAGACCGAGGGCGTGACCTTCTCCGCCGCCGTGCCTACGGTCTGGCAAATGCTGCTGCAGCATCTGGACAAGACCAACGGAAAGCTCAGCAAGCTCAAGCGCGTGGTGATCGGCGGCTCGGCCTGTCCGGAGTCGATCATCCGCGGATTCCATGACCGCTACGGCGTGGACGTGCTGCATGCCTGGGGCATGACCGAGACCTCGCCGCTCGGCACGCTGGGTTCGCCCAACGCGCGCGTCGCCGGTCTCTCCTATGACGAGCGGATGGCCTACAAGCTCAAGCAGGGCCGCCCGCCGCTGGGCATCGACCTGAAGCTGACTGATGACGAGGGCCGCGAGCTGCCGCACGACGCGCGCACCTTCGGCCACCTGATGGTCAAGGGCCCGTTCGTGGTCCGCGAGTACTTCAAGGGCGCCGGCGGCAACATTCTCGACAACGAGGGCTACTTCGACACGGGCGACGTCGCCACGATCGACCCCGAAGGCTTCATGCAGATCACTGACCGCGCCAAGGACGTGATCAAGTCCGGCGGCGAGTGGATCAGCACGATCGACATCGAGAACATCGCCATGGGCCACCCCAAGGTGGAGTTGGCGGCGGTGATCGGCATGGCCCATCCCAAATGGGACGAGCGGCCGCTGCTGCTGATCAAGCTCAAGCCCGGCGAGACGGCGACCAAGGAGGAAATGCTCCAGTTCCTCGTCGGCAAGATCGCCAAGTGGTGGATGCCGGACGATGTGGCCTTCGTCGACGACATCCCGCTCGGCGCGACCGGCAAGATCGACAAGAAGCTGATCCGCGAGCGGATGAAGGACTACGTCCTGCCCGCCACGCCGGTCCTCGTCGCGACGACGGTGGCCGAGCGCGCCGCGCCGGGCCCGGTGCTTCATGCGCCCGAACCGCCCAAACCTGTCGCACCGGCCACCGCCGCGGCGGAGGCTACCGCGGGAAAATCTGAGGCCCCGGCCAGCGTGGCTGCTGCTGTCGGGGCCAATGAACCCATCGATGCCGAGTTCGAAGACAAGATCGTCACGCCCGTCGCCGCGCCTGCGGAGCCGGAGTCCGTGGTCGAGGAATCCCATGCCTGGTCGTCCTCCGAGCCGGAGGACGACGGTGATGTTCCCCCGCCGCTGCCGAGCATGCCGGACATGACCCCGGCCGGCGGGCGGCCGTCAGGCGATACGCCCCTGACGATGAAGGCCGGCCCGGCTCCGACCGGCAAGGCGCTGTTCTCCAGCGAGGAGGCCCCGCTGGCCTTCGCGCCGCTGCCGGGCGCGACCGGCAAGAAGCCCGCGAAGGGCAAGGGCAAGCCGAAGGCGAAGTCTGGCAAGGGCCCCGGCTTCGCGGCCCGCTATCTGGACTTCGCCCTGCTGGTGGCGCTCGCGCCGGCGGCCATGTGGCTGGTCGGGGCGCTGGCGGTGAAGTTCCAGGTGATCACCCCGCAGCAGGGCTTCGACGCCATGCTGATCCAGGGACCGACCGAGTCGCTCGGATGGGCCCCGGCGATCGCCCTGGTCGGCGTGCTGACCGGGATCCTCGGCCTGCTCGTGGCCATTTTCGGCGGCTTCGCGAAGCTTTGGGGCAAGGCCTTCCTCGCCCTGCTGGTCACGGCCCTGACCTGGGGGGCGTTCATCGGCTTCGGCCTGTGGGACACCAGCCGGCCCCTGATCCACGACGTGGCCACCGACTGGAGCGAGCCGCTGATGTTCTCGCCCACCGTCCTGCGCGACCGGGGTCCGGACGCCAACCCGGTGGATCCCTCGCCGATCCTGCCGCTCGGATCCCGCGCCTACGCCGGCCGGTCGGTGGCGGAGGTCAACGCCGAGACCTGTCCTGCCGCCCGGCCGGTGACGCTGGCGGCGGACGCCGCCCAGGCCTTCGCCCACGCCAAGGCGGTGGTCGAGGCGGCCGGGCTGTCGATCGTCACGGCCGACCCGTCGTCGGGCCGGATCGAGGCGACGGCGGTCAGCCTGCTTTACGGCTTCAAGGACGACGTCGTGGTTCGGGTCCGCCCGAACGGGGCCGGCGCCCGCATTGATCTGCGCGCGGTTCGCCGGGTGGGTGAAAGCGACATGGGCGCCAACTGCCGCCGCATCGAGACCCTGGCCACCGCGATCTCGGGCTAGGGCGCGTCGCCTAGCCCGGCAGCCGGTACTCGCTGTCCAGTTCCGGCGCGCCGTCGGTCAGAACGCGGCCTTCCTTCACCAGCTGGACCATGTGCGCCATCACCGAATGGGCGGCGGCGGGGTGCAGGCGCGCGTCGACGGCCTTGTAGAGGTCGGTGACCATCGGCTTGATCTGCGTGTGGCCGCCGGCCAGCGCCGCCAGGATCTGCGCCTCGCGGGCGCGGCGATGGTCGATATAGGCCTGGACGAACGGGCCGGGCTCGGTGATCGGCGGGCCGTGCGTCGGCCAGAGCGTCGTGAAGTTCCGCGCCTTCACCCGGTCCAGGCTGTCGAAATAGTCGCCCATGTCGCCGTCGGGCGGGCTGATCACGGTCGTCGACCAGCCCATGATGTGATCGCCGGAGAACAGGGCGTTCTCCTCGTGCAGGGCGTAGCAGATGTGGTTGGAGGTGTGCCCCGGCGTCGGGATCGCCTCCATGGTCCAGTCGCCGCCCTTGAACACGCCGCCGTCGCACAGGCCGACGTCGGGTTCGAACACCCGGTCGTCGCCGGCCTCAAGCCGGACCTCGGCCTCGGTCGGGACGCCCTGCTGGGCGCAGGCATAGATCGTCGCCCCGGTCCGCGCGGCCAGCGGCCGGGCCAGGGGCGAGTGGTCCATGTGGTTGTGGGTGACGAAGATGTGGGTGATCGTCTCGCCGGCCGTGGCGGCCAGGATCGCCTCAAGGTGATCGTCCATGTCGGGCCCCGGATCGATTACGGCGACCTCGCCGTTGCCGATGATGTAGGTGCCTGTGCCCATGAAGGTGAACGGACCGGGGTTGTTGGCCACGACCCTGCGGATCAGCGGCGTCAGCCGGTCACAGGCGCCGTACTCGAAGGTGATGTCGCGGACGAAGGGGATCATGCGCGGGCCTTTGTGGTGTCAGAGTCAATCATGGTCAGAAACGCCTTCGACAGGATCGCGATCGCCGCCATCTTCTGCGGCCAGGGCAGGCGCAGCGGCGGCATGTCGGTCTTGTTCACGTCAACAATATAGAGCCGCCCGTCGCCGCGATCGCGCAGAATGTCCAGTCCGCCCCAGTCGAGCCGCATCGCGGCGCAGAACCTGGCGATCATCGCCAGTTCCTGCGGCGAAAACAGGTCCTCGGGCCGGTGCAGCGAGACCGAACTGTTGTAGTTGGCGAACCGGTCCTGCACAGGCCGCCGCTTGATGAAGGTCAGTGCGGGCGTCCCGCCGACGCACGGCGTGCGCAGGTCGACCACATGGTCTCCGTCGACGGTGTCGATCACCCGCTGATAGACCCGGCCCGGCAGGGCCGGGCAGGGGCACTGGACGATCCGCCCGTCATGGGCGCCGTTGTCCTCGCCCTTCTCGACCGCGGGGCCGGACCAATTCGCCGGGTCGATCCGCAGCGGATAGCCGAACACCGCCTCGAACACGGACGCGACATGGCTCTTGGAAACGTCGCCACAGTCGAAGTTGTAACGGCGCGGCAGGTTGCAGTCCGGCGCCTGGCCTACGGTCGAGTCCTCGAAGTAGACGGCGGCGTCCGCCTTGGCCGGCGACCCGGCGATGCGCACCCCGCCCCAGCAGGCGGCGAGCCAGAGAAGATACCAGGGCCGCGGCGGCGCCGGCGCGAACCAGACCCTCGGTCCGGGCGTGAGGGCCGAGGCCCAGAACCCTTTCAGCCGCACAGGGATGTAGTAGGCGAGCCACAGCGCCACATCGACCAGCAGGCCGCGATCGATCATCAGGTCCGCGCCGGTGGCGCGAACCTTCACCCTGCCACTCCCGAAGTGGAAATCGGACGTCCAGAGCGTCCCGGCCATACAAACCTCTTGCCGCCCCCGCGGCTGCATCGACCGTTAACTAGTGTAATTTGGATCACGGACAAACGACGGCTGCGTGACGGGACTGTGAACGCCATGCGGTCCGGGACTTGCGATGCGGCCCCCGCAACAACGGGGAGAGCGCCAGAATGGCGGCCGACGCAGTCATCTTTGTCTCAAAACGGCTCCAGCGCGCGGCCTTCGCCTTCCTCTGTCTCGTCGCGGTCCAGCTCGCGCTCGCCAGCTGCGAACCGGAGCCGTCGGCCATGGCGGCGCGGGTCACGCTGGGCGGCATCTGATCCTCTCCGCGACGCGGGGAGGGGCGCAATGCGCATCAAAGCCTACCCCAGCACGCCCGACAGGTCGTAGCCCGCCCCGCGCCCGAGTGCCGACAGCTCGCTCCTCGACCGTACGCCGGACAGCGCCTGGCCGATGGACCAGGTCACGATCGACCGCGTGCCCGACCGGCAGAAGGCCAGCACGGGGCCGTCGGCGTCCTCGATGGCGATGCGATTGGCGGTGATCTGGTCGTCGTTGGGGCTGCCCACGACCGGAATATGCACATAGTCCATGCCGGCGGCGCGGGCGGCGGCCTCCATCTGCGCGCTGGTCGGCTGGCCGGGGGCCTCGTCGTCGGGGCGGTTGTTGATCACCAGGGTGAAGCCCTGGGCGGCGGCGGCGGCCATGTCTTCGGGCGCGATCTGCGGGCTGACCGAAAAATCGTCAGTCACGCGGCGGAATTCGGTCATGTCGGGTCCATCCGGAATGGGGTTCGTTGACATCATCCAAGCCGGGTGGAAGTTTCGCAACGTCTTTGCGGCGCCAGCCGCGCCAGTGAGCCGACGATGCTGCGTTTCCTGTTCCGCCGTCTCCTCGTGGCCATTCCCACGCTGCTGCTGGTGATCACGGTCGCCTTCTTCATGATGCGCGCGGCGCCGGGCAGCCCGTTCGTCAATGAGCGCCAGCTGTCGCCGGAGGTCGAGAAGGCGGTCATGGCCCAGTTCGGCATGGATCGCCCGCTGGTCGAGCAGTACGTCAACTATCTGAAGGGCGTCGTCGTCGGCGACTTCGGTCCGTCGCTGAAGTACCGCGACAAGACGGTGCTCGAGATCCTCCAGGCCAACTACATGGTCAGCCTGACCCTGGGCGGGCTGTCGATCCTGCTGGCGGCGATGGTCGGGATGTCGCTGGGGATCATCGCAGCCCTGCGACAGAACCGTACCGCCGACTACCTGACCATGGGGATCGCGATCCTCGGGGTCTGTATTCCGACCTTCGTTACTGCCCCTCTGCTGGTGCTGGTGTTCGCCTCAAAACTCGGCTGGCTGCCGACCGCGGGTTGGAATGACGGGGCGCTGGCCAACATGATCCTGCCGATCACGGTCCTGGCCCTGCCGCAGATCGCCATCATTTCACGCCTCACGCGGGCCGGGATGATCGAGGTGCTGCGCTCCAACTACATCCGCACCGCCCGCGCCAAGGGGCTTCCGGAAAGCCTGATCGTCCGCAAGCACGCCCTGCGCGCGGCGATCATGCCGCTGGTCAGCTATCTCGGCCCGGCCGCCGCCGGCCTGCTGACGGGGTCCCTGGTGGTCGAGAAGATCTTCAACCTGCCGGGCCTCGGCAAGTTCTTCGTCAACAGCGCGCTGCAGCGCGACTACACCGTCGTGATGGGCATGGTGATCGTCTACGCCGTGCTGATCCTGGTCCTGAACCTGATCGCCGACATGCTCTATGCGGCGCTCGATCCCCGGGTGCGGCTGTCATGAGCGTCGTCGACATGATCCCCGGCTCGCCCGGGCGCGCGGCGCTCCTGCAGAACGCGGTCAAGGGCCGCTCCCTGTGGGACGACGCCACCCGCCGCCTGCTGCGCAACAAGGCCGCTGTCACCGGCATGATCGTGCTGGCGGTGATGGTGGTGCTGGCGGTGGTCGGCCCCTGGCTCATCCCGTTCCACTACGACACGGTGACCAAGACGGACGTCTGGATGGGGCCGCTGCAGAGCGGACACCTGATCGGGACCGACTCCCTGGGCCGCGACCTGGCCGCGCGGCTGCTGGCGGGGCTCGGCGTCTCGCTGTCGATCGGCGTGGTGGCGACCAGCGTGTCGCTGGTCATCGGCGTGGTCTGGGGCGCGGTCGCCGGCTACGTCGGCGGCAAGGTCGACGAGATCATGATGCGGATCGTCGACACCCTCTATTCGCTGCCGTTCATCTTCTTCGTCATCCTGCTGATGGTCACGTTCGGCCGGAACATCTTCCTGATCTTCCTGGCCATCGGGGCTGTCGAGTGGCTGACCATGTCGCGGATCGTGCGCGGCCAGACCCTGTCGCTGAAGAGCAAGGAGTTCATCGAGGCCGCCCGGGCCGCCGGGCTGTCTTCCGGCCAGATCATCATCCGCCACATCGTGCCCAATCTGCTGGGCCCGGTGGTGATCTATGTGACCCTGACGATCCCTGCGGTGATCATCGCCGAGAGCTTCCTGTCGTTCCTCGGCCTGGGCGTCCAGCCGCCGATGGCCTCGCTCGGCACCCTGATCGCCACCGGCGCCCAGGACATGGAGATGGCCCCCTGGCTGCTGATCTTCCCGTCCCTGACGATGGTCGTGACCCTGATGGCCTTCAACTTCATCGGCGACGGCCTGCGGGACGCCCTCGACCCCAAGGATCGCTAGGTGTCCCGGCCGGTTGAAAACGGAGCGTCAGTTGTCGCGGCGGACGCGGATCTGGCGCTGGCCGTCGACCTTCATGAAATAGCTTCCCATGGCGGCGGTGCGGATCTCGACGGTCGAGCCCCGCTGCGGGTCCTTGAAGATCGACTTGGTGTCGATCTGCCGCCAGACCGCCCCGTCGGCCAGCTTGATCACCCACTTGCCGGTGGCGTCCATCCGGGCGGACTCGACGGTGGCGGTGATGCGGTCCAGCTCCTCGGGCGCCGCGTCGCGCGTCATGAAGGACGGCATGGCGAAGTTGAAGCCGAACGCCGCCCGGCGCGCCTCGCGCACCTGCTGGCGGTCAACCACCACGACATCGCCGGACTTCTCGGCCGCGTCGAGCGAGGCGGTCGCCGCGTCGTAGCAGGCCAGCCGTTGCGCCGGGTCCGCTTGCTGGCGGCAGTCGACGACGGCCTGCAGCTGGGCGGCGCGTCCCTTGGGGCCGTCCGCAGCCGAAGCGGAGCCGGCGAGGGCGAGGGCCGCCGCTCCCGCGGCCAGGACGATGCCGGTTGTGCGGCGCAGGGCGAGCGATGACATGGGCGACTCCCGAAAGATTTCAGCCGCCATTGAAAGGCCGGGCCGCATGATCCGCAATCTCTTCCTTGCGGGCGTGGTCGCCCTCGGCCTGTCGTCGTGCGGCCAGTCGGCGCCGTCGCGCCCGCCCTGTCCGGCCGGCAAGGTCTGCCTGCAGTACGGCAACGTCTCCGAACCCCAGACCCTCGACCCCCAGCTGTCGACCGGCACCTGGGAAGACCGCATCCAGAGCGACCTGCTGATCGGCCTCAGCCAGTCCGATCCCGAGGGCAAGCCGATCCCCGGCATGGCCGAGCGCTGGGACATCAGCCCCGACGGCCTGGTCTGGACCTTCCACCTGCGCGAGGCGAAGTGGTCTGACGGCGTGCCGGTGACGGCGGAGGACTTCGTCTACTCCTTCCGCCGCCTCCTCGATCCGAAGACCGGATCCGAATACGCCTCGGTCTTCTATCTCGTGAAGGGCGCGCGGGCGGTGAACGAGGGCAAGGCCCCGCTGGAAAGCCTCGCGGTCACGGCGCTGGACGCCCGCACCCTGCGGGTCGAGCTGAACCACCCCGCGCCCTACCTGATCGAACTGGCCAAGCACCACACCATGTATCCGGTGCCCAAACATGTGGTGGAGCGCTGGGGCGCGGACTGGATCAAGCCCGAGCACTTCGTCGGCAACGGGCCCTACATCCTCAAGGAAGTCCGGCTCGGCAACTATGTCCGGTCGGTGAAGAACCCGCTGTTCTGGAATGCGGCGACGGTCTGCATCGACGAGGTCTACTACTATCCGACCAGCGACTCGATCTCGGCCGAGCGGCGCATTGCCCGCGGCGAGCTGGATGTGAACGCCGACATCCAGTCGAACCGGATCGCCTTCCTGCGCACGAAGATGCCGGAGTTCGTCCGCACCAACACCTACCTGGGCGTGACCTACATCGCCTTCAACAACAACCCGAAGACTGGCTTTGCGGCGTTCCGCGACCGCCGGGTGCGCCAGGCGCTGACGATGGCGATCGACCGGGAGTTCATCGCGAAAAAGCTGCTGCGCGGCGGCCAGGTGCCGGCGATGACCTTCACCCCGCCAGGCGTGGCCAACTACACCGGGACAAAACCGCCCTACTGGGCGGCCTGGCCGCTGGCCAGGCGTCAGGCCGAGGCTCGCCGTCTGCTGGCCCAGGCCGGCTACGGCCCCAGGCGGCCGCTGAAGCTGGAAATCAAGCACCGCAACACGCCCGACCCGATGCTGTTCATGCCGGCGGTCCAGTCGGACTGGAAGGAGATCGGGGTTGAGGTCACCCTCGCGCAGCAGGAGGTCCAGATCGCCTACGCCGACTACCGCGCCCGGGCCTTCCAGGTCGCCGACGCCGCCTGGATCGCCGACTACAATGATCCGACCAGCTTCCTGGATCTGCAGCGGTCCTTCTATGGCCCGCAGAACTACGGCGACTACAACAATCCGGAGTACGACCGGCTGATGGCCCTGGCCGACAACGAGCCGGATGTGACCCGCCGCGCGGCCTATATGGCGGAGGCCGAGCACCTGATGCTCGAGGACGCCCCGGTCGCGCCGGTCTACTTCTCGGTGAACAAGAATCTCGTGCGGCCGGAGATCACCGGCTGGGTCGACAACCTGCTCGACCATCACCGCACCCGCTGGCTGTGCATGAAGCCGCTCGCCCGCTGACCGGTTGCCGATTCGCCACAGGGGCGAATCGCGGGTCGGAATTGACTGGCGAGGGGGCCACGGCCGCGAATCCGGGCCTCAATTCAGCCTCTGCGGCGTCGCGCTGTTGCCAAAGTGCGACATTCGAACGGCCGTCTCGTGACGGTCCTGTAATGATCGTTGACCGTCAAGAACGCGAAGAGCAAGGATCGCTGTAACCGGGTGTGTAATGCGCCCGGACGCCTATTCGTCCAGATTTTAGAGGGGGCGCGCTACCGGACTACCCGGAGTGTCGCTGAACCGGAGGGAATAAGTTGAGGCTTCAAACCACGCGCGGTCGCCTGCTGGCGTCCACCATCATCTGCGGTGCGGCTCTCGCCGTCGCTGCGCCTGCCTTCGCGCAGGAAACCACGGTTGAGGCCGTGACCATCACCGGTTCGCGCATCCCGCAACCGAACCTGGTCGGCACCAGCCCGGTGACCCAGGTGACCTCGGAAGACATCTCCGTCGCCGGCGTGACCAAGGTCGAAGACCTGATCAACTCGCTGCCGCAAGCCTTCGCGGCGCAGAACTCCTCGGTCTCGAACGGCGCCTCGGGCACCGCGACGGTCGACCTGCGCGGCATCGGCTCGGTCCGCACCCTGGTGCTGATCGACGGTCGTCGTCTTCCCTACGGTTCGCCGAACGATCCCGCGGCTGACCTGAACCAGATCCCGGGCGGTATGGTCGAGCGCGTTGAAGTGCTGACCGGCGGCGCCTCGGCCGTCTACGGTTCGGACGCCATCGCCGGCGTCGTGAACTTCATCATGAAGAAGAACTTCGAAGGCGTTCAGATCGACGCCCAGTACTCCTTCTACCAGCACCACAACGACTTCGACGGCGTGGGCAACATCCGCAACGTCGTGGCCGCGCGCGCCGCGACCAACCCCTCGCAGTTCGCCCTGCCCGACGCCAACGTGACCGACGGCTACGGCAAGGAAATCACGATCCTGATGGGCGTGAATGCGCCGGACGACCGTGGCAACCTGACCGCCTACCTCACCTACCGTAGCGACGACGCCATCTCGCAATCCCAGCGCGACTTCTCGGCCTGCTCGCTCGGCACGACCGAACAGTCCCTCGGTGGCGTCCAGAGCTTCCGCTGCGGCGGTTCGGGCACGGCCTTCCCGGGCACGTTCACCGACTTCGGCAGCGCCGCGAACGGCATTAACGCGACGATCAACAGCGCGGGCGCCGGCAACACCTTCCGTCGCTTCGACGCGACGCTCGACCAGTACAACTTCGGCCCGATCAACTACTTCCAGCGTCCGGACGAGCGTTATTCGCTCGGCGCGATGGGCAACTACGAAATCAACGAGCACTTCGACGTGTTCACCCAGCTGATGTTCACGGACTACTCGACGGTCGCCCAGATCGCTCCGTCCGGTAACTTCTTCAGCACCAACAGCATCAACTGCGACAGCCCGCTGCTGTCGGTCCAACAGAACCAGATGCTCTGCCAGGGCTTCGTGTTCGACAACAACCCGGGCCTCGCGGGCGATCAGTATGGCTTCAGCCCCGGCCGCCCTGTTGTGGCCGATACCGATCCGCTGACCCCTGGAAACCAGGGTCTCGCGAACGTCTACATCGCCCGCCGGAACGTTGAAGGCGGCGGTCGTCAGGACGACCTGCGCTACCAGTCGTTCCGTGGCGTCATCGGCACGCGCGGCGCCCTGGTCGACGGCTGGAACTACGACCTGTCGGCCCAGTACAGCCGCGTCCAGCTGTCGCGCATCTATCGCAACGACTTCTCGGTCACGCGCCTCGGCCGTGCGCTGGACGTCGTTGACGTCGCCGGCACCCCGACCTGCCGTTCGGTGGTCAATGGCACCGATCCGAACTGCGTGCCGTGGAACATCTTCACCATCGGCGGCGTGACCGACGCAGCCCTGGCCTATCTGCAGACGCCGGGCATCCAGACCGCCGCCACCACGCAGCAAGTCGTGACCTTCGCGGTCAACGGCGACCTGGGCGGCATGGGCCTGCAAAGCCCGTACGCGGACCGTCCCTTCGCGGTCGCGGCCGGTGTCGAATACCGTCGTGAAGCCCTGACGTCGGACACCGACACCGCCTTCTCGACCGGCGATCTCGCCGGTCAGGGCGGCCCGACCATCGGTCTCGCCGGCACCACCGAGAACTACGACATCTTCGCCGAAGTCGTGCTTCCGCTGGCCGAAGGCAAGCCGATGGCTGAACTGCTGTCGATCGAAGCCGCCTACCGCTTCTCCGACTACGGCAGCGGCATCAACACCGACACCTACAAGATCGCCGGTGACTGGGCTCCGACCAGCGACCTGCGCTTCCGCGCCAGCTACCAGCGCGCCGTCCGCGCGCCGAACGTCATCGAACTGTTCACGGCCCAGGGCCTTGGCCTGTTCGACATCGACGGCGATCCCTGCGGTCCGGTGACGGCCGGCGTGATCGCGGCGACCCTGGCCCAGTGCCAGGCGACCGGCGTCAGCGCGGGTCAATGGCGTTCGGCTGGTCTGACCAGCCCGGCCGGCCAGTACCAGTTCCTCGGTGGTGGTAACCCCAACCTGGATCCGGAAGCCGCCGACACCTACACCTACGGTGTGGTGTTCACCCCGAGCTTCCTGCCGGGCTTCAGCCTGTCGGTGGACTACTACAGCATCGAAGTGACGGACCTGATCAGCTCGGTTGGCGCCGCCAACACGCTGGACTCCTGCTACGGCGACAACGACGCGGTCTCCTGCGCCAAGATCAAGCGCAGCGCCGGCGGCCAGATCTGGGTCGGCGGTGGTTACGTTGAAGACTTCAACGTCAACATCGGTGGTCTGGAAGTCTCGGGTATCGACGTGGTGGGCAACTACCGCTTCGGCCTCGACGCCCTCGGCCTGACCGACATGGGTTCGGTCGCGCTGAACTTCGTGGGCTCCGTCCTCGAAAAGAACGATGTCGATCCGGGCGCTGGCCAGGCGGTCGACGTCTGCGCCGGCCGTTACGGCAACGACTGCGGCACGCCGAAGCCCGAGTGGCGTCACCGCGCCCGCGCGACCTGGGAAACCCCCTGGGATGCGTCGGTCTCGCTGACCTGGCGCCACATCGGTGAAGTCGAACTGCAGGCCCCTGTCAGCGCCCGCATCGACTACGCCTTCGAAGCCGAGAACTACTTCGACCTGTCGGCCAACTGGGAAGTCCTGGACGGCGTGAGCGTCCGCGGCGGTGTCAACAACGTGTTCGACAACGATCCGCAGCTCTCGCGCTCGGTCGGCACGACCGGTAACGGCAACACCTACCCGCAGACGTACGACTCCTTCGGTCGCTACATCTTCATGGGTGTGACGCTCGACTTCTAAGGCCCACAAAGCCTTCGAAAGAATTGGGGCGGCGGACTTCGGTCCGCCGCCCTTTTTCTTTGCAGCAGCACGTTCCTCTCCCTTCATTCTTCCTTCCTCTCCCTCTTGGGAGAGGGGGACCAGCCGAAGGCTGGTGGAGTGGGAGGTGTGCTGGTGGCCGGGGCGTCCGGATGGACAGCGCGCGGTTTTCCGCCACCGGGCGTCCCTCACCACCATGCTCCGCATGGTCCCCCTCTCCCAAATGGGAGAGGACGCCGCGCACATTCCGCCGATCCCCGCGCCCAACCCCCTGGAATCCCTCACCTCCGCCTGCGCTACGCCACCGCGCCAAACAACCTGCGCCTCACCCCGCAAAGCCGCCCCCATACTCACCTCATCCCGCTGCAGGGGAGGGCGCCTCGGCCAGGCGATCCGATGCGGCGGCGGGACGGGGTTCGAGCGGGAAGCTTCGACGGCGCCAGTCGTGCAGGTCCCTCCTTCGCCGGCCAGGGGCCAGGCAGGAGACCAGACCGGAACGGCCTCTGGCCAACGGGGCGACAGGTGAGCGGGGGTTACGCTCACGGTCCGGGGAGGGTTAGCCACCCCCCGCCCGCCGGAGGCTTCTGCCGGTAAAGCCCTAAGAGGGCTGCCTGCCGGCTGCTCCCGGATAACGGACTTCGCGGCGCGCGACGGCCTCGGCCCTTTTCGCACCCCTCTCATCCAGCTGAGACCGGAGCGCGCCGCGCCCTCCCTGCCTTCACCGCCGGTGAAGGAGCGAAGCCGTGCCGCACCGCCGGGGACATGTACCGCAGGTACGTGTCCCCCAAACCCGGCCGCTCGATAGGGGGACACGTACCTGCGGTACATATCCCCGGGCCTCCCCCAACCCCCAACGAAAAAGGGCGGGGATCGCTCCCCGCCCTTTCCGTCGTTCTGTCCGCTGTGACGCGGGGCGGGGTCAGAGCCCGCCCGGGCCGCAGTCGGTGCGGAGGTAGGCTTCCACGGCGTTCAGCACCTGGGCCGTCTGCCCGGCTTCCCAACGGTTGTACTGGTGACCCATGTCCGGGATGGCCAGGTACTTGTAGGGCTTGCCCGCAGTCCGCAGGACGCCGACGAACCGCTCCGACTCACTGATCGGAACCGTGACGTCCCGGTCGCCATGGTAGAGGAAGATCGGGATCGAGACGTCCGGACCCTTGTCGACAGGTGACAGGCCCTGGATGGACGGCCGCTGAAGCTCCCGCAGGATCCGGCTCTGGTTGACCAGCTCGCGGAACCGGTCGACCGAGGCGACGCCCGCGCCGGCGATGGCGCACTGGTACAGGCCGTTGGGCCGAACCGAGGCCACCATGGCCGCATAGCCGCCATAGGAGTAGCCGTGCATGGCGACCCGGTCAGGCGCGGCGATGCCCTGGGCGACCAGCCACTTCACGCCGTCGTCCTTGTCGTCCTGCATCTTCCCGCCCCATTCGGCGTCGCCGGCGCGCCAGAGCTTCTGGCCCCAGCCGTCGGAGCCGCGGTACTGCGGCTGCAGCACGGCGTAACCGCGGGAGGCGAAGTACTGCACCCAGCCCGAGCCGTCCCAGCCCATGCCGTCCCGGGCCCACGGACCGCCGTGCGGCACGATGATGGTCGGGTAGGGGCCCGCGCCGTACAGTTCCGGACGTGGGGTGGTCAGGAAGCCGGGGATCAGCAGGCCGTCACGGGCCGGATACTGGATCAGGCGCGTATCGCCGAGCGCGGCCGTGTTCAGCCACGGACGCTGCGCGCCAAGCTTGGTCAGCTTCGTGCCGTCCGTCAGGAGGTAGTACTCCGGCGGCTGTCGCGGGCCGGACTTCACAACGATCAGGTACTTCAGGTCGTCGGACCAGTCGGTGATGCTGACGTCGGCCCCGTCGCCGGTCGAGAAGCGGGCCTTTTCGCCGGTGGCGATATCGGTCCAGGCGACGGGCACGGTGGTGATGCCGAGGGCCTGACGCAGGCCCTTGTTGATCGCCTTCATCTGCTCGTCGACCCAGTAGGCCTTTCCGTTCTCGCCTTCGTAGGCGAACCCGAGGATCGCGCCGTAGTTGGCCGCGGCCGAGGACTGGATCACGTCGCTGGCGTCGAACAGCTTGATCTCGAAGATCGGCTCGAGGAACTTCTTGGCGGCGATGTCGTATTCAAAGATCGCCGTCTTGTCGCGACCGGCGTTGGTCCGCACATAGATGACGTTGGGGTCTTCGCTGAAGCCCACGATCTCCTTGGGTTCGCGGTCGGCGGCGAACCAGCGGAAGTGCTCTTCCCACTGCTCGTTGGCCGGGTTGCGGATCCACTGGGCGACGTAGACCTTGCCGCTCTCGAAATCGACCGACTGGCGGGCGCGGATCTCGCCCTTCAGGTCGACCTGCTCGCCGCCGAACTTGTCCGAGCCGCTGCCGACCTTCTTGCGGGTGCCGGAATAGAGGTCCAGCTGGTAGAAATTGCCGTCCTCAAAGCTCTGGATCAGGATGTTGCGCGGATCGCGCGGCAGGGTCGAAACCACCGCGGCGTTCGGACCGGTGGTCTGGTCGGTGGAGCCAAGGGCGTTGCGCCACACCTTGCCTTCGAGATCGGTGGTGAAGAAGCGGAACAGGTGGGTCTTGATCGAGCCCGACGTGATCGTCTGGCGAACGGAGATCCGGATCCGGTCATTCTTCAGGAAGCCGACGCCCATGCATTTGGAGCGGTCGCCGCAACCGAGGTTGACCGGCGGCTTGTCCATGGCGTCGGTGCGCCAGACGGAGACGTAGACATTGACGCCGTCCGGCGAAACGAGCGCCGCCAGATGCTTGCCGTCGGGCGACAGGCTGACGTTGCTGATGGCCGATTCGCGGTCGAAATCGGCGGCGCTGGGCGGCGAGGCGGCGGGCGCCTGTGCCTGACCGGGCGCGGCCGCGGCGAGGCCGAGGAGCGAAATCGCGGCGGCGATACAGAAAGAGCGAAGTTTCGGCGTCACGATGACCCCTCGAAGCTGGTTTACACTCGCCCGCCACGGGAAACATTCCCCGATGGCGTCACTTTGGGTGGCGAAGCGTGGCCGACAGACGGCCAATCGGCGTCTAATCTAACCGCTCCCGCAGTTTCGCCAAGCTCATCTTGCCTTTCCCTTATCGTAACGTTTTCCGGCAGGGCATGCCCGTCCCTGGGGAAACTGTGGCGGTATTGTTACGCCGGGATGGCGATGCGGCGAAAATGCGTCAACATTGTTGTGGGGCGCTTCGAAGCTGCTAGTTTCGCTAAACCGCGCGGGATGTGTATCCCGTGAGCGGCCGTCTGACGGCCGTTGTATCATCGGGCTACTGGGGATTTTAAACCAAATGCTGGACCGCAAGCTTCTCCTGGGCACGACCGTGATCGCTGGCTTCGTCGCCGCGCTCGCCGTCGCTACGCCCACCGTGTCGTTCGCTCAGACGACGCCTCCCGCCACGACGGCGGACGACGAAGATGACACCGAAGTCGAGGCGCTCGTCGTCACCGGCTCGCGCATCAAGCGCTCTGAATTCACGAGCTCTGCGCCGATCCAGGTGATCACCGCCGAGTCCTCGACCCTCGAGGGCCTGATCGACACCACCGAGATCCTCCAGCAGTCCAGCCTCGCGAGCGGCTCGTTCCAGGTGAACAACCAGCTGACCGGCTTCGTCACCGACGGCGGCCCCGGCGTGAACACCATCTCCCTGCGCGGCCTCGGCGCCACGCGGACCCTCGTCCTGCTGAACGGCCGTCGCGTCGGCCCGGCCGGCACGCGCGGCACCGTCGGCCCCGTCGACCTGAACGTCATTCCCAACTCGATCGTCGAGCGCTTCGAGATCCTGAAGGACGGCGCCTCGTCGATCTACGGCTCCGACGCCGTCGCCGGCGTTATCAACATCATCACCAAGTCCAACTTCGACGGCATCGAGCTGAACGCCTCGGCCATCCAGCCGTTTGAGGCCGGTGGCGAAACCTACCGCGTCAGCGCCGCCTGGGGTAAGACCTTCGACCGCGGCTATGTGAACGTGGCCGCCGACTACTACGAGCAGAAGGTTCTGCGTCGTGGTGACCGCGACGACACGGCCTGTGCGTCCGACTACCTGCTGGCCGGTGGCCCGAACGGCGCCCCGGTCGACTTCCCGAACACGGACCCCGGTCAGGGTTACGGCGACGATACCGCCAAGTGCTACAACCTGTTCACCCGCGCGATCAATACCGGCCTCTACGGTACGGTGATCCATCCTGACGCGGGCGTGATCTACCCGACCGCCGCCCAGGGCAACTCCGGCGGGGCCGTCTTCGGCTCCACCGCCGTGCCGTTCGGCCTCGTGCGTCAGGGTCGCGCCGGCTTCCCGGCGACCTTCCCCTATGCGCACCAGGACCACCCCGCCTACGCCCGCGCCTCGATCCTCAGCCCCGTCAAGCGGACGAGCGTCTTCGCCACGGCCGGCTTCGACCTGACCGCGTCGACCGAACTGTACGCCGAACTGCTGATCAACCGCCGCGAGTCGGCGCAGTACGGCGCCCGCCAGTTCTTCCCGTCCTTCAGCACCGCCAACCCGAACAACCCCTTCGGCGCGACGCTCGGATCGCTCCTGCCGATCATCCCGCTCAAGTCGGACCGCCTCCAGGAAGTCAACTACTGGCGCGGCGTCATCGGCATGCGTGGTGATTTCGGCTCCATGCTCAGCGGCTGGGACTGGGATATCTTCTACCAGCGCAGCAGCTCGGACGCCGACTACACGACCGACATCATCTACAATGACCGCGTCGTGGCCACGACCGGCGCCCTGGCCTGTAACCAGGCTGCGATCACCATCTCCGGCGGCCAGTGCACGGCCCTGCCGACCGGCCTTCCCTGGGTGTCCCCCCGCATCATCAACGGCGACTTCAATGCCGCCGAGCAGGCCTTCCTGTTCACCCAGGAAACGGGCAACACCACCTACACCCAGGACGCGGTCGAGTTCACGACCACGGGCACTGTGTTCAACCTTCCGGCGGGCCCGGTCGGCGCCGCCATCGGCGTTGCCTGGCGCAAGGACGAGATCAACGACACCCCCGGCCTGAACGAGCGTTCGGGCAACCTCTGGGGCTCCACCTCGGCCGGCATCACCAAGGGCGACGACACCGTCAGTGAAGTCTTCGGTGAAATCGAAATCCCGGTGTTCAAGGGCCTGCCCGGCATCGAGAGCCTCGATGTGCAGCTGTCCGGTCGTTACACCGACTACGAGAGCTACGGCGACGGTTCGACCTACAAGCTGGGCTTCAACTGGCAGATCACCCCGGGCTGGCGCATTCGCGGCACCAAGGGCACCTCGTTCCGCGCCCCGGCGCTGTACGAACTGTATCTGGCCAACCAGACCAGCTTCCTCGGCCAGACGGCGATCGACCCCTGCATCAACTACGTGACCTCGTCCAACGCGACCCTCGCGGCCAACTGCGCGGCCGACGGCGTGCCGATCGACTACGTCCTGGCGACGAGCTACGGTGGCGGATCGAGCGCGACGGTCACGGTCGGCGGCGGCGCCGGCGTGCTGTCGGCTGAAACCTCGGAAGCCAAGACCCTCGGTGTGATCTGGACTCCGGACTTCATCGACCTCTCGGTCGCGGTCGACTACTTCGAGATCCTGGTTGAAAACCAGATCTCACGCTTCGGCGCGGCCAACTCGATCGGTCAGTGCTATCGCAACAACCCCTTCCCGGGGCCGTTCTGCACGCTGTTCACGCGCGATCCGGTGACCTTCAACATCACCGCCGTGTTCGATGGCTACCTGAACGTCGCCGAGCAGGTGAACACCGGCATCGACCTGACCACGCGCTACCAGCACACGTTCGACATGGGCCGCCTCACCATCGACACCCAGTTCACCTGGACGTTCGAAGACGAGACCGCCCTGCTGGTCGGCACGACGACCGACTCGAACGGTGAAACCGGCGATCCCGACTTCACCGGCTCGATCAACACGCGGTTCGACAGCGGTGACTGGACCTTTGCCTGGTCGGTGGATCTGATCGGCAAGTCTTCGGATACGGAAGACTTCGGCGCGGACGTGTTCAACAGCACGCGTTACGCCACCAACTGCCGCGTCGGCGCCGGTCCGATCGCCCCCTGCACCACCTTGCTCGGCACGGGCGCCATCTCGGTCCAAGCTGTCCCGGTCTACTACAAGCAGTACAACGAGTTCACGGCCTACCACGACTTCTCGGTTCGCCGGAAAATGGACACCTGGACCTTCCAGGCCGGTATCCTGAACGTGTTTGACGATCGTCCCCCGGCGCAGTCCGCCGGCCAGTTCCGGATCGGCACCGCCGGCCTGAACCAGTTCGACATGACCGGTCGCCGGGCCTTCTTCGGCATCACCAAGCGCTGGTAGACGACAGTCCAACCAGAGATATCGGGCGGCGGGGGAAACCCCGCCGCCCTTTTTCTTGCCTGATACCCGGAACTCGGCCGGACGATTGACCTGCGTCCGCGGCATGCCGCGCCCAGGCGAGGGGGCCAGAGTCCGCAGAGCTCCCATGAGCCACGGCCGCCCGCCGCCGGGCGGCATAGGCTCGCCGGCTTGAAGCCCCCCGCCAGAGCATTCTCGGGCGAACTGACGGCGGGTTCGCCGCCGGAAAACCCGTCCGGAAAGGGCGCTGGAGCACCTCCGCGGTCCACAGGGATCAGAAGCGGTTCAGGCCGGGCCCGGCTTCATGCCCTTCCGCCCCCGCGCCGGGTCAATGCCCGGCTGCGGCGGGTTTCGCGCGCGCGTTGGCCCCAGGCGCCCGTTCCCGTTCGGCGCTGCGACGACCGCGCCCCGGCCTTGATCGGGGTCTGCAATCAGGCGTGCGCCGTCAGGGGAACCTCATGATCGGGCGCCGCGCCGTCGTCAGGGGCGGGTCCCCGTCTCGAGGCGCTCTGTTGGCCGGGGCTCGCTCAGCCAGAAACCCAGGCTGCGGCCGCCTCAAGCCGCCGACCAGCCCTGCCCGCTGCCAGAGCCGAGGCCTGGCAGGCAGGGTGTCGCCATCGACCGCTAGCCGACCGGGGACGCCCTAGCGAACCGGCGTCGGCGCCAGCACCGCGGCCCCCGACGGCGTGGCGCGCAGACGGGCGGCGGCCATCTCGTCGAGCACGGCGGCGGCGCGCGGGTCGCCCATCACCCAGCCGGCGGCGGCGAGCGTCCGCAGTGACGTCGAGCTGACACCGAACATCTTCTCGAACGCCTCGAACGGCGAGGACGGCGCGTCCATGTGCCGGATGCGGACATCGCCCTTGATCCCGGCGAGGGCCTTGGCCCGGTCGATCGCGTCGTAGTAGCCGCCGAGGCTGTCGACCAGCTTCAGCTGTCGCGCCTGGACCCCGGTCCAGACCCGGCCCTTGGCGATTTCGCGCACCCGGTCTTCCGGCAGCTTGCGACCCTCGGCCACGCGGCCGACGAAGCCGTCATAGATGTGGTCCATCCACTGGGCGAAGGCGGCGCGCTGGTCGGGCGTGAAGCTGCCGGCGGTGCCGAAGGCCCCGGCGTACTCGCCGCCGACCGCGGTGGTGCGCACATCGATGCCGAACCGCGACAGGGCGTCGCCCAGCGCGAACTTGCCGCCGTAGACGCCGATCGAGCCGGTCAGGGTGGTCGGCTGGGCGACGATCTCGGTCGCGTGCGAGGAGATCCAGTAGCCCCCGGACGCCGCATAGGTTCCCATGCTGACGACCACCGGCTTGCCGGCCTTCCGCGCGGCCTTCACGGCCGCCAGGATCTGTTCGGACGCGGTGTCCGACCCGCCGGGCGAGGAGACGCGGAAGACGATCGCCTTCACGTCCTTGTCCTCGATGGCGGTGTAGAAGGCTTCGGAGACGTCGTCGGACCACACCGTGTCATCGCCGGCGAACAGATTTCCGCTGCCGCCCCGACCGGTCATGATCGGGCCTTCGGCGCCGATCACGGCGATCACAGACTTGCCGCCCAGGCCGCTGGCGGCCCGCTCGCCGCGGATCGTATGGGTCATGTAGTCGTCGAACTCGACCAGTTTGGCCTTGCCGCCGACGCGCGCGATCAGGGCGTCGCTCGCCTCGCGCACCTGGCCGACCTTGTCGATCAGACCCTTGCGGGCGGCGTCCTCTGCCGAATAGGGGCCGGCCTCGATGGCGCGCACGAAGGCCACCGGCTCCTTCTTGCGGTCGATGGCGGCGGTCAGGATGCCGGTGCGATAGACCGAGCCCATCCAGGACGTCGCCGACTCGCGGTGCGCCGGGGTGTAGTCGCTGTAGAGGTAGGGATTGACGGCGTTCTTGTACTCCATCCGCTGTTCGTAGTCGGCCTTCACGCCGTACTTGTCGAAGAAGCGCTTGAAGAACATGTCCTCGCCGGCCAGGCCCACGGCCTGGAACGAGCTGTCGGGCTGCATCCACAGGGCGTCTGTCGCCGCGCCCAGCATATAGGTCGAGGTCACGACGCCGGACGGATACAGGCCCTGGCTGTGGGCCCAGATCGGCTTGCCGGCCTTGCGGAAGTGCAGGAACGCCAGGCGCAGCTCATCGGCTGCCGCCGGCGCCATCCCGCCCTCGGGCAGTCTTACGAAGATGGCCTTCACCTTGTCGTCGGTCTCGGCGTGGCGCAGCGTCTCGATCACCGAAACCACCGAGAGACCCGAACCGCCGAACGCGGCGAACGGATTCTTCGACTCCTGGTCGGTCATCCCGCCGCGCAGGTCCAGTTCCAGCACGGCCTGGGCCGGCGTGGTGTCCTTGGGCTTGCTGGCCGCGCCGACGATCGATCCGATCACCAGGAACGGGATGAGCACGAAGAACAACACCAGGCCGGCAAACACGCCGGCCATGGTCAGGAGAAACTGCTTCATCGGGGACCCCGGTTGGAACTCGCGTCCACGCTATATGGGTCCGCGTTTGCGTCAAATGAACTCGGGGACACACTCCCCGCGAAATCGGCTTGTTGGAAAGGATTTCGCGGGGCGCGGGAAAATGGTCGGAGTGAAAGGATTCGAACCTTCGACCCCCGCCTCCCGAAGACGGTGCTCTACCAGACTGAGCTACACTCCGACGTAAGGACGCGGCTTATAGAGGCGAGTTGGAAGGTCCGCAAGCGACCATCAGAAAGGCTTTGCATGGCGTTGCATCCCGGTCCGGCCTGCGCTATCTGACGCCCCTCGCGACGCCCGGCTCTCCTGAGCCGCGCCGTTCCTGCTGGGGAATGGTGTAATGGTAACACAGCGGTTTTTGGTACCGTCATTCTAGGTTCGAGTCCTAGTTCCCCAGCCACTTCCTCTCATAGCCGGATTGCCCTGTTCCGCAGGTCCTCGCGGCTTTCGGGCCCAGGGCCGTTGAGCCACGGACCCGCGCAAACACGGCGCCGACGCCTGGACGCCGGGATATCCAGCGAGACGTCGACGCCCTGACCTTTGCCGGCCGGGTGCTGATCTAGCCGATCTTCAGCCGCACGAACGCCATGCCGCCGCCGGCGTCGCCATAGCTGGTGGACAACGGGGAAGGGATGTCGAAGCCGTTGACCAGGGCGCCCATGCCAAGCTTGACGTTGTCGCCCAGCCGCCAGTCGTGGATCGCGCCCAGCGAGACCTTGCGCACGGTGTAGATGTTGCCCGGCGCCAGCTCGGCCTGGTCGACCTGCTCGGCGCGCGTGAACACCGTCCAGGCGTCGTTGAACTGCAGCGCGGCCTCAAACAGCCAGGCGTCCAGGGTCTTGCCGTCCTTCTCCTTGCGGGCCCAGGCGCCGGTCGCCGAGGCGAACCCGCTGCTGCCGAAAGCGCGGCCGTAGAGGGCGCTGACGGATACACGTTCCTCATCAACCAGCGGCTCGAGCGCTTCAGGGCTCTTGATGTCGGCCCAGCTGGCCTGCAGCGACCAGTTGTCGGTCGGGTTCACACTCAGCCGCACGGACCGGGAGTCGAGATCGCCGGTCTCGATATCCCACCGCTGCTGGTCCGGCTCCCGGCCGCGAAACGTCGAGGCCTCGACCTTCCAGCGGTCCTGCATGAAGCCGACCGTGACCACGCCGTAGGTGATGTGGGTGGAGTCCAGCCAGTGGTGGCTGATCGGCGCCTCGGGGCTGGCCATGGCCGCGGTGCGGTGCATGAAGGCGGGCGGGCCGAACGCGGGCTCTCCGGGCAGGCCGCCATAGACGAACAGACTGCCCCGGTCGCCGACCGGCAGGCTGTAGCTGGCCGACATCTCCATGAAGAGGTCATGCGGATGCTGCCGGTCGACGAGGTGATCGATCCCGTCGGCCGTCTCGCCGGTGGCCAGCAGCAGCGGATAGCCCTCCGGCCCCATGAAGGGGTCGGGGCTCAGCATGGCGCGCAGCTGCAGCTTGCCCGGGCCCAGGTCGCGCTGGGCCACGCCCATGATCATGCCGGACGCGAAGCTGCGGCTGTCGCCCCGCAGGCCGGATTGCTCGGAGGCGACGAGATTGAACTCGCCATGGACCATGACCATCCACGCGCCGGACATCAGGTGGAGGCCGCCATGCGGGGCGGCGTCCGGCTGCCACGCCGTGCCGCCGGCGTCCCTGTTCGTGGCGTAGGGGCCAAGCGCGCTGGTCATGCGGCCCATACCGCCGACGATGGTCCCGTCGTCCGAATCGGCAGGGGGCGGCGTCCCGGCCGGGGCGCTCGCGGCAGCGGGCGGCATGTGGTGATCATGATCCTGGGCGAGGGCGACGGGCGCGAGCAAGAGGCTCGCAGTGATCGTGCTCGCGAACAGGCGCGAACGGATAGCGGGGGTCATCGGACCCTCCTTCTGTCTTAATACAACGAAAGCGGTTTGCGGCTTCAGACGGAAAGTCGAGGCGGGTCGGGGTCCGGCGCGGTCAGGCGGCCCTCAGGGCCGGAGGCGGGGGGGTCGTAGGCGACAGGCTCGGCGGCGACGCTGGTCAGGATGACCACGGCCTCGGACGGCGCGGGCATGCAGCCAATGCAGCAGGTCATGGTGGCCTGGGACGGGGCAGACTTGTCGTGATGCGCCGGCGCCTCGTGGCACGGCGATGGCGTAGCCTTCGCCGGAGCCGGAGCCGCCATACCGCTGACGGCGAACAGCGCCGTGATCAGGGTCAGCAGAAGGGTGCGCAGGGGCCTCATGCGTCGGAACGTAGGGAGGGGTGGTGGCGATGGCAATGCGGGGGTGCGTCCTTCGAGACGCTCGCTTGAAGCTCGCTCATCAGGATGACGAGGAGAGGTGGGCTGCAATTGTAATCGTCGTGGTGAGGAGCGGACCCTCAGGTCCGCGTCTCGAACCACGCACCTGATCAGCCCCCGCCCAGCGGCAGACCCGGCCCCTCGGGCAAGGTCTCCACACCGCCATTCAGGGCCTTCTGCATCATCACGATGTCCATCCAGCGGCCCAGTTTGAAACCGACCCCGGTCATCACGCCCTTCAGCTCAAAGCCGAGCGAACGGTGCAGGGCGATGGACGCGGCGTTCTCCGAGCCGCCGATCACGGCCATCAGCTGGCGCAGACCCAGCCGCTCGCAGTCGGTGATGACCGGCGCGAGCAGCGCCCTGCCCAGACCCCGGCCCTTGGCCCAGGGCGCGATGTAGACGCTGTCCTCGGCCGTATAGCGGTAGCCGGTGCGCGGGCGGAACGGCGAGGCGTAGGCATAGCCCGCGACATGTCCATCCAGTTCGGCGACATAGTAGGGCAGGCCCCTGGCCAGGATGGCGTCAAGCCGTTCCGCCATGGCCGTGGAGCCCGGCGGGATCTCCTCGAACGTGCCGGAGCCGTTCAGGCACGCGTCGCCGTAGATGGCGCCGATGGCCCCGGCGTCGTCCGCCGAGGCCGCCCTTAGGATCAGGCCTTCGTCCATCCGCGATCCACGGCCCAGATGGCGAAGGCGTAGTCGAGCGCGATTTCCTTCAGGAAATCGAACCGCCCCGAGGCGCCGCCGTGACCGGCCTCCATGTTGATCTTCAGCAGGATCGGG
>CAIOHT010000159.1 GCA_903858185.1 uncultured Caulobacterales bacterium
AGGCTGCAGAGGGCGCGGCGGGCGATCATGGGTTGCTGAATGCCTCCGCCATTGACCGGCGTCAAGCAGGGGCTATCGAAGGGGCATGCTGCTCACGCTGACTCCCCATCCACAGACACCCTGCGAGGCGGTTTCCGCCCTCACCGTCGAGGTGACCCGTCCGCGGTCGACCGGTCTGAGGCTCCACTATCGGCTGGAAGGGGATATCCCCCGCCTTGTTGTGCCGGCCTGGGTCAAGCCATCACGCGCGGATGAGCTATGGCGGACGACCTGTTTTGAAGCCTTTGTCCGGAGCGGAGAGGTAACCGGCTATTACGAGTTCAACCTCTCGCCGTCCGGCCGGTGGAGGGCCTACAGTTTCGACGGTTATCGCGAGGGAATGTTGGACCACGCCGGGGTCGAACTTCGTGATCAGCACAAGCATATCGGCGACGACCGGGTCGAGCTTGCGGCAACGCTCGACCTCGACCGGCTGGGTCTGGGCGCCGACGCTGTCTGGAGGCTGGGGCTGTCGACGGTCATCGAGGAAGCCAGCGGCCGCATGTCCTACTGGGCGCTGGCCCATCCGCCGGGTAAGCCGGACTTCCACCATCCCGACTCCTTCGCCTTCGACCTGGAGCCCGCATGAACTTCGGCATCGACCGTCTGCTCGCCGATCCCGCCCTGCGCGCGCCGCTGAAAGGCAAGCGCGTGGCGCTGCTGGCGCATCCGGCGTCGGTCACCGCCGACCTGACCCATTCGATCGACGCCCTGTCCGCCTGTCCGGACATCGAGATCACCGCCGCCTTCGGGCCGCAGCACGGCATGCGCGGCGACCTGCAGGACAACATGATGGAGTCGCCGGACTTCACCGACCCGGTCTACGGCTTCCCGGTGTTCAGTCTCTATGGCGAGGTCCGCCGGCCCACCGGCCAGGCCATGGGCACTTTCGACGTCATGCTGGTCGACATGCAGGACCTGGGCTGCCGCATCTACACCTTCATCACCACGCTGCTTTACGTGCTGGAGGCCGCCGCCGAGCACGGCAAGGAAGTCTGGGTGCTGGACCGGCCCAACCCCGCCGGCCGGCCGGTCGAGGGCCTGACCCTGCTGCCCGGCTGGGAGAGCTTCGTCGGCGCCGGGCCGATGCCCATGCGGCACGGGATGACGCTCGGCGAGCTCGGCCACTGGTTCATCGCGAGCAGGGGGCTGAAGGTCGACTACCGCGTGATCGAGATGGAGGGGTATGACCCCGCCGCCGGGCCCGGCTACGGCTGGCCGCTGGGCGAGCGCAGCTGGATCAACCCCAGCCCCAATGCGCCCAACCTGTCGATGGCCCGAGCCTATGCCGGAACGGTGATGATCGAGGGCGCGACCCTGTCGGAGGGGCGCGGCACTACCCGGCCGCTTGAGCTGTTCGGCGCGCCCGACATCGATGCCCGCAAGGTGATTGCCGAGATGCAGGCCTTTGCGCCGCAGTGGCTGAACGGCTGCCGCCTGCGCGACATCTGGTTCCAGCCGACCTTCCACAAGCATGTCGGCCAACTGTGTAACGGCGTGCAGATCCACGTCGACGACCCGGCCTACGACCATGAAGCGTTCAGGCCCTGGCGGGTGCAGGCTCTGGGCTTCAAGGCGATCCGGCGGCTGTACCCGGACTACGACCTGTGGCGGGATTTCCCGTACGAGTATGTCTTCGACAAGCTGGCCATTGATGTGATCAACGGCGGCCCGGCGCTGCGGGAATGGGTCGATGACAGCGCCTCGACTGCCGCCGATCTCGATTCCCTGACCGTTCCGGACGAGCAGGCGTGGATCGAGGAACGCCGGCCATTCCTGCTCTACTGACATGACGAGGCGCATCGCCCTGCTGAGGGGCGTGAACGTCGGTGGGAACCGCAAGGTCGCCATGGCCGACCTCAAGGCGATGGTCGAGGCGCTGGGGTTCACGGATGTGAAGACGCTGCTGGCCAGCGGCAATGTGGTGTTCGAGGCCGGTGATCGCAGCGACGACGAACTGGAAGCGCTGCTGGAGGCCGAGGCCGGGAAGCGGCTTGGCCTCGTCACTCACGTCATCGTGCGCGGTCCCGCGGCCTGGCGGGCGATGATGGACGCCAATCCGCTGCCGGACGAGGCCGAGCGGGAGCCGTCGCGATTCCTGGTCAATGTCGCCCGGGAGATCGTGACGCCGGACATGCTGGCGATGATCCGCGCCGTTGCGACGCCCGGCGAGAGGATCAAGGCGGTCGGCCGCTGCGTCTACATCTTCTTCGGCGACGGCGTCGCGGACTCGAAGGCGGCGCTGGTGTTCGGCAGGAAGGCGCTGGGCCTCACGTCCACGGGTCGCAACTGGAACACCGTGCAGAAGATCGCCGATCTTATCAGGGCCTAGACCTGTCCTCTCCGCGAAGCGGGGCGGGGGACCGCTCGGAGAGCGGTGGAGGAGCAGCGAAGATGCTGCCGAAGAGACCGGAATTCAGGATTGGACCGCTCGCGTTCGCGCTGCCCCCTCCACCATGCTCCGCATGGTCCCCCTCCCCTCTGACGAGGGGAGGAGTGATCCTATTTCTTTGCCGCCTTCGCCCGCTCGATCCCCTCGAGCACCATCTCGCGGGCCTTGGCCGCGTCGCCCCAGCCCTTGACCTTGGTCCACTTGCCGGGCTCGAGGTCCTTGTAGTGGGTGAAGAAGTGCTCGATCTGGTCCAGGGTGATCTGCGGCAGGTCGGTGTAGTTGCGCACGTTGTCGTAGCGCGCGGTCAGGTGCGAGGACGGCACCGCGATCAGCTTCTCGTCGATGCCCGCCTGGTCTTCCATCAGCAGCACGCCGACGATGCGGCTGCTCATCACTGCGCCCGGCGCGATGGCGCGGGTGTTGACCACGATCACGTCAACAGGGTCGCCGTCGCCGGACAGGGTGTGCGGAATGAAGCCGTAGTTCCCAGGGTAGCGCATGGCCGTATAGAGGAACCGGTCGACGACCAGCACCCCGGCGTCCTTGTCGAGTTCGTACTTGATCGGCTCGCCGCCGATCGGCACCTCGACGATGACGTTGACGTCTTCCGGCGGGTTCACGCCGATGGCGATGGCATCAAGGTTCATGGGTTCGGATCCAAACTCACGGGTGGTCGGGGACTGTCATAGGCCTGCTACGGCTACTCAGCATCCGTTTCCCCGGCGAAGGCCGGGGCCCAGATCGAAGGGACCAGACGTTTGGCCTGAATGCACCCGATACCGTAGCTGAAACTGGACCCCGGCCTTCGCCGGGGAAACGGAAGTGGTTGAAATCAGGCCGGTTCGGCTTCCAGGCGCTTGTCGAGGTAGGCCCCGACACGCTTTTCGACTTCGGGCAGGTGCTCGGCCCAGAAGTGGGTCGCGTTGTCGACCAGTTCGTAGTCGATGACGATGCCCTTCTGGGTGCGCAGCTTGGAGACCACGCGCTCCACCTCGACCGGCGGCACGACCGTGTCGGTCTGGCCGTGGAGGATCAGGCCCGAGGCCGGGCAGGGGGCCAGGAAGCTGAAGTCGTACATGTTGGTTGGCGGCGAGACGCTGATGAAGCCGTCCGTCTCCGGGCGGCGCATCAGCAGCTGCATGCCGATGTAGGCGCCGAAGCTGTAGCCGGCGACCCAGAACTGGCTGGCCTGCGGGTTGGTCGCCTGCAGCCAGTCGAGCGCGGTGGCCGCGTCGGCCAGTTCGCCGATGCCGGCGTCGAACTCGCCCTGGCTGCGGCCCACGCCGCGGAAGTTGAAGCGCAGGACGGAGAAGCCGCGCTTCATGAACAGGTGGTAGAGCTGCACCGACACCGGATGGTTCATGTGGCCGCCGGCGCGCGGATGCGGATGCAGGATCAGGGCGATCGGCGCGTTCTCGCGCTTGCCCGGGGAATACCGGCCTTCGATGCGGCCGGCGGCGCCGGTGAGAACCACTTCAGGCATAGGCTTTTCCCGTCTTGCCGAGCCGTGGAATACTTGACCACCGCGCTTGGTCTTCCTAGATGATCCCCGTCCGCGCAGACCTGATGAACAGGCCTTGCGGGCGAGGCGCGGCCTTAGCACAGGCCGCGCGCCGGATGCCAGGGAATCTCGCCATGCGCCTGTCCACCAAGGGCCGCTACGCCGTGATGGCCATGACCGACCTCGCCGGCCGGCAGGGAACGGACGATTCGGTGCGCGCTGTGTCGCTGGCCGACATCGCGGCGCGGCAGCAGATCTCCCTGTCCTATCTCGAGCAGCTGTTCGCGCGACTGCGGCGCAAGGGCCTGGTGCGCAGCGTGCGCGGGCCGGGCGGCGGCTATCGGCTGGCGGCCGCGGCCAGCGAGACCAACATCGCCGACATCGTGCTGGCGGTCGACGAGCCCCTGCGCGCGACCCGTTGCGGCGCATCGGGCGCCAAGGGCTGCATGGCCGGCGGCGAGCGCTGCCTGACCCACGACCTGTGGGAGGAAATGGGCCGCCAGCTGCAGGGCTATCTGGCGTCCGTGTCGCTGGCCGACGTTCTGAGCGGCAAGCTGCGCCTGGCCGCCCCGGAGGCCGCGTGACCGTCTATCTCGACCACAACGCCACCGCGCCCGTCCGCCCAGAGGCGAAGGACGCGGTCGTGCGGGCGCTGGAGATCGGCGGCAATCCCTCGTCGGTGCACGCCGCTGGCCGGGCCGCGCGGTCGCTAATCGAGGCGGCGCGGGCGCAGGTCGCCGACCTGATCGCGGTCAAGCCGGGCTCGATCACCTTCACAAGCGGCGGGACGGAGTCCAACGCCCTGGCCATCGAGAGCGCCGTGGCGGCGGGGTTTGACCGCATTCTGCTGGGCGCGACCGAGCATGGCGCGGTGTCAGAGAATGTCCGCGCCGCCGGGGTTCCGGTCGAGGTCTGGCCGGTGGACGCCGACGGCGTCGCCGATCTGGCCTGGCTGGCGCAGGCGCTGGGCAGGGGCGGCAAGACGCTGGTCTGCCTGATGCTGGCCAACAACGAGACCGGCGTGATCCAGCCGGTTGCCGAGGCGGCTGCATTGGTGCGTGAGGCTGGCGGCTGGCTGCATG
Organism: uncultured Caulobacterales bacterium; assembly: GCA_903858185.1. Classification (GTDB taxonomy): domain Bacteria; phylum Pseudomonadota; class Alphaproteobacteria; order Caulobacterales; family Caulobacteraceae; genus Caulobacter; species Caulobacter lacus. The sequence goes on from CAIOHT010000159.1 coordinate 5,015, forward strand.
TCGATGCGGTTCAGGCCGCCGGCAAGATGGCCATCGATTTCAATGCCCTGGGCGCGGATACTCTGGCGCTGGCGGCGCACAAGATCGGCGGACCGTTCGGGGTCGGGGCGCTGGCCGCCGGGCCGCGCGCGACGCTGGTGCGCCGGCTGCACGGCGGCGGGCAGGAGCGCGGTCGCCGCGCCGGCGCCGAGAACCTCTCCGGCATCGCCGGGTTCGGCGCGGCTGCCGATGCTGCCTGCCGCGATCTCGATGCCATCGCCGCGCAGGCCGTCTGGCGCGACGCCTTGCAGGAGTGTGTGGAGGCCGCCGGAGCCGTCATCCTCGGCAAGGGCGCGCCGCGCCTGCCGCAGACCCTGGGCTTCGCCGCCCCGGGCTTCGACGCCCAGATGCAGGTAATGGGCATGGATCTGGCCGGCGTGATGATCAGCGCCGGTCCGGCCTGCTCGTCCGGCAAGATGAAACCCAGCGACGTCGTCGCCGCCATGGGACGTGCTGATCTGGCGCCCAGCGCCATCCGTATCAGTGGCGGCTGGAACACCGGCGAAGCCGACTGGACCCGGGCCGGTGACGCCTGGCTGGACCTGTATGCGCGCCACGCGGCGCGCCGGAAGGAAGTTGCGTAATGGCCGCCGTCAAGGAAACCGTGCAGGCCGTCGCCGAGCTGGAAAAGTACCAGCACGGCTTCGTCACCGAAATCGAGCAGGACTTCGCGCCGAAGGGGCTGAACGCCGACATCGTGCGGTTCATCTCGGCCAAGAAGGACGAGCCCGAGTGGATGCTGGCCTGGCGGCTGGAGGCGTTCGAGCGCTGGCTGGCGCTGGAAGAGCCCGACTGGGCCAAGGTCAACTATCCGAAGATCGACTACCAGGACTCCTACTACTACGCCGCGCCGTCGCAGAAGGCCGGGCCGATGAGCCTGGACGAGGTCGATCCGGACATCCTGGAGACCTACAAGAAGCTCGGCATCCCGCTGCGGGAGCAGGAAGTGCTGGCCGGGGTGCAGGGCGCGCCGCGCTACGCCGTCGACGCCGTTTTCGACAGCGTGTCGGTGGTCACCACCTTCAAGAAGGAGCTGGCCGCCGTCGGGGTGATCTTCTGCCCGATCAGCGAGGCGATCCGCGAACACCCCGAACTGGTCAAGAAGTACCTCGGCTCGGTGGTGCCGGTCAGCGACAACTATTTCGCCTGCCTCAACAGCGCGGTCTTCAGCGACGGTAGCTTCGTCTACATCCCGCCGGGCGTGCGCTGCCCCATGGAGCTCAGCACCTATTTCCGGATTAATGCCAAGGATTCTGGGCAGTTCGAGCGGACTCTTATCATCGCCGACAAGGGCAGCTACTGCTCCTACCTTGAGGGCTGCACGGCCCCGATGCGCGACGAGAACCAGCTGCACGCCGCCGTGGTCGAGCTGGTCATCCTCGAAGACGCCGAGATCAAATACTCGACGGTGCAGAACTGGTACCCGGGCGATCCGGTGACCGGGAAGGGCGGCATCTACAACTTCGTCACCAAGCGGGCCGACTGCCGCGAGGCGCGGGCCAAGGTCAGCTGGACCCAGGTCGAGACCGGCTCGGCGATCACCTGGAAATACCCGTCCTGCGTCCTGCGCGGGGAGGGCAGCTCGGGCGAGTTCTACTCGATCGCCGTGACCAACGGCCACCAGCAGGCCGACACCGGCACCAAGATGATCCATCTGGGCGCCAACACCCGCTCGCGGATCATTTCCAAGGGCATCAGCGCGGGCAAGTCGTCCAACACCTATCGCGGGCTGGTTTCGGCGCACCCGAAGGCGATCGGCTCGCGCAACTTCACCCAGTGCGACTCCCTGCTGATCGGCAAGGACTGCGCCGCCCACACCGTGCCCTACATCGAGGCCCGCAACGGCCAGAGCGTGTTCGAGCACGAGGCGACGACGACGCGCCTGTCCGACGACCAGCTGTTCTATTGCCAGCAGCGCGGACTCGACACCGAGTCCGCGGTCGCCCTGCTGGTCAACGGCTTCGTCCGCGACGTGCTCCAGACCCTGCCGATGGAGTTCGCCGTCGAGGCCCAGAAGCTGGTGGCGATCAGCCTTGAAGGCTCGGTCGGCTGATGCTTCGCGCCATCGACCACGTCCAGATCGCCATCCCCGTCGGGGGCGAGGACCAGGCGCGCCCGTTCTACGGCGACCTGCTGGGCCTGACCGAAGTCCCCAAGCCGGCCGAACTGGCCAAGCGCGGCGGCTGCTGGTTCGAGCAGGGCGCGGTGAAGGTCCACCTCGGCGTCGAGCAGGACTTCCGCGCCAACGTGAAGGCCCATGTCGCCTTCGAGGTCGATAACGTCTCCGGACTCGCCGCGCGGGCCTCGGCGGCTGGCTACGAGATCAAAGCCAACGACGAGATCGACGGCGTCGAGCGGGTTTTCATCTTCGATCCGTTCGGCAACCGGCTGGAGTTCCTGAAACCGCTGAGCGCCCGAAAATGAGCGCCGCACCACCCCTTTCACCGTCATCCTCGCGCTTGTCGCGAGGACCCATGCACACCCATGCCCGCCGGTGTGCATGGGTCGTCGGAACAAGTCCGACGATGACGAACGTTTTGAGTTCCCCGGACCAATGACCGCCATGCTCTCCATCACCAACCTCCACGCCACCGTCGGCGAAAAGCAGATCCTCAACGGGCTGACGCTCGACGTCCCGGCCGGCGAGGTGCACGCCATCATGGGGCCGAACGGGGCGGGGAAGTCGACGCTCAGCTATGTGCTGACCGGGCGGCCCGGCTACACGGTCACCGAGGGCGCGGCGACGCTGAACGGCGACGACCTGCTGGTGCTTGAAGCCAATGAACGGGCGGCGAAGGGCGTGTTCCTGTCGTTCCAGTATCCGCTGGAGATTCCGGGGGTTCCGGCCCTGACCTTCATCCGCACCGCGCTCAACGCCCAGCGCAAGGCGCGCGGCGAGGACGAGATCGCCGCGCCCGCCTTCCTGAAGAAGGCCCGCGAGACGGCGGCGGCGCTGAAGATCGACTTCGAGATGCTCAAGCGGGCGCTGAACGTCGGCTTCTCCGGCGGCGAGAAGAAGCGCATGGAAATCTTCCAGATGGCCATGCTGGAGCCGCGTTTCCTCATTCTCGACGAGACCGACAGCGGCCTGGACATCGACGCGCTGCGCATCGTGTCGGAGGGCGTCAACGCCATGCGCTCGCCGGATCGGGGGATGCTGGTCATCACCCACTACCAGCGCCTGCTCGACTACATCAAACCCGACCGGGTGCATGTGCTGAGCGCCGGGAAGATCGTCGCGAGCGGCGGGCCGGAGCTCGCGCTGCAGCTCGAGGCCGAGGGCTACGACAAGTACGTTCAGGTGGCCGCTTGACCCTCGCCACCGCCATCAAGACCGGCGACGTCTCCCAGCTCCCCTCGCGCCGGGACGAGGACTGGCGCTGGACGGACCTGCGCGGGCTGCTGCGCAGCCTTCCTCGGCAGCCGGATCATGCGGACGTGAGCACTGACGGGCCGTTCGCCGGGCTTTGCGGCGACCTGTTCCTTGTGCCGAACGGCTTCGTCGAGGGCTTCACTCATATCGAGAGCGCGGCCGGGGAGGCCAGCGTCGCCGAGCTTCGCTTCGTCGCCGCCGATGCGGCGTCAATCGCCACGACGGTGCTGGTCGTCGTCCGCGCCGGCGCCAGCCTGACACTGCTGGAAAGCTATGAGGCGCTCGCCGACGGCGCGGTGTCGGCGATCACGCTCGACATCGAGGTTGCTGAAGGCGGACGCCTGGAACGCATTGTTCTGGCGGCGGACGGCCCCGAAGGCGTCACCGTCTCGACCGCGACCGTTCGGCTCGCGCCCGGCGCAGACTACGCCCAGACAGTTCTGACGTCTGGCGCCCGCCGCCAGCGGATCGAGACCCACATCGCTCATCCGGGGCAGGGCGCGTCCGTGCGCCTCGACGGCGTCTACCTCCTGCGCGATCAGCGGCACGCCGACCTGACCACGGTGGTCACCCATGGCGGCCTTGACGGGGAAACCTCCCAACTGACCAAGGGCGTCGTGCGCGACCAGGCCCGCGGCGTGTTCCAGGGGCGCATCGTGGTCGAGAAGGGCGCGGACGGCACGGAAGCCCGTATGGGCCACCATGCCCTGATCCTGTCGGACAAGGCGGAAGTAGATGCGAAGCCCGAGCTGCTGATCTTCGCGGACGATGTGCAGTGCGCGCATGGCAACACGATCGGCGCGCTCGACGAAGCGGCGATCTTCTACGCCCGCCAGCGCGGCATGCCGGAGGACGTTGCGCGAGCCATGCTGACCGAGGCGTTCGTCGGCGAGGTGGTGGACCGGATCGACCACGCGGGCGCGCGCGATGTGGCGCGGGCCTGGGTGAGTGCGCAGCTGGGGACCGGCGAATGAGCGCGAACTCCCCCGAAATCCCGCTCATCCTCGCGGAAGCGAGGACCCAGGTTTACGTCCGGTGCACTCACGGGTGGGGATCGGGCTCCGTTTTTCCGACCGGATCAATCCTGCAAGCGGCCCGCAGCATATCAGGGAGCCAGACATCCCTTGGCATGAGTGCACCCGCCGTAAACCTGGGTCCTCGCTTCCGCGAGGATGAGCGGAATATTGGGGGGAACGTATGACCCCATTCGATCCCGAAGCGGTGAGGGACCAGTTCCCCATCCTGTCGCGCCAGATCAACGGCAAGCCGCTGGTCTATCTGGACAATGCGGCCTCGGCGCAGAAGCCGCAGGCGGTGATCGACGCGGTCGTCCACGCGATGAGCTACAGCTACGCCAACGTCCATCGCGGCCTGCACACGCTCGCCAATGAAACGACGGAAGTCTATGAAAAGGCGCGAGAAACGGTCGCCCGGTTCCTGAACTGCGAGACCACGGAAGTCGTCTTCACCAAGGGCGGGACCGAGGCGTTCAATCTGGTGGCGGCATCGTTCGGGCTCTCCCTGAAGGCCGGCGACGAGATCGTGCTGACCCAGATGGAGCATCACTCCAACATCGTGCCCTGGCATCTGCTCCGGGAGCGCAAGGGTGTGGTCCTGCGGTTCGCGCCGGTGCTTGAGGACGGCTCGCTTGATCTGGACGGCCTGAAGGCCCTGCTCGGCGAGCGCACGAAGCTGGTCGCCGTGACGCAGATGTCCAATGTGACGGGCGCGATCAATCCGGTCCGCGCCATCGCCGATATCGCCCACGCCGCCGGCGCGGCGGTGCTGGTCGACGGCTGTCAGGGCGCGGTGCATATGGCCATCGACGTCAAGGCGCTGGATGCCGACTTCTACGTCTGCACCGGCCACAAGCTCTACGGCCCGACCGGCATCGGCGTGCTGTACGGCAAGGCAGAGCGGCTGGCCGCGATGCCGCCCTACCAGGGCGGTGGCGAGATGATCGGCACGGTCGCGGAGGATCGCATCACCTATGCCGACCCGCCGATGCGCTTCGAGGCAGGCACGCCGCCGATCCTGGAGGCTATCGCCCTGGGCGCCGCGCTGGAGTGGCTCGGCCAGTTCGATCGGGAGGCCGTCGCGATCCACGAGCGCCGTCTCTACGACCGCGCGGTCGAGCGGCTGGACGGCGCCAACTGGCTGCGCATTCTCGGGACCACGCCGGACAAGGGCGCCATCCTCAGCTTCACCGTCGAGGGCGCCCACGCCCACGACATCGCCCAGATTCTCGACCAGCAGGGTGTGGCGGTTCGCGCCGGCACCCATTGCGCCGAGCCGCTGATGGCCCGCTTCGGCGTGACGTCGAGCGCCCGGGCCAGTTTCGCCCTATATAACACCGAGGCCGAGGCCGATGCGTTCGTGGACGCACTGGTCAAGGCCCGCAGCTTCTTTGCCTGAGATCATGACAGACACCGCGCCCATCGCTCCCGAGACGTCCTCCGCCATCCCGCAGGCGGAGCTGGACGCCCTGACCGATCAGATCGTCGAGAAGCTCAAGAGCGTGTTCGACCCGGAGATCCCGGTCGACATCTATGAGCTGGGCCTGATCTACAAGGTCGATGTCTCGGATGACCGGGAGATCAAGATCGACATGACCCTGACCGCGCCGGGCTGCCCGGTGGCCGGTGAGATGCCGGGCTGGGTCGAGGATGCGGTGATGGAAATCCCCGGCCTCAAATCCTGCGCCGTGGACCTCGTCTTCGACCCGCCCTGGGACCCCTCGCGCATGAGCGACGAGGCCAAGCTGCAACTGAACATGTTCTGATCATGGAAACCGTTCAAATCACCCCCCGCCCGCGTCGCCCGCGCCCCAAGGTCGTCACCCTGACCGACGCCGCGGCCGCGCGCGTGAAGGAGATCATGGCCCGGGCCGAGAAGCCCTACGCCGGCCTGCGCGTGGGGGTGAAGAACGGCGGCTGCGCCGGCTCCGAGTACATCATCGAATACGCCGAGACCGCGGGTCCGCTCGACGAGGTGGTCGAGGACCACGGCGTGACGATCCTGATCGAGCCGAAGGCCGTGCTGTTCCTGATCGGCGCCGAGATCGACTACGAGGTCAGCCGTCTGTCGTCGAAGTTCGTGTTCCGCAATCCGAACGAGACCGACGCATGCGGCTGCGGCGAGAGCGTGACGATCCAGCCGGCGGCGGAAGAGGCCTAGGGCCGCCCGGCGGCGTTGGCCGCCCGCCAGTCTGCGCCGACCTTGGCAAGATCGAGGTCGGTCTGCCCGGATACGGTTCCTTCGCAGGCGAGCATGAGAATGATCTGGTCGCCGCGCCCGTTGCTCAGGGGCATCCAGTCCGGCTTCGGGTTCTCGCCGGTCATCATCAGCTTTCCATCCAGCGCGCGCACCGCGAAGATCCGCTGCTGCATGGCCTTGCGCCCGCAGTGGACCAGCACGCCAATGTCCGTCCGCGCCGCGCCGCTTGCGGCGGGTTGGTTCTTCAGCAGGATCCAGGTCAGGGTGGCTTCGTCGCCGGTTCTCGACCGGCTGCCCGTCGCCAGGACGGAGAGGACGTCCGGACTGGTCTCGAGGACCAGATAGGGACCGGTGTCTGACGGCGCCGGCGGGGTCTGGGCATGGACGCCGGTCGCGGCGCTCAGGCACAGGGCGGCGGCGAGGGGGGCTGAGTAGCGCATGGGGGGGCAGCTTCGCCGTGATCCGCCAGGTCGTCACCCGCAAAAGTGGGGGCGACCTCAGGCCGCCGCCTCGACCGCCGCCAACCCTTTTCGCAGTTCGTCCGGTGTCGGCACCAGTACCGAGGGGCGCACCGGCTCGCCGGTTGCAAGGGCGATCAGTTCCTGCGTGCGGGTCTCCACCACCGCCTCCAGCCGCGTCAGGAAAGGCGTGCGGTCAAGCCCGGTCTCGATCGGGTCGAGGAACTCGATGGTCGCTGTGCCCGGGCGTTTGATCTTCGAGGTCTGTTCCCAGAACAGGCCCAGATTCGTCGCCACGGGCACCACCGGCAGGTTGAAGTCGCGGCTCATGTAGTAGACGCCGGTGCGGTAGCGGAACCGCTCGCCCGGCTTGGCCAGGTTGCCCTCTGGATAGATCAGGATGCGACGGCCCTCGGCGGCGACCTGGGCAGCACTTTCCGACAGCGCCTTGCGGGCTTCGGGACCGCCGCAGTTGTCGACGATGATCGCCCCGAACTTGCGCAGGATGGCCCCGACCAGCGGGAAGCGCTCCATGTGGTCGCCGGTGACGAACGACAGGTTGTCGACATTGGCGAACATGACAAAGCCGTCGCCCCAGCTGTGATGCTTGGCGGCGATGATGAAGGCGCCCTTGGGCAGCTTTTCCTGGCCCTTCAGCTCGATCTTGATGCCGGCCATGGCATCCATCGCCCACAGCATGCGGCGGGTGTAGGTGCGGATCGCCGCCGTCATCGGCGCGCGGCCGGGCGCCAGGGCCAGGATCGCCGCGCTGAGGCCGTAGAAGATCGACAGCACCCAGTAGTAGGCGTTGAACAGGCGATTGCGGAAGGTCATGAGCGCCTTGTCCTAGCGGGCGAAGAGAAGGGCCTGCACGCCGGCGGTCATCAGGCCGGCGTGGGCGGAGAGGGGGTCTGAGCCGATACGGCCGTAGACCCGGTTCTGGGCGGTCTGGGTGATCACGCCGATGGCCATGGCGGCCAGCACGCGAGGGTCGGCCGGCGGGATCTCGGCGGCGATCATCGCCTGCTTGATGACGTTTTCGGTCACCGTCACCGGGTCGCGACCGTCCTCCTGGTAGTAGGGGATGAAGCGGTGGATCTGGGTCAGGTGGAAGCTGAAGGTCAGCCAGTCCTCGTCCGCGACCTCGCAATAGGCGCCGACGATGGCGGCGGCCTTGGCCTTGATCCCGACGGCGCGGGCCGCGCTTTCCTCGATGAGCGAGGAGAGGCGGCGGTGGGTGGTCATGAACAGGCTGATCGCGAGCTCGTCCTTGCCCTTGTAGTGGCGGTACAGCGCGCCCTCTGACACCCCGGCAGCCGTGGCGATGGCGCGGGTGGTGGCCGCGTCAACGCCGTCGCGAACGAAGACTTCCAGAGCGGCGCGCTCGATGCGAGGTTTGGCGGACATTGGGACGACTCCTTGTGTGAGCATTTGCTCACATTTCGGTGTGACCTGCAAGTGAACAATTGCTCACGAGGGCGAAATGGCCGTCAGCGCTGACTTTCTCGAGCATCTGCATGAGTTGCTGGCTGATCTTGGCCGGTTGACCGTGAAGAAGATGTTCGGCGGCGCCAGCCTGCAGCTCGACGGCGCGGCCTTTGCCCTGGTGTTCGGCGAGACGCTGTATCTGAAGGTCGACGACGAGAACCGCGCCGCCTTCGAGGCGGCAGGTGCAGGGCCGTTCGTCTACGAGATGAAGGACGGCCGGACCGGTGTGCTGGGCTACTGGAGCCTGCCCGAGAGCGGGCTGGACGATCCGGACGAGGCCGTCCGGTGGGCGAGGCTGGGACTGCAAGCGGCCTGGCGCGCGCGCAGGCCGAAAACGAAGAAGGGCCGGGCGATGCGCGATGACATCGGACCCGGCCCCTGGGATGGGTAGTGCTGTTCTTCCTTCTCCCGCCGGGAGAGGGCTATCTTCCCTTGAAGGCCGCGACGCGCTTCTGCAGGAAGGCGCTGACGCCTTCGATGAAGTCCTCGGACTTGCCGGCGATCTTCTGGGCCTTGCGTTCAGCCGTCAGCTGGCCCTGCCAGTCGCCGTCGAGGCTGTCCCAGATCAGGCGGCGGATGGCGCCGAGCGACGCCGGCCCATTGGCCAGTTCCTTCGCCAGGCCGATGGCCGTGGCGAGCAGGTCGGCGTCGGGGACGACGCGGTTGACCATGCCCCACTCCAGCGCCTTGGCCGCGCCGATCTTCTCGCCGAGCAGCGCCATTTCCATGGCCCGGGCGCGGCCGACGGCGCGCGGAAGCAGGTAAGTCGAGCCACCGTCCGGCACCAGGCCGATGCGGCGGAAGGCCTGCAGGAAGTAGGCGCTCTCAGCGGCGACGATCAGGTCGCCAAGCAGGGCGAACGAGCAGCCGACGCCGGCCGCCGCGCCGTTCACGGCCGTCACCAGCGGGACGGGCAGATCGCGCATCTGGCAGACGAGAGGATTGTAGACGGTCTCGAGCGCGCGTCCCGCGTCCGGCTTGCCGTCGACGTCCAGTTCGCGGCCGGTCGCGCCACCGCCGCCGAGGTTGGCACCCGAGCAGAAGCCGCGGCCTTCGCCGGTGAGCACGACCGCCCGTGCCGCGACCTTGCCGGCGGCGATGCTCGACAGGGCGTGGCTGAGTTCGCCGGCCAGATCGAGGCCGGCCGCGTTCATCGTAGAGGGATCGGCCATCGTGACCACGGCCACGCCGTCGATCAGCTCAACCTTGATTTTCGTATAGTCCACCGCAGCGTCCTCCAGCGTTTCTTGGGGCCATGGCTAGCCCCGGTAACGCCGGGGAACGCCAACAGAAATTTTCAGGCCGGTCCGCGATCGTAGTAGCGCGTCAGCAGGACCACCAGCAGGACAGCCGCGATCAGCGCCACCAGGATCGGCGCCGACAACGGCAAGCCTGCGAACACCAGGCCCGCGGCGAGGGTGCAGCCGATGAAACAGCCGACGTCCCAGGCGCCTTCGGTCGCCATGTGGAAGCGGAAGGTGCAGGGCGAGGCCTTGGCCATGTTGTAGACCGGCGTCATCAGCACGGGCGTCACCAGGGTGACCAGCAGGGCGCCGGCGGCGTTCGCCACCACGGCCAGCCATGGCGTGTCGAGGCTGGCGGCGCGGAGGATCACGACGAACGCCGCCGCCGCATAGGCGATGACGGTGGACCGGCGCCCATGCCCCAGATCGACATGGCGGCCCAGGACAATGCCGCTGGCCGCCCCGACCAGCGCGGCAATCGCCGCCGCACCGCCGAAGGCCGTGAAGCTCTCATCAAGCGCCACGAAAAGGGCGATCAGCCAGACGAAATGACAGGTCGAGGCGAACAGCCCGTCGCCGACCATCAGGCCCAGCCCCAGCCTGGACGGACGCCCGTCGGCCGCGATGGTTCGAGCGACCGGCACATTGGGCGCGCCGATCAGCGGCAGCACCGCCAGCGCCTGGACCAGCCCCACGGCCCAGAAGGTCGCCGTCGCCCCGACCGTGGTCAGGCCCCAGGCGCCGGCCAGCGGGGCGACGATGCCGACGAGCGCGACGATCGCCTCGCGAAACCCGATCTGGCCGCCCCGGTCTTCCGCCTCGCCGAGGGCGGCGAAGTAGGCGTGAAACGACAGCCAGTAGAGCAGATAGCCGACCGAAGAGAGGGCGCAGAGCACCACCAGGTATGGTCCCGGTCCCTTGACCAGCGCCAGCAGGGGATAGTCGATCGCCGCAAGCAGTGTGCCGGCGATCAGCACGGGCTTGATGCCCCAGCGTCTGGCGAACGGCAGAACCGCCGGTCGCAGCAGGAAGCGTCCGGCGACCACGCCCGCCTGGAACAGCAGGGCGGCGGGAACCGAAACGCCTGCCTTGAGCAGGAAGACCAGAAAGAAGATGCCGCCGGCGCCCTGGGCGAACGCCTGCAGGGCATAGTGGACGTTCACGCGATTGATCGCGTCGTTCTTGAGAAAGGACATGGAGCTTGAGAAAGGACATGGAGACCTGAAGGAGGTGTGTGAACGCGGCTTCGCCCGGCGCAGTGCGCCGGGCGGTGCGGATCGGGCCAGCCTCGGCTAGCGTCTAACGGATGCGTTCACACATCGATGGCGGTTCCTTCGATACCGAAGGTCTCGCACGGGCGTTTCAGGTCGGCAAGGGCCCGATCAGGCGGCGACGGCGAGCGTTTCGCCGTTGGTGACGCGGTTGCGGCCGCCGCGCTTGGA
>CAIOHT010000160.1 GCA_903858185.1 uncultured Caulobacterales bacterium
AGGGCGGAAACCGCCTCGCAGGGTGTCTGTGGATGGGGAGTCAGCGTGAGCAGCATGCCCCTTCGATAGCCCCTGCTTGACGCCGGTCAATGGCGGAGGCATTCAGCAACCCATGATCGCCCGCCGCGCCCTCTGCAGCCTGTATTACGCCCGCTCGTCCTGACGAGCGGCTGTGCGATCGCATGCCGCCAATAGCCGGCGGCATGCTCTGAACCCTCAAGCAGACAGTCTCCGGCCTCAACCCGAGGAGACCTTTCCATGCTTGCGACCTTGAACCCCTCCCCGCCCGACGTGCTAGAGCCGTCCGCGCAAGGAGACTCCCCGCCGATGACCGCCGCGCCGAAGTTCAAGTCGACGTTCCTGCAAACGATGCAGGACCGCGGCTACATCCACCAGATCACCCATCCGGAGGAACTGGACGAAGCGGCGAGCAAGGGCGTCATCACCGGCTACATCGGCTACGACGCCACCGCGCCCAGCCTGCACGTCGGCAACCTGATCACCATCATGATGCTGCGCCGGCTGCAGCAGAGCGGCCACAAGCCGATCGTCATCGTCGGCGGCGGCACGTCCAAGGTCGGCGACCCCTCCGGCAAGGACGAAACGCGCCAGCTTCGCACCCATGAGGAAATCCAGGCCAACATCGCCAGCCAGAAGCAGGCCTTCGGCAAGTTCCTGACTTTCGGCGACGGCCCGACCGACGCCCTGCTGATCGACAACGACGAGTGGCTGAGCAAGCTCGGCTACATCGACTTTCTGCGCGAGTACGGCGTCCACTTCACCATCAACCGCATGCTGGCCTTCGACTCGGTCAAGCTGCGGCTCGATCGCGAGCAGCCGCTGACCTTCATCGAGTTCAACTACATGCTCATGCAGGCGACCGACTTCCTCGAGCTGAACCGCCGTCACGGGGTCACGCTTCAGATGGGCGGGTCGGATCAATGGGGGAACATCGTCAACGGTGTGGAGCTGATCCGCCGCGTCGACCAGAAGCCGGCCTTCGGCCTGACAACCCCGCTGCTGTCGACAGCGTCCGGGGCCAAGATGGGCAAGACGGCCCAGGGCGCGGTCTGGCTCAACGCCGACATGCGCAGTCCGTACGACTACTGGCAGTTCTGGCGCAACGCCGAGGACGCCGATGTCGGCCGGTTCCTGCGCCTATTCACCGACCTGCCGCTGGACGAGATCGCGCGACTGGAAGCCATGCAAGGCGCGGCGATCAACGACGCCAAGAAGGTGCTGGCCGATCTGGCCACCACCATGCTCCACGGCGCGGACGCGGCGAAGGCCGCGCGCGACGCCGCCGAGAAAGCCTTCGAGCAGGGCGCCCTGTCCGACGACCTGCCGACCGTGGAAATCGACGCCCGGGCCGTCTACGGCGCGACCCTGGCGGCGGTGGCGGTCGAGGCGGGCCTTACGGCCTCACGCGGCGAGGCCCGGCGTCTCGCCCAGGGCGGCGGCCTGCGCCTCAACGACCTGCAGGAGACCAACGGTGACCGCGTGATCACGGCCGATGACCTCGTGGGCGGCGTGATCAAGCTGAGCCAGGGCAAGAAAAAGATCCTTCTCGTGAAGCCGGTCTGATCCATCTTTATCGCTCACACCGGCCTTTGACGGGGTGAGCGGATTTGGGAGAATCCCGTGACTGATCTGAACATCGGCGATCGCGCCCCGGACTTCGACCTGCCCACCGACACGGGCCGCGTCTCGCTGTCAGCCTTCAAGGGCAAGACCGTGGTGCTGTTCTTCTATCCCAAGGACGACACCCCCGGCTGCACCACCGAGAGCATCGAGTTCTCCGCCGCGAAGCCCGACTTCGACGCCGCCGACGCGGTGCTGGTCGGCGTGTCCAAGGACACCGCGGCGAAGCACGGCAAGTTCCGCGCGAAGCACGGCCTGACCGTCGAGCTGGGTTCCGACGCCGACAGCGACGTCATCGAGCGCTACGGCGCCTGGGTCCAGAAGAGCCTGTACGGCCGCGAGTACATGGGCATCGACCGCTCGACCTGGCTCATCGACGGCGAGGGCGTGATCCGCGCAATCTGGCGCAAGGTGAAGGTCAAAGGCCACGCAGCGCAGGTTCTGGCCGCCGCACAGGCGCTCTGACGCCCTCCCGAGCGTCGTTTCGCCGCAGGCCGGCGCACCTCCGGCCGTTACCGAAGGGTAACGGCCAGTGTTGCGAAAACGCCGCGGCAGGCCCCAAATATGCGCGTCCGGCGGGCAGAGTGGCGATCAGGAACTGGCGCAACTGACCTGACGTGGTTAACCCTGACCTCCACAGGTCAGAATCGACGCTTCGCGCACGCCTCACGCGCGAAGTGACTTGCGCGTTTCCCATACTTGATCACATATCGCGGACACCGAGAAACTCGGGTTCGGGGACTATGGCGACAGCACGCTTGCGCAGAATTCAGCGAGCCTTGGAGGAGCTGTTTCCGGAACGGCATCTCTATATCCGCTCCGGCGGCGAGATGCGCGGTTTCGTACTCTCCACCGGCCGACAGATCATGGGCGCCGGGATTATCGGCGCAGCCGCCCTCTGGATGGGCGTCTCTACCGCGGCCATGCTGGTCAGCGCCCTCTCCGTCAGTGCCACGGATCAGGAGCTGCTCAAGCAGGAACGCTACTATGAGAGGGTCACCGCCGACCGGCAGGCGCGGCTCAACAGCGCCATGCAGCAGCTGTCGCAGACCGACGGCTCGCTCGGCGAACTGGCCAGCTCCGTCGAGAAGCGTCACGCCGCCCTGGCGCTGCTGCTCACCGACTCCGGTTTCAAGGGTTCGCCCGGCGCCGCCCAGGCGCTGGCTCCCGCCAAACCCCGGCTGACCGCGGGCACGCCGATCCAGCGGGTTCAGTACACCCTGATGGATCAGGAGCGGATGATCAGCGCCGCCGAGAGCTACGCCCTGAGCCGCGCCGAACGCCTGCGCCTCGCCTTCCGCCTCGCCGGCCTCAACCCTGACAGCTACGGCGGTCGCGGCGGTGCACTGGGCGGCCCGCTGATCGAGGCCCGCGATCCCCGCGCCCTGGCCGCCGTCCTCGATGTGGACGAAAGCTTCGCCCAGCGCATCCAGCGCGCCGCGACCAACATGTCGGACATGCGATCGCTGGCGACGGCGGCGCGCGGCCTGCCCTTCTTCCGGCCGACCAGCGCGGCGGCCCAGACCAGCAGCTATGGCGTGCGCCTCGATCCGTTCACCCGCCGGCCGGCGTTCCACTCCGGTCTGGACTTCGCGGGCGCGACCTTCACGCCGATCTACTCGACAGCGCCGGGCGTGGTCTCCTTCACCGGTGTCCGGTCCGGATACGGCAATACGGTCGAGATCGACCACGGCAACGGGTTCAAGACGCGATACGCCCACCTCGCCGCGTTTACCGTGCGCGTCGGGCAGCGCGTCACAGTTGGCCAGCGTATTGCATCGATGGGGTCGACAGGCCGGTCGACTGGCCCACATTTGCACTACGAGGTGTGGGTCAATGGGCGGGCGCAGAACCCAAACCGATTCATGAAGGCCGGCGAATATGTTCAGCAAGCAGAATAAGACCCCGCCCAAACCCACGGCCGTTTCGGCTCCGGCGCCCGCGCCGGCCCCCAGTGCGCCCGAACAACCCAAGGCGCGACCGAAAGTGGCATCCCTGATCAGCGACGGCATTACGATCGAGGGCGGCGTCGTCGGTGATGGCGAGCTGCAGATTGACGGCGTTGTCCGCGGCGACGTGCGCGTTGGTCGCCTGACCGTCGGCGATACCGGCCACATCGAAGGCTCGGTCTATGCCGAAGCCGTCGAGATCCGCGGTCGTGTGATCGGTTCCGTCACCGCCAAGCAGGTGCGCCTTTATGGCACAGCCTACATCGACGGTGACATCACCCACGAACAGCTGGCCATGGAAACGGGTGCCTTCTTCCAGGGTCGCAGCCTGAAGTTCCAGCGGCCGGCCGCCCCGGCCCAGCAGAGCCAGGCGCCGCACGCGCCGCAGCAGGCCCCGATGCAGAGCCAGGGCCTCGGCATCCCGCCCAAGGTCGGCTGACACAGCCCCCTTCTCCCCTGGCGGGAGAAGGTCTGGGCCACCTACCCCTCGACCGCGTCCCGCGTCGCCCCGACGCGTTGCGCCAGCGCCGCGCCCATGAACTGGTCGAGATCGCCGTCCAGCACGCCGGCTGTGTCGGAGGTCTCGACGTTCGTGCGCAGGTCCTTGACCATCTGGTAGGGCTGCAGGACGTAGCTGCGGATCTGGTGGCCCCAGCCAATGTCGGTCTTCTGGTCTTCCAGCGCCTGGGCCGCCGCCTCGCGCTTCTGCAGCTCCACCTCGTAGAGGCGCGCCCGCAGCATCTTCCACGCTTCCTCGCGGTTCTGATGCTGGCTTCGACCGGCCTGGCAGGCCACGGCGATGCCGGTCGGGATGTGCGTCAGGCGCACCGCCGAGTCGGTCTTGTTGATGTGCTGACCGCCGGCGCCGCTGGCGCGGTAGGTGTCGGTGCGGACGTCCGCCGGGTTGATGTCGATCTCGATGGTGTCGTCGACCACCGGATAGATCCAGGCCGAGGCGAAGCTGGTGTGCCGCTTGGCGGCCGCGTCATAGGGGCTGATGCGCACCAGCCGGTGCACGCCGGCCTCGGTCTTCAGCCAACCGTAGGCGTTGGGGCCCTTGACCTGCAGCGTGGCCGACTTGATGCCGACCTGTTCGCCGCTGGTCTCTTCGACCAGTTCGACGCTGTAGCCGTGGGCGGTGGCCCAGCGGCTGTACATCCGCAGCAGCATGTTGGCCCAGTCGCAGGACTCTGTCCCGCCGGCGCCGGAGTTGATCTCGACATAGGCGTCATTGCCGTCGGCTTCGCCGGACAGCAGGGCCTCGAGTTCGGCCTTGGCGGCGCGGGCCTTGATGGTCTTCAGCTGCGCGCGGGCGTCCTCGAGCGAGGCTTCATCGCTCTCCGCGTCGGCCATCTCGGCATATTCGACAGCGTCGGCCAGATCGCGCTCAAGGCTGCGGACAGCCTCGACCCGGTCGGCCAGCTGCTGGCGTTCGCGCATCAGGGCCTGGGCCTCGGCGGGCTTGTCCCACAGGGTGGGGTCTTCGGAACGAGCGTCCAGCTCGTGCAGGCGTCTTAGGGCTGCATCCCAGTCAAAGACGCCTCCTGAGCAGTCCGGCGGACTGCTCGATGTCGGCCTTGGCGGCCTCGACATCCGGTCTCATGAAATTCTCCGATCAAGCGGGGCGCGGGGATTACCGCGCGACACGCCTCAATACAATCCCGACAGGTCGTCGGGGATCTTGGGTTTCGGCGCCGGCTTGGGCGCGGGAGCCTGTTCGGTGCTGAGCTGGCCACCCGGCCAGGCGTCCTGGTAGGTCACCGGCCCGCTGGCGTTGACGGGCGCGACGGGGCCGACCGGACCCTTCGGCTCACTGCCGGGCCGGAAGGCCTCGCGCTGTCCGCCGACGACCGCGAACTTGGCCGTCCTGGGCGGCGTGAACGCCTCGACCGGCACGCCCTTGATGGCCTCGGTCATGAAGTTGACGAACACCGGCAGCGCCGAAACCCCGCCCGCCTCGCCTTCGCCCAGCGAGCGGTTGTCGTCGAAGCCGATGAACACGCCGACGACGATCTGCGGGGTGAAGCCGACGAACCAGGCGCTGCGGTACTCGTTGGTGGTGCCCGTCTTGCCGGCGACCGGGCGACCCAGCACCCGCGCCTGGGTGGCGGTGCCCCGCTGGACGACGCCTTCGAGCATCGAGGAGATCTGGTAGGCCGTGACCGGATCGATGATCTGCTCGCCGGCCGCCGCGACGCGGGGACTCTCTTCCCCGCCAAAGCCGGCGGTGCAGCGCGGGCAGTCGCGCTTGTCGGCGCGATAGATCACCTGGCCCTCGCGGTCCTGGACCAGCTCGATGAGGTGCGGCTCGACCCGACGGCCGCCGTTGACGAAGGCGGTATAGGCGGCGGTCAACCTGAACGGCGTGGTCTCCCCCGCGCCCAGCGCCATGGCCAGCACTGGCTCCATCGAGCGGACGATGCCGAACTTCACGCAGAGGTCGGCGATCTTCTTCATGCCGACGCCCTGGGCCAGACGCACGGTCATGGCGTTGCGCGAAAGCTCCAGCCCGCGCCGCAGCGGCATCGAGCCGTAGTACTTCTTGTTGTAGTTCTCCGGGGTCCAGTCCTCGCCGTTGACCCCGCCCTTGAACACGATCTGGGCGTCGGTGACGTAGCTTGCGGGCGTGTAGCCGCCATCCGGCTCAAGCGCGGCGGCGTAGACGAACGGCTTGATCGCCGAGCCCGGCTGGCGCATCGCCTGGGTCGCGCGGTTGAAGCTGGACAGCGAGAAGGAATAGCCGCCGACCATCGCCAGCACCCGCCCCGAATGCGGCTCCAGCGCGACCAGCGCGCCGTTGACAATCGGCACCTGCCGCAGGCGATAGCCTCCGGATTTCGCCGGCTCGACAAACACCAGGTCCCCGACGTTCAGCCCCTTGCCCGCCCTCGCCCAGGCGACGTCCTCGGACACCAGGGTTCCGGGCGCATAGTCCTTGGCCGGGGTGACGCGCACGCCGCCGGTGACACTGGTCACAACCGCAACCCGCCAGTCCCGGCGCTCCGCAGGCGCGGTCTTCTTGGCGGCGGCCTTTTCCCAGCCCACGGCCATGTCGGTCTTGCCCCAGGCCCCGCGCCAGCCGTGACGGCGGTCATAGTTCTCCAGACCGTCCATCAGCGCCACGCGCGCCGCGGTCTGCAGACGAGGGTCAAGGGTCGTGCGCATATAGTAGCCGCCCTCACTGAGGCGCGGCCCCAGGGTGGCGAGACCGCGACGGCGGACCTCTTCGACGAAATAGTCGGCGTCCTTGTACTTGGCGCGGGACGGCGCGGCCTGGACCTTGAGGTCCTCCTTCATCGCCGCCTCGGCGTCGGCGCGGCTGACCCAGCCTAGCTCGGCCATCTCGCCGAGGATCCAGTTTCGCCGTTCCGTAGCGTTCTTCTTTCGGCGGATCGGATGGTAGTTGTCCGGCCCCTTGGGCAGGGCCGCGAGATAGGCGCTTTCGGCGAGCGTCAGCTCGTTAACGGGCTTGCCGAAATAGTTGTAGGCCGCCGCTCCCACGCCATAGGACCGGTAGCCCAGCCAGATCTCGTTGAGATACAGCTCGAGAATCCGGTCCTTGGTCAGGGTCTGTTCGAGTCGCCGGGCGAGAATCGCTTCCTTCAGCTTGCGGCCCACGGTCGCGTCGCTCGTCAGCAGGACGTTCTTGGCCACCTGCTGGGTGATCGTCGAGCCGCCCTCGAGGCGTCTCCCCTGCACCGCATTGAGCACATTCTTGATCATCGCCCGCGACAGGCCCTGCACGTCGACACCGCTGTGCTGGAAGAAGTTGCGGTCCTCAGCAGCGAGGAACGCCTGCACCAGACGGGGCGGAAGCTGGTCATAGGGGATGAAAATCCGCCGTTCGCGCGAAAATTCGCCGATCAGCGTGCCGTCCCAGGCATAGACCCGGGTCGCGGTCGGGGGGCGATAGTCGGTCAGATCGCCCGCATCAGGCATGTCGTGGAACAGCCAGGCGGCATAGATCGCCAGCGTGAACCCGGCCACGGCGATGAGGCTGAGCACGGACACACCGACGATGGCCACCCAGCGCTCAGGGGGCTCCTCGAACGGCCAAAGACGCAGAAGGGCCTTCTCAAGCATGGGTCTGCTGTAGCCTGACTAGCGCCGGGCGCCAACGGCCCGCGCACCAGAGTCCGCGCTAGCGGCCGGCGACCTTCGCCTGACGCGCGAACCAGGCGTCCACAGCGTCGCCGACGGCGTTCATTAGCCTTTTGCGATGGGCGGAATCGCTCAGTTGGCGCTCATCGTCGGGATTGTTGATGAAGCCCATTTCGAGCAGCACGGCGGGCACATCCGGCGCCAGCAGCACCATCAGATTCGCGTCGCGGTGGCTTCGGCGCAACAGGGTCGTCTCGTCAGCGATGTTTTCCAGCAGCACCTGGGCGAATTCGGCCGACCGGTTGCGGGTCGAGCGCTGGGTGAGATCGAGGATGATTTCGCCCACGGTCCTGTCTGCGCCCGGGAAGCTGGCGGGCATCAGCCAGTCGTCCTTGCGCAGCACCTTGGTCACGCGGCTCTCGCCCCGCTCGGACAAGGTATAGACGCTCGCGCCGCGCGTTTCGGTCGTGGGACCCGAGTCGGCGTGCAGGGAAATGAACAGGTCGGCGTCCGCGCTGCGGGCAATCTGCACCCGACTCTCCAGCCCCACATAGGCGTCGGTCGCGCGGGTCAGGACGACCCTGTAGCGCCCGGTGCGCTCCAGCCGCGCCTTCAGCGCCAGCGCGGCGGCCAGCGTAATGTCCTTTTCGCTCGCCGACCGTCCCTGTGCGCCAGGGTCGCGACCGCCGTGGCCGGCGTCGATCACCACCACGCGCGGCCCGCGGCGTTCGGCGGCGCGTGTCGGGAGCACCGGCGCCAGCGCCGCTCGCGGTCGAGCAGGAGCGACGGCAACGGACGGATTGGTAGGGTCGCCGAGCGCCTTGAGGTCGATGACATAGCGATAGGTCTGCACCCCGTCGCCAGGCGGCAACAGGAACCGGCGCTTGACCTCGGCGCCGCGCGCCAGGTCGATGTTCAGCTTCAGGGCGCCGGGACCGCGCTCGAGGTTCCAGCGGCGAACCAGGCCCTGCCCGCCGCCGCTGAGGTCACTGGCGGTGTCGATCCGCGGAAGCGCGACGACGACCTTTCCGCCCGAGCCGTCGGCCATGAGCTTGCCGGTCACCGAACGATCGAGGTCGAGGACAATCCGCGTTTCGGTCTGGTCACCGCCGAGGCGGACCTTGAGAAGACCGGAATTTGATGAGCCGCGGGCCGCGCCGCCGACGCCGAGCACCGTGAGACTCAGGCAGGCGAGAGCGGCCATGCCCCTCCATCCCGCCAGAAATCCACCGGTCGCCAACGCCCGCATTCTACGCCCCACTCATCGCTTTGCGATTGATCGGACATTATCGTGCGCCGCTGGTGTCGAATTGGTTAAGGCTTTGCCTACGACCCGCCCCTCGCGCGACGCGCTTTCCTTTTGCGCTCGGATAAGGCTAAGGTCGTGTCGCGCGCCGGTTCCCGCGACTGACGGGGATTCTCCGCGCACGAGACACTGCAAGGCCGTGCGTCCGGCCTGTCGCCCTCCGGCGACCGACGCGACCATCTGATCCCGCGCCGATCCTGGCGCGACAGGGAATTTTCTCATGGGCTGCGCACACGCCCTGGCCTGGCTTTCGCCCCCTCGCAACGCTGCTCGCGGCGCGTCGGACGGCCATGCGGAGCGCGCCTTCACATCATGCCGGCGACCGGGCCTCGAGCCCGCTGCGCGCCGGGGAGACGCTTTCAATGACCAAGAAAATGCTTATCGACGCCGCCCACCCGGAAGAAACCCGGGTCGTCGTCATGGACGGAACCCGGGTTGAAGAATTCGACTTCGAAAGCCAGAACAAGAAACAGCTTCGCGGGAACATCTACCTCGCCAAGGTGACCCGGGTCGAACCCAGCCTGCAGGCGGCGTTCATCGAATATGGCGGCAATCGCCACGGCTTCCTGGCCTTCAACGAGATCCACCCGGACTACTACCAGATCCCGCTTGCCGACCGGGAAGCGCTGATGCGCGCCCAGGCCGAGGATGACGACGAGCCCGAGACCCGCGGTCGGGGCCGTCAGTCGGCGGCGCCCGTCTCCGAAGGCGACGAGGATGACGATCACGAGGCGTCCGAAGACGAAGACGACGTCATGGATGAGGAGGTGGCGCGTCGCCGCCGCCGCCTGATGCGCAACTACAAGATCCAGGAAGTGATCCGCCGCCGGCAGATCATGCTGGTCCAGGTCGTCAAGGAAGAGCGCGGCAACAAGGGGGCGGCCCTGACCACCTACCTGTCGCTGGCCGGCCGCTACGGCGTTCTGATG
This sequence comes from uncultured Caulobacterales bacterium, assembly GCA_903858185.1. Classification (GTDB taxonomy): domain Bacteria; phylum Pseudomonadota; class Alphaproteobacteria; order Caulobacterales; family Caulobacteraceae; genus Caulobacter; species Caulobacter lacus. Next base: position 9,927 of record CAIOHT010000160.1, read on the forward strand.
CCCAACACGGCGCGGGGCGGCGGCATCAGCCGCAAGATCACCACCGTGACCGACCGCAAGAAGCTCAAGACGATCGTCCAGAGCCTGGACGTGCCCAAGGGCATGGGCCTGATCGTCCGCACGGCCGGCGCCAAGCGCACCAAGACCGAGATCAAGCGCGACTACGACTACCTGCTGCGCGCCTGGGAGAATATCCGCGAGACGACGCTGCATTCGATCGCGCCGGCGCTGATCTACGAGGAAGAAGACCTCGTCAAACGTGCGATCCGCGACCTGTTCGACAAGGACATCGACGGGGTCTGGGTCGAGGGCGAGCGCGGCTTCAAGGACGCGCGGGACTTCATGCGCATGCTGATGCCGTCCCAGGCCAAGAAGGTTCAGCTCTATCGCGAACCGACGCCGCTGTTCGTGGCGCACAAGGTCGAGGGGCATCTCTCGCAGATCTACACGCCGGTCGTGCCGCTGAAGTCCGGCGGCTACCTGGTGATCAACCAGACCGAGGCGCTGGTCGCCATCGACGTCAACTCCGGCAAGTCGACCCGCGAGCGCAACGTCGAGGCCACGGCCCTCAAGACCAACATGGAAGCGGCCGAGGAAGCCGCCCGCCAGCTGCGCCTCCGCGATCTGGCTGGCCTGGTGGTCATCGACTTCATCGACATGGATGAGTCGAAGAACAACCGCGCCGTCGAGAAGAAGCTGAAGGACGCCCTCAAGGACGACCGCGCCCGGATCCAGATGGGCAAGATCAGTTCCTTCGGCCTGATGGAAATCAGCCGCCAGCGCCGTCGCAGCGGCGTTCTGGAAGGCACGACCCACGTCTGCGAACACTGCGCCGGCACCGGCCGCGTTCGCTCGCCGGAGTCCAGCGCCCTCGCCGCCCTGCGCGCGGTGGAGATGGAAGCCCTGCACGGCGGCGGCGAAGTGACCCTCAAGGTGTCACCGGCGGTCGGCCTCTACATCCTCAACGAGAAGCGGGCCTACCTGACCCGTGTCCACCAGACGCACCACCTGTTCGTCACGGTGCAGATCGATGCGGCGCTCGGCCAGGCCGATCACGAGATCGAGCGCACCGCCAGCGGCGAGCATTCGCTGCACGACCTCGAGCCCCTGCCCTCCGCGGGCCGCGTCGCCTATGACCCCGAGGATGACCTCCTCGACGACGGCGCCGACTTCGAGGACGAGGAAGACGAGGACGAAGACGAGGAAGATGCCGAAGAGAACGAAGGCGGCATCGCTTCCGACGACGAAGACGAGGATGAGGATGAGGGCGGCGATGACGCCCGCCCTGCCCGCGAAGCCCGCGCGCCGCGCGAGGAGGGCGATGCCGGCGAGGACGGCGGTCGCCGCGGCCGAGGTCGTCGCCGTCGCCGTCGCGGCGGACGTCGGGAAGATGGCGATGCGTCCGAGGCGGCTCCCGCGTCGACCGCGGCCCCTGCGTCGGATCGCGATGACGACGACGCCATCCCCGGCGAGAGCGAGGGTGATGCCCAGCGTCGCCGCCGCCGTGGCCGGCGTGGTGGTCGCCGCATGCGCGACGACGCCCGTCCTCAGGACGGCTTCTCCTGGACCCGCCCGCGCGTCCCGTTCGGCGATGATCCCTTTGTCTGGCATGATCCGGCGACCCTGGTCGAAGGCGCCCCGGCTCCGACCGGCGACGCCCGTCCGCCGCGTCGCGAGCAGACTCCGCGTCCCGAGCCGGTGATGGCCGAAGCGGCCGAGGCCGCCGCGCCCGCGTCCGTTTCGAGTGACGAGATCTGGGTCGAGCTGCCAGCCGATCCGGAGCCCGCCGCCGGCAAGCGCCGCGCCCGCAAGCCGCGTGGCGGCAAGGCGGCGTCCGCTCCGGTCGAGGAAGCCGCTGAAGCTGTCGCTGAAACGGTCGTCGAGCCTGTCGCCGAAGCGCCGGTCGAAGCCGCGCCCGAGCCCGAGTCGCCCGCGCCGGCCAAGCCGAAGGCGCGCTCGCGCGCCAAGGCCAAGGTCGCACCGGCGCCTGAAGTTGCGGTGCTCGCCGAGCCGGAGCCGTCTCCGGAACCCGAGCCCGCGGCCGTCGCGCCCGAGCCCGAGCCCGAGCCTGTCGCGGTCCGGCAACCCGATCCGGCCGAAATCTCCGCACCGCCTGAAAAGCCCAAGCGGGGCTGGTGGCGTCGCGGCTGACGAGTCATTACTGTAGCAGGGCGCGGGGGCGCGACGGAGCGTATCGAGGCATGACCTCCCCTATCCGGAAGCCGTTCCAGACCATCGGCATGGTCGCCGCATTTGCGGCGGCGCTGATGGCGCCCGCGTCGTCCGTGCTGGCCCAGTCGGGTCAGCGCGGGCCGACGCTGCTGCGTGACACCGAGATCGAGGAGATCCTGCACCGGGAATCCGACCCGATCTTCGCTGTCGCGGGGCTGAACCCCAAGGACGTCCGGATCCTGCTGATCGGTGACGCGTCGCTCAACGCATTCGCGACCCAGGGCCAGCAGATGGGCCTGCATACAGGCCTGATCCTCGAAGCGGCCAACCCGAACGAGCTCAAGGGCGTCATCGCTCACGAGACGGGCCACATCGCCGGCGGCCACCCGATCCGTTCGGGCGAGCTGATGCGCGCCGGGATGCGGCCGATGCTGCTGACCATGGGTCTGGGCGTGCTGGCGATGTTCGCCGGCTCACCGGAGGCCGGCGCCCTCCTGCTGGCCAATTCACAGTACTTCGGCGCGCTGGGCGCGCTGGGCTATAGCCGCGAACAGGAAGGCCGCGCCGACCAGGCGGCCGTCGGTTTCCTCGAGAAGACCGGGCAGTCCGGCAAGGGCCTGGTCGAGTTCTTCGACCGCTTCCGCTACCAGGAGGTCTTCTCGCAGGACCGCCGCTTCCCCTATTTCCGCAGTCACCCCCTGTCATCCCAGCGGATCGAGCTGCTGCGCACCCGTGTCGAGGCCCAGCCGAGCTACCTGGCGAAGGACACGCCGGCCGACATCCTCGAGTTCGAGATCATGCGGGCCAAGATCGACGGCTTCGTCAATCCGCAGGCTTCGCTGGTGAAGTACAAGGAAACCGACACCAGCTTTCCGGCGCGGTATGCCCGGGCGATCGCCTACTACCAGACCAAGGATCCCGATCGCGCCCTGCGGCTGATCGACGGCATGCTGACCGACCAGCCGCTGAACCCGTATCTGTGGGAGCTCAAGGGCCAGATCCTGTTCGAGTTCGGGCGGGTGGCCGAGGCTGAGGCCCCGCAACGCCGGTCGGTGGAACTGAAGCCGGACGCCCCGCTGCTGCGGATCAACCTGGGCCAGACCCTGATCAATCTCGGTGACCGCAAGAAGCGCGACGAGGGCATCGCCGAGCTCAAGCAGGTCACCCTGCTGGAAGACGACAACCCCGAGGCCTGGCGGCTGCTCGCCCTCGCCTACGAGGCGCGCGGTGATGACGGCCTGGCCCGCCTGGCCACCGCCGAACAGTATTTCGCCCTCGGGGCCCTGGGCGAATCCCGCAACTTCGCGATCCGCGCGCGAGAGCTGTTTGATCGCCAGAGCGTCGAGTGGCTGCGCGCCACCGATATCGTCATGGCTTCCAATCCCACGGATCAGGACCTTCGCGCCCTGTCCAGCGAAGGGTCGGCGGCGCCGCGTCGCTGACCCTAGACCCTCTGTTTACCCTGAAGACTGCCTGCTTCCGGAGTTCCTGCATGCGCCCGATGATCCTCGCCGTCGCGATCGCGGCCCTGCTGTCGGGCTGCGGACAGCCCGAGGCCGCGACCAGGGTCGATCCGGCATTCGGCGCCAAGGTGCGGGCCTACCTGCTGGCCAATCCCGAAGTGCTGGTCGAGGTCAGCAACGCCCTGAAGATCAAGCAGTCCCGCGAAGCCATCGGCGCCTATCGCCAGCAGCTCGAGCGCGACCCGCGAGACCGGGTCCTGAATCCTTCGGGCAAGGTCACGGTGGTCGCGCTGTTCGACTACAACTGCGGCTACTGCAAGGTCATCGCCCCCGAGGTTCTCGAGCTCGCGCGCACCCATCCCCAGGTGCGGTTCGTCTTCAAGGACATGGTGATCTTCGGCGACACCAGCGCCTTCGCGGCCGCCGCCACCGCGCTGGCGAAGTCACCCGAGCAATACGTCGCGCTGCACAGGGCGTTCATGGCCGCCAAGCCGCTCAACAACGAGGTCGCGGCGAGGATCATGACGGCCCAGGGCATCGACCCGGCCGCCGCGCGCGCCGAGCAGGCTTCGGCGGAGCGGAAGCGCTACTTCCAGGACGTGCATGTCATCGCCAGCGGCCTCGGAATCGAGGGCACGCCGGCCTTCATCATCGGCGACACCCTGATCCCCGGCGCCGATCCTGAGCCGCTGAAGGCGGCGATCGCCGCCGAGCTGCGCAAGAAGGGCTAGATCACGCCGAGGCTGACGCCGTCGAGCGCCTCGCCGCTCCAGCCGGCGCGCGCAGAGGCCATCGCGGTCGCGGCTTCGGCCGGCTTGCCCAGCGCCGTCTGGGCGCGGGCGACGATCAGCAGGCTCATGGG
>CAIOHT010000161.1 GCA_903858185.1 uncultured Caulobacterales bacterium
GCCACGTCGGATCTCAACGATCTCTACCGCCGCGTGATTAACCGCAACAACCGCCTGAAGCGGCTGATCGAGTTGCGCGCGCCGGATATCATCATCCGCAACGAAAAGCGCATGCTGCAGGAAGCAGTCGATGCGCTGTTCGACAACGGCCGCCGCGGCCGCGTCATCACCGGCGCCAACAAGCGCCCGCTAAAGTCGCTCGCTGACATGCTCAAGGGCAAGCAGGGCCGGTTCCGCCAGAACCTGCTGGGCAAGCGCGTGGACTATTCGGGCCGTTCGGTGATCGTGACCGGGCCGGAACTGAAACTGCACCAGTGCGGCCTGCCCAAGAAGATGGCGCTCGAACTGTTCAAGCCGTTCATCTACGCGCGCCTGGACGCCAAGGGCCTGTCGGGCACCGTCAAGCAGTCCAAGCGCATGGTCGAGCGTGAACAGCCCGCGGTGTGGGACGTTCTCGAAGAGGTCATCCGCGAGCACCCGGTTCTGCTGAACCGCGCCCCGACGCTTCACCGTCTGGGCATCCAGGCGTTCGAACCGAAGCTGATCGAGGGCAAGGCCATCCAGCTTCACCCGCTGGTCTGCGCCGCGTTCAACGCCGACTTCGACGGCGACCAGATGGCCGTGCACGTCCCGCTGAGCCTCGAGGCCCAGCTGGAAGCGCGCGTGCTGATGATGTCGACCAACAACATCCTCAGCCCCGCCAACGGCCGCCCGATCATCGTGCCGTCGCAGGACATCGTGCTCGGCCTCTATTACCTCTCCGGCGCACGCGACAAGGAGCCGGGCGAAGGCAAGATGTTCGCCGACCTGGGTGAAATCGAAGCCGCGATGGAGGCCGGGGTCGTGACCCTGCACGCCAAGATCAAGGCGCGCTTCACCGAGATGGACGCCGACGGCAACCTGGTTCGCAAGGTTATCGATACGACGCCTGGCCGGATGAAGATCGCCTCGCTGCTGCCGCACCACCCGCAGGTTGGTCACCGCCTGATCGAAAAGGCGCTGACCAAGAAGGAAATCGGCAATCTGATCGACATCGTCTACCGCCACTGCGGTCAGAAGGCGACGGTCATCTTCGCCGACCAGATGATGGCCCTGGGCTTCAAGGAAGCCGCACGCGCCGGCATCTCCTTCGGCAAGGACGACATCGTCATCCCCGAGCGCAAGACGCCGATCGTGGCCGAAACGCGCAAGCTGGCGGAAGAGTACGAGCAGCAATACGCCGACGGCCTGATCACCAAGGGTGAGAAGTACAACAAGGTGGTCGACGCCTGGTCCAAGGCCACGGACCGGATCGCCGACGAGATGATGCTCGAGATCTCGACCAAGAAGATCGGCGACGACGGCCGCGAGAAGGAGATCAACGCCATCTACATGATGGCCCACTCCGGCGCCCGTGGTTCGCAGGCCCAGATGAAGCAGCTCGGCGGGATGCGCGGCCTGATGGCCAAGCCGTCCGGCGAGATCATCGAGACCCCGATCGTCTCGAACTTCAAGGAAGGCCTGACCGTTCAGGAGTACTTCAACTCCACCCACGGCGCCCGAAAGGGCCTCGCCGACACCGCGCTGAAGACCGCCAACTCGGGTTACCTGACCCGTCGTCTGGTCGACGTTGCGCAGGACAGCATCATCACCGAGGAAGACTGCGGCACCACCCGGGGCATCACCCTGAAGGCCGTGGTCGAAGGCGGCGACGTTCTGGTTTCGCTGGGCCTGCGGGTCCTGGGCCGCTTCTCGGCCGAGGACATCAAGGATCCGACGAGCGGCGAACTGCTGATCCCGGCCGACACCTATCTGGTCGAAGACCTTGCCGACATCATCGACAAGGCCGGCGTGCAGAGCGTGAAGGTCCGTTCGGTCCTGACCTGCGAAGCCAACACCGGCGTCTGCGGCGCCTGCTACGGCCGCGACCTGGCGCGTGGCACGCCCGTCAACATCGGTGAAGCCGTGGGCGTCATCGCCGCCCAGTCGATCGGCGAGCCGGGCACCCAGCTGACGATGCGGACCTTCCACATCGGCGGCGCGGCCCAGGTTGCCGAGCAGTCGTTCTTCGAAAGCAGCAACATCGGTACGGCCCGCATCGTCGGTCCGACGGTGAAGGCGTCGAATGGCGAGTTCATCGTCATGAGCCGCAACACCACCATCACGGTGCAGGTCGAGGGCAAGGACCGCGAGTCCTACAAGCCGCCCTACGGCGCGCGCCTGAAGGTCAAGGACGGCGAAAAGGTCAAGCGCGGCGATCGCCTCGCCGAGTGGGACCCCTACACCGCGCCGATCATCACCGAAGTGGCCGGCAAGATCCGCGCCGAGGACCTGGTGGACGGCTTCTCCGTCCGCGAGGAAACCGACGAAGCGACGGGTATCGCCAACCGCGTGATCACCGACTGGCGGACCTCGACCCGTGGTTCGGACCTGCGTCCGGCCCTGGCGGTTATTGACGCCGACGGCGCCTACAAGCGCCTGTCGAACGGCGGTGAAGCCCGTTACCTCCTGCCGGTCGGTGCGGTTCTGTCCGTCGGCGACGGCGACGAGGTGAAGCCGGGCGAGGTCATCGCCCGCATGCCCACCGAAGGCGCCAAGACGCGCGACATCACCGGCGGTCTGCCGCGGGTGGCCGAACTCTTCGAAGCCCGCCGTCCGAAGGACTGCGCGGTCATCGCCGAGATGGACGGTCGCGTCGAATTCGGCCGGGACTACAAGAACAAGCGCCGCATCAAGATCACCCCGGAAGATGGTGGTGACGCGGTCGAGTTCCTGATCCCGAAGGGCAAGCACATCACCGTCCACGACGGCGACGTGATCCTGCGTGGCGAGTACATCATCGACGGCAACCCCGATCCGCACGACATCCTGCGCATCCTGGGCGTTGAGGCGCTGGCGAACTTCCTCGTCGACGAGATCCAGGAGGTCTATCGACTGCAGGGCGTGCCGATCAACGACAAGCACATCGAGGTGATTGTCCGTCAGATGCTGCAGAAGGTGGAAATCCTCGAGCCGGGCGACACGGGCCTGATCCGTGGCGACCACCTCGACAAGCCCGACCTCGATGCGGAAAACACCAAGGCCGTCGCACGCGGTGGCCGTCCGGCCGTCGTGCAGCCCGTGCTGCTCGGCATCACCAAGGCGTCGCTGCAGACCCGCAGCTTCATCTCGGCGGCGTCGTTCCAGGAGACCACCCGCGTCCTCACCGACGCCTCGGTCCACGGCAAGGTCGATACGCTCGAAGGCCTCAAGGAGAACGTCATCGTCGGCCGGCTCATCCCGGCGGGTACGGGCTCCTACCTGCGCGGCCTGCAGCGCATCGCCACCAAGCGTGACGAGGCCCTCTCGGCCTCCCGCGAGGAGACGATGGAGCCGCTTCCGGCCGAGATCGCGCTCGACGTCGAGACCACCGACGCCTGAGCCACCTGATCTGCAACTGATCTGCGAGACGGCCCGGGAGCGATCCCGGGCCGTTTTCGTATCTGCGATTCAGTAGCCGAGGATTCCGATGCCGTTGGTCCTCGTGCCGCCGGCGTTGTCCGAGGGCGTGATCCCGTGGGGCGGCGGGGCCTCCTTGCGCTTGCGGATGCGCTCCTTGCGCGCGGCCTCGGCGTCGAAGGCGGCCCTCTTGCGGGCGTCCATCGGCGGCTCGATGAATGGCGCGTCCTCGCGGCCGCGGGCATAGGCGTCGTCACAGGCCTCGCGCTCGCGCCGTGTCAGGCCCACCACGTCACGATTGGCGCAGCCCACCGGCGAGCCGCGCAAGGCCCGCCGCAAGCCGTCCCGGTCGGGAGCGGGGAGGGGGGCTGGGTGAATCCCGCCGGCGACGCCGGGCGACGGTCCCGCCGGGCCGGCCGGAACCGGCGAGGCAAAGGCCGGCGTCGAAGCGGACGGAGCCCTGACGACGGCCCGTCGGGGCGAGAGCGGCGACGCCATCGCGCGGCTGTCCGCCTTTTGCGGTCGGCGTACCGTTGTTGGCGACAGCGTCCAGACCTCCAGGGGGATAACCTCAGGGTCGCTCAGGCGGACCGACCGCGGCGGCGTCGCGGTCAGGCCCAGCAGCACCAGCACCAGCCCATGGCCGACCAGCGAGGCCGCCACGATGGCGGCCCGGCGCGGTCGCGCGCGGCTGGCGATGGTCTGGTTCACGCGATCCCCCTGCGATCGGCGCAGGATTTTCGTCGGCGAGGGCGAAAGCGTGGCCGCGGCGCGGCGCGGGAAAGGCCGTTGAACGGCTGGTGCTCAAGGGCGATGACCACCACCTGTCGAGTACGGCGAGCCGAACCCAGCTGCCGGAGTCGCTGTTCAGCTTCCCCGACCGCTGGCTGCCGGTCACACCGTGAGCGGCGCGCGTGTCGCAACCCTTTCCAAAGCCTTGACCTTCGGGCCCTTCGCCAGTATTTAGCGCGCCTCTTTCGAGGCCGGTCCTTCTGGACCTGTCCCGATCAGCGGATGTCCCGCCAAGGACCGCCAGGCCCGCCGGAACGCATGAGAGCGCGTGCCGGCGAGTTTTCGCGTTCGCAGCGGCCGTCCGGAAAGCCGGAAGATCAACAAGGACCCCGAGACGCTTCGGCCGAAAGGCACACGTCTCCACGAGCACGAAAAGAGCGAATGCCTACAGTTAACCAGCTCATCCGCAAGCCTCGCCAGCCGAAGCCGACGCGGAACAAGGTGCCTGCCCTGAAGGGCTGCCCTCAACGTCGCGGCGTTTGCACGCGCGTTTACACGACGACCCCGAAGAAGCCGAACTCGGCTCTGCGTAAGGTCGCCAAGGTCCGTCTGACCACCGGCATCGAAGCCGTGTGCTACATCCCGGGCGAAGGCCACAATCTGCAGGAGCACTCGGTGGTGCTCATCCGCGGCGGCCGCGTGAAGGACCTTCCCGGCGTCCGTTATCACATCCTGCGCGGCGTGCTCGACACGCAAGGCGTCAAGGACCGTCGCCAACGCCGTTCGAAGTACGGCGCGAAGCGTCCGAAGTAAGGAAGAGCAAGAATGTCCCGCCGCCGCCGCGCAGAGAAGCGTCAGGTTCTGCCCGATCCCAAGTTCGGGGACCTGATCGTCACGAAATTCATGAACTACGTCATGTACGAAGGCAAAAAAGCCGTCGCCGAGAACATCATCTACGGCGCCTTCGACATCCTTGAAGCCAAGCGCAAGGACCAGGGTCCCCTGGAAACCTTCCACTCGGCCCTGGATAACGTCGCGCCCGCCATCGAGGTCCGGTCCCGCCGGGTCGGTGGCGCCACCTATCAGGTGCCCGTGGAAGTCCGTCCGGACCGCCGTCGCGCCCTGGCCATCCGCTGGCTGGTGACCGCCGCGCGCAAGCGTGGCGAAAACACCATGACCGAAAAGCTGGCCGCCGAACTGCTGGACGCTTCGAACAACCGCGGAACCGCGGTCAAGAAGCGCGAAGACACGCACAAGATGGCCGAAGCCAACCGGGCCTTCTCGCACTACCGCTGGTAAGCACCCAGCCCACAACCTTCCAGGGCGCGGGCGGTTCTCCAAAACCGCCCGCGCTCAGTTTTATAGGCCGACAGGCAGACCGATATGCCCCGCACAACTCCGATCGAAGACTACCGTAACTTCGGAATCATGGCCCACATCGACGCGGGCAAGACGACGACGACGGAACGGATTCTCTACTACACCGGCAAGTCCCACAAGATCGGCGAAGTCCACGACGGCGCCGCGACGATGGACTGGATGGAGCAGGAGCAGGAGCGTGGCATCACGATCACCTCCGCCGCCACCACCGCCATGTGGAACGGCAAGCGCCTGAACATCATCGACACCCCGGGCCACGTGGACTTCACGATTGAAGTCGAGCGCTCGCTGCGGGTTCTCGATGGCTGCGTCGCCGTCCTCGACGGCAACCAGGGCGTTGAGCCGCAGACCGAAACCGTCTGGCGTCAGGCTGACCGGTACGACGTGCCGCGCATCGTGTTCGTCAACAAGATGGACAAGACCGGCGCCGACTTCCAGATGTGCCTGGCCACGATCCGCGATCGTCTCGGCGTCAAGGCCGTGCCGATCCAGCTGCCGATCGGCTCGGAGCTCACGCTCAAGGGCCTGGTCGACCTGATCCGCATGAAGGCCGTTGTCTGGGACAGCGAAGGTCTGGGCGCGAACTACCACGACGAAGAGATCCCCGCCGACATGGTGGCCGCGGCCGAAGAGGCCCGCCACTATCTGGTCGAGAACGCCGTCGAACTCGATGACGACGCCATGGAAGCCTATCTGGGTGGCGAGCAGCCCTCGGAAGAGGTTCTGAAGAAGTGCATCCGCAAGGCCGTGCTGACCGGCGCCTTCTATCCGATCCTCTGCGGCTCGGCGTTCAAGAACAAGGGCGTCCAGCCCCTGCTCGACGCCGTGGTCGACTACCTGCCCTCGCCGGTGGACATCCCCCCGACCCCGGGCATCGACTTCAAGACCGACGAGCCGACCACCCGCAAGGCGTCGGACGATGAGCCCCTGTCGGTGCTCGCGTTCAAGATCATGGACGACCCCTTCGTCGGCTCGCTGACCTTCTGCCGCGTCTACTCGGGCAAGATCGAGACGGGCATGGGCCTGCTGAACTCCTCGCGCGACAAGCGTGAGCGGGTCGGCCGCATGCTGCTCATGCACTCGAACAACCGTGAAGACATCAAGGAAGCCTTCGCCGGCGACATCATCGCGCTGGCCGGCCTGAAGGACACCCGCACGGGCGACACCCTGTGCGATCCCATGAAGTCGCCGGTGATCCTGGAGCGTATGACGTTCCCGGCCCCCGTGATCGAGATCGCGATCGAGCCGAAGTCCAAGGCCGACCAGGAAAAGCTGGGCGTCGCGCTCGGCAAGATGGTCGCCGAAGACCCCTCCTTCACCGTCTTCACCGACCAGGAGTCGGGCCAGACGATCATGAAGGGCATGGGCGAGCTGCACCTCGACATCAAGGTCGACATCCTGCGCCGCACCTACAAGGTCGACGCCAACATCGGCGCGCCCCAGGTGGCCTACCGTGAAAGCCTCGGCCGCAAGGTCGACATCGACTACACGCACAAGAAGCAGACCGGTGGTACGGGCCAGTTCGCCCGCGTCATGATCACCTTCGAGCCCGGCGAGCCGGCCTCGGGCTTCGTGTTCGAGTCGAAGATCGTCGGCGGCGCCATTCCCAAGGAATTCATTCCGGGCGTGGAAAAGGGCCTCGAGAGCATCAAGGACAACGGTCTTCTGGCCGGCTTCCCGCTGATCGACTTCAAGGCGACCCTGACGGACGGCAAGTACCACGACGTCGACTCCAGCGTGCTGGCGTTCGAAATCGCGGCCCGCGCCGCCTTCCGCGAACTGAAGGAAAAGGGTTCGCCCAAGCTGCTCGAGCCGATCATGAAGGTCGAAGTGCTCGTCCCCGACGAATACCTCGGCGACGTCATCGGCGACCTGAACAGCCGCCGCGGCCAGATCCAGGGCACCGACCAGCGCGGCAACGCCCAGGTCGTGACTGCCTTCGTGCCTCTGGCCAACATGTTCGGCTACATCGGTAACCTGCGCGGCATGTCGCAGGGCCGGGCGCAGTTCACCATGCAATACGACCACTACGAGCCGGTGCCGCAACACGTCGCCGACGAAGTGATCAAGAAGTACGCCTAACCCCCACCCCCAAACGTAAGGACCCCGATTGGGGGACCAGGAGCTAAAGATGGCCAAGGAAAAGTTCGAACGTAACAAGCCGCACTGCAACATCGGCACGATTGGTCACGTTGACCACGGCAAGACGACGCTGACGGCGGCGATCACGATGACGCTGGCGAAGGCGGGCGGCGCCAAGGCGATGGCCTATGCGGATATCGACGCTGCGCCGGAAGAGAAGGCGCGCGGCATCACGATCAACACGGCGCACGTGGAATACGAGACGGCGAACCGTCACTACGCGCACGTCGACTGCCCCGGGCACGCCGACTATGTGAAGAACATGATCACGGGCGCGGCGCAGATGGACGGCGCGATCCTGGTGGTGTCGGCCGCTGACGGCCCGATGCCGCAGACGCGCGAGCACATCCTGCTGGCCCGTCAGGTCGGCGTTCCGGCGCTGGTGGTTTACCTGAACAAGGTTGA
>CAIOHT010000162.1 GCA_903858185.1 uncultured Caulobacterales bacterium
GGCTTCTTCGTCAACCAGTTCGAGAACCCGGCCAACCCGCTGGCCCACGAGATGACTACCGGCCCGGAAATCCTCGAGCAGATGGGCGGCGACCTTGACGCGGTCGTGGTCGGCGTCGGTTCCGGCGGCACCCTGACGGGCCTCGGCCGCTACTTCCGGAAACACTCCCCCAAGACGAAGATGATCCTTGCCGATCCGGTCGGTTCGATCCTCTACGACTACGTCAATACCGGTACCTATGGCGAAGCCGGCAGCTGGATCGTCGAGGGCATCGGCGAGGACTTCATCCCCGACAACGCCCAGATGGACCTGGTGTCCAAGGCCTACGCCATCTCCGACCGCGAAAGCGTCGAGAGCGCGCGGCTGCTGCTGGAGAAGGAGGGCATCCTCGCCGGCTCCTCGTCCGGCACGCTGTTCGCGACGGCCCTGCGCTACTGCCGCGAACAGACCACCCCCCAGCGTGTCGTCAGCCTGGTCTGCGACACGGGCGGCAAGTACCTGACCAAGATGTTCAACGACATGTGGGTCGCCGCCCACGGCTTCGAGGATCGTCCCAAATACGGCGACCTGCGCGACCTGATCGCCCGCGACTTCTCCGAGGGCGGGGTCATCGCGACGGGTCCGGACGACAGCCTGCTGACGGCCTACAACCGGATGCGTGCGGCTGACATCAGCCAGCTGCCGGTGATGGATCACGGCAAACTGGTCGGGATTCTCGACGAGAGCGACATCCTCACCGCCGTTGGCGGCCGCGAAGGCCGCGCCGACCGCTTCGGCCAGAAGGTCGCCGAGGCCATGACCCGCGAGGTCAACACCCTGCAGGTCCACCAGTCGCTCGACGAGCTGAAGCCACTGTTTGACCGCGACGAGGTCGCCGTGGTGATGGATGGCGGCAAGCTCGTTGGTCTGATCACCCGCGTGGACCTGATCAACCACCTGCGGCGGACGGCCTAGCCGCACTCTATCGTTCGTCATCGCCGGACTTGGTCCGACGATCCATGCACATCGCTTTATCCGGCCAGCCTCGGTGTTCATGGGTGGTCGGGACAAGCCCGACCATGACGGTTTGAGAATGACCACTGACGGCAAGAACCGCCTCGCCTTCGCCACCCGCACCATCCACGGCGGCCAGGCGCATGACCCGACCACCGGCGCGGTGATGGTGCCGATCTACGCCACCTCGACCTACGCCCAGGAGAGCCCGGGTGTGCACAAGGGGTTCGAGTACGCGCGCAGCCACAACCCTACCCGCTTCGCCTTCGAGCGCTGCGTGGCTGATCTGGAGAGCGGCGTGGCGGCCTTCGCCTTCGCTTCCGGGCTGGCGGCGGCGTCGACGACGCTGGAACTGCTCGACACCGGCGCTCATGTGATCGCCTCGGACGACCTTTATGGCGGCAGCTACAGGCTGTTCCAGCGGGTGCGGACCCGCTCGGCAGGTCTGACCTTCAGCTTCGTCGACATGACCGATCCGGGCGCCATCGAGGCGGCTATCCGTCCCGAGACAAAGATGATCTGGGTCGAGACCCCGACCAATCCCACCCTGCGGCTGGTCGATCTCGCCGCCGTCGCGGTCATCGCCAAACGTCACAGCCTGATCAGCGTCGCCGACAACACCTTCGCCAGCCCCTGGGTCCAGCGGCCGCTGGAGCACGGCTTCGACCTGGTGCTGCATTCCACCACCAAATACCTCAACGGCCATTCGGACATGGTCGGCGGTGTCGTCGCCGTCGGCGAGAACAGCGCCGTCCATGAGCAGATGAAGTTCCTGCAGAACGCCGTCGGCGCGATCTCCGGCCCGTTCGACAGCTTCCTCGCCCTGCGCGGCCTCAAGACCCTGGCCCTGCGTATGGAGCGTCACTGCCAGAGCGCGCTGCGGATCGCGCAGTGGCTCGAGGCGCGGGACGACGTCACGCGGGTGATCTATCCGGGGCTGGAAAGCCATCCGCAGCACGCGCTGGCGAAGCGCCAGATGAACGGATTCGGCGGCATCATCTCGGTGGACATCGCCGGCGACCTCGACCGCGCGCGCCGGGTGCTGGAACGGACACAGCTGTTCACCCTGGCCGAGTCCCTCGGCGGGGTGGAAAGCCTGATCGAGCATCCGGCGATCATGACCCACGCCTCGATCCCGCCCGAGCAACGGGCGGCGATCGGCATCAGCGACACCCTGATCAGGCTTTCGGTCGGGATCGAAGACTGCGACGACCTGCTTTCGGACCTGGCGCAGGCTCTGGGCTGACCGACGCTTCGGGCAACGGCGGCAGGTCTTCGGGCTTGCCGGCGCCGAGCAGCTTGGCGGCCAGCAGCAGGTCGGCCTGGACGGTCCCGTGGTCCTGCCGCCTGGTCCAGGCCTGAACCTCGACTTCGACCCAGGACTCGCCGAGCGCGGCGACCGAGGTTGACGGGGCGGGCGCCTGCAGCACCAGCGGATTGGCCACCGCCCGCGCCTGGATCCCGGCCATGATAGCGGCCAGATCGGCGCTGGTGAGCACCCGGAAGGTCACGTCAACGCGCCGGCTCTCATGGTGGCTGTGGTTGACGATGACGTCGCCGAACACCTTGTTGTTCGGGATCACGATCTTCAGGTTGTCGGCCGTGGCCAGTTCGGTGATCACCAGATCCAGCGCCCGCACCGTCCCCTTCCTGCCGCCGGTCTCGATGACGTCGCCAACGCGATAGGGCCGGAACAGCAGGATCATCACCCCGGCCGCCACGTTCGACAGCGCCCCCTGCAGCGCCAGGCCGATGGCGAGCGAGGCGGCGCCCAGCACCGCGACGATCGAGGTCGTCTTGACGCCCAGCTGCTGCAGCACGGCCACGAAGCCGATCACGAGGATCACGTAGCGGACGAGGGAGGCGACGAAGGTCTGCAGCGTCAGGTCCGGCGCATGTCGACCGGGCAGCCGGCCCAGGGCGTTGCGGGTGACGCGCGACAGCCAGGCCGAGGCCCACAGGGTCAGAACCAGGATGATCGTACCGACCACCAGATTCACCGCCAGATCGCCGGCGGCGTCGGTGAACTTGTGCAGCAGGGATTCGTCGCCGAACACGGTCTGCCGGAGCCGCGTGTCTACCTCGTCGTCGAACTGCATCGGTGCTTCCGGAGCGCTGGATTTGCGCCGACACTAGCAAAAGCAACAACCGGTTACAGGGTTTGTGTCGAAAGCCCGCCCGTCCACCGCTATGAGCCGCCCCATGAGCATCGCCTTCATCGACCTCGCCGCGCAGCAGCGGCGCATCCGCAGCCGCCTCGACGCGGCCATCGCCAGAGTCCTGGATCACGGCGGCTACGTCATGGGCCCGGAGGTCCGTCAGTTCGAGGCCGAGCTGGCCGCCTTCGGCCAGGCGCCGCTGGCCCTCAGCTGCGCCAACGGCACCGACGCGATCGCCCTGCCGTTGATGGCCTGGGGCGTGGGCGAGGGGGACGCGGTCTTCTGTCCATCCTTCACCTTCACGGCGACGGCGGAAGTCATGCCCTGGGTCGGGGCGACGCCGGTGTTCGTTGATGTGCTGTCCGACACCTTCAACCTTGACCCCGTCAAGCTGGAGGCCGCCATTGCCGGCGTGCTGGCCGAGGGGAAGCTGAAGCCCGCCGTGGTCATTGCGGTGGACCTGTTCGGCCAGCCGGCCGACTATCCGGCCCTGCGCGCGATCTGTGACCGGCACGGCCTGAAGCTGATCAGCGACTCGGCCCAGGGCTTCGGCTGCACCCTGAACGGCCATCACCCGATCCACTGGGCGGACGCGACCACCACCAGCTTCTTCCCGGCCAAGCCGCTCGGCTGCTACGGCGACGGCGGGGCGGTGCTGTGCAAGGACCAGGCGCTCTGGGACCTGATGGACAGCTTCCGGGTTCACGGCAAGGCGGTGGCCCAGGACCTGAACGGCCGGGTGTTCGAGCACGAGTCGAAATACCTCAACGCCCGCATCGGCATGAACTCGCGGCTGGATTCGATCCAGGCGGCGATCCTGATCGAGAAGCTGGCGATCTTCCCCGAGGAAATCACGATGCGGCAGGTCGTGGCAGACCGCTATGCCGAAGGCCTGAACGGCTCGGTCCTGTCGACGCCGACGGTGATCGCGGGCGGCCAGTCGGTCTGGGCGCAGTACGTCATCCAGCACGAGAACCGCGACGGCCTCGCCGCCCACCTGAAGACCCAGGGTGTGCCGACGGCGGTCTACTACCCCGTGCCGATGCACGTGCAGGAGCCCTACGCCCACTTCCCGCGCGGCGCGGGCGGCCTGGCGGTCACCGAGGCTCTCGCCGACAACGTCCTGGCCCTGCCGATGCACCCCTACATGGACGAAGCCACCCAGGCGCAGATCATTGACGCCGTGAAGGGCTTCAACGGCTAGTCCAGCATCCGTTCCAGCGTGGCCAGTTCGTCGGCCTCCCGTGCAGGCTTGTCCCAGCGGATGCGGCTGATGCGCGGGAACCGCATGGCGACGCCGCTCTTGTGGCGGGTCGAGCGCTGCAGGCCCTCGAACGCGACCTCCAGCACCAGGCCGAAGTCGGCGTTCGCGGTCACC
>CAIOHT010000163.1 GCA_903858185.1 uncultured Caulobacterales bacterium
AGCGGCGAGGGGGTCATCGAGGCCTTCGGCGGCAGGGTCCAGGCGAAGGGCAAGCTCAGCGAAAAGGTGCGCGACGCGCGCACCCGCATCGGCTTCATCGCCCAGCAGTTCAACCTGGTCGGTCGGCTCAGCCTGTTCACCAACGTCGCGCTCGGCTCGCTCGGGCGGATCAGCTTCATGCAGGGGCTGTTCGGTCGCTGGCCGGAAGAGACCAAGGTCGCCGCGATGCAGGCGTTGCACCGGGTGGGGGTCTCCGACTACGCCGGCCAGCGGGCGAACACCCTCTCGGGCGGCCAGCAGCAGCGCGGTGCCATCGCCCGCGCCCTGGTCCAGAAGGCCAAGATCATACTCGCTGACGAGCCGGTCGCCTCGCTTGACCCCGTCGCCGCCCGCAAGGTCATGGAGATCCTGCGCGAGCTGAACCAGAAGGACGGGCTGACGATCATCGTTACCCTGCACCAGGTCGACTACGCCCTGAAATACTGCGACCGCGTCGTGGCGCTGAAGGCCGGCAAGAAGGTCTACGACGGCCCCGCCTCGGACCTGCACAAACCCAAGCTGATCGAAATCTACGGCCCGGAATTCGAAGACGTCTTCTGGGAAGGAGCCCCCGCATGATTTTCCGCCGCTCTCTGTTGGTCCTCGGGGCTGCCGCGGCCCTGGCCCTCGCCGGCTGTGGCGAGAAGGCTGCCACCGGCGCCGCCCAGGACACGATCACCTTCTCGATCCTGTCGACCGAGTCCGCCCAGAACATGGAGTCCTACTGGACCCCCATCCTGGCGGACATGGAAAAGCAGACCGGTCTGAAGGTGAAGCCCTTCTTCTCGGGCAGCTACAGCGCCCTGATCGAGGCGATGCGCTTCAAGCAGACGGATCTGGGCTGGTTCTCCAACCAGTCAGGGCTGGAAGCGGTGCGCCGCTCGAACGGCGAGGTTTTCGCCCGGACCATCGATGACTCCGGCACCGACGGCTACAAGTCCGTGATCATTGTCCCGGCCGACAGCCCGATCCGCACGGTTGCAGACCTGCTGAAATGCGATCGCACGCTCAACTTCGGCATGGGTGACAAGAAGTCGACCTCCGGCACCCTGGCGCCGATGACCTACGTCTTCATCCCTGCGGGCAAGAAGCCGGAGACCTGCTTCAAGACCGTGCTGAGCGCGAGCCATCAGGCCAACCTGTTCGCAGTGGCCAACGGTCGGCTGGACGCGGCGACCAACAATTCGACCGCCATCGGACTGAACCGCAGCCGCGGCGAGGGTCAGGCCGAACGGATCCGGGTGATCTGGGAATCCGACACCCTGCCGGAAGACCCCATCGTCTGGCGCAAGGACCTC
This sequence comes from uncultured Caulobacterales bacterium, assembly GCA_903858185.1. GTDB lineage: Bacteria > Pseudomonadota > Alphaproteobacteria > Caulobacterales > Caulobacteraceae > Caulobacter > Caulobacter lacus. The sequence continues at coordinate 1,338 of CAIOHT010000163.1, forward strand.
GATCCCGCGATCAAGGAAAAGCTGCGGCAGTTCTTCCTGACCTACGGCCGGGGTGAGGGCCCCGAGGCGGACCGTCAGAGGGCCAATATGGCGAAGATCAGCATCGGCGGCTTCCTGCCGGCGGACGACACCCATCTGCTGATCGTCCGGAAGATGGAGGCCCTCGAGACGCTTGGAATGGCCAAGGAAGGCGGCGATCCGGCGAAGGTCGCCGCTGCCCAGAAGGCCTATGACGAGATCCAGGTCGAGATTGACAAGAAGGCCGCCGCGACGCCGGCGGCCCCCGCGCCGGCCGGGTAGTCCCGATGAACACCGCCCGCACGCCCGCACCTGCCGCCGCTCTACAGCCCCCGCGCCGCTCCCTGTCGGCGCAGACGTTCGACCTCGCGCTCTGGGGTGGCATCGCCATCCTGCTCGTGATCAGCTTCGGGCCTGCCGAGATCGGCAAGTTCCCGATGCTGTTCAGCTCCGAAAGCCGCATGGGCGAGTTCATCGCCGGCTTTTTCGCGCCGTTCCGGTTCTGGGACAGCGCCTGGTCGCCGACGGACTTCAGCGGCAAGGACTGGCCCCTCTACATCGGCAAGATGTGGCAGACGATCCAGATGGCCCTCTGGGGCACGGCGCTGGCGATCATCGTGGCCATCCCGCTCGGCCTCCTGGGGGCCAGCAACATCACCCCGGCCTGGATCCAGCAGCCGGTCCGCCGGGTCCTCGACCTGATCCGCTCGATCCCCGACCTTGTGGTCGCCGTGATCTTCATCACCGCCGTGGGCCTTGGTCCCTTCGCCGGGGTGATGGCGATGATGTTCAACACCGGCGGCGTACTGGCCAAGCTGTTCTCGGAGGCGGTCGAGTCGATCGACAAGGGCCCGGTCGAAGGCGTCCGCGCCACCGGCGCCGGGCGGCTGCACGAGATCGTCTGGGGCGTCATCCCGCAGGTCGCGCCACTGTGGACCAGCTACGCGCTCTACCGCTTCGAGTCGAACAGTCGCGCGGCCACCGTGCTGGGGCTGATCGGGGCGGGCGGCATCGGCCAGGTGCTGATCGATTCGACCAATACGTTCCGCTACGACGAGACCGGCTGCATCGTGCTGGTCATCGTGGTGGCCGTGTCAGCGATCGACCTGTTGTCGCAAACGATCCGTTCCCGACTCCTGTAGCGCCGCCTGACGTCAATCGCGCCGGAAACTGACACGTGTTCGTCACAAACGCGTCAGCAGAGGCTCCCGCTTGCCGTCAATAGCCCATAGATGAGCGGGCGCGCCCACAAGCGACGGGGCGGCGACAGGACGGGGCCATGACAGCGAAGATCGCAGCGACGTTCAGCCCGGGCCTGGCGGCACTGTTCCTGTCCACGGCGGCTCCGGCCGCGGCGCAGGACGCGCCGGATCCCGCATCCTGGGCCCCGACGATCAAGCTCAACGGCCGGATCTACCTCGACCGCGTCGAGCAGGCGGTCGACCGGGAGGCGGGCGTCGACACCGACGCCTCCGAAACCCGTCTGAGGACAGCGCGTCTGACCGTCTCGGGTGATCTGAATTCGAACTGGACCTACAAGGCCGAGGCCTCGATCTCGAGCCAGGCCCAGCAACCCCAGTGGGGGGACCTGTTCCTCGCCTACAAGTTCAACGACTCGACCTCGATCACCGCCGGCAACTTCAAGACCATATCGTTCGAAAACCTCTCCTCGTCCCTGAACAACACCTTCATGGAACGGGGCGCATTCAACGAGGTCATCGACGGCGGGCGGGTGATGAATGTCGCCGTGCGCCGGACCGGCCGCGACTGGACCCTCCAGGCGGCGGTGTCCGGAGACTCTGTCAACACCGGCGACGCGATTACCAGCGAACGCGTCGCCGTCTCGGCTCGCGGGACCTGGGCTCCCGCTATCGCCGACGGCCAGACCCTGCATCTGGGCCTTTGGGTGCGGGCGCGCGATCGGCGGCAGGGCGAGGCGTTCAGCTACCGCACCCGGAACAACAGCACCTACGGCGGCCGCTACACCTCTACCGGTGCGATCGGCGACAGCGACACGATGGCGGGCCTCGAGGGGCTGTGGATCGCCGGTCCATTCTCATTGCAGGGAGAGGGTGTCCACATCGGGGTCGATCGCACCAACGGCCTCGAACAGACCGCCCGCGCCTACTACCTTGCGGCCAGCTGGTTCGTGACCGGCGATAGTCGTGGTCTGGACGTCAGGCGGGGCATCCTGGGGCGCACCACGATCCTGGCGCCCCTCACTGATGGCGGACCCGGCGCGATCGAGCTGGCCGTGCGCTACGACGCTGTCGATCTGACCGACATCACCGGTCCCGCCCAGGCCGGCAGGTACAGCGCCTGGACCTTCGGGGCGAACTGGTACCCGCTGCCTCGTGTGCGCTTCATGGGCAACTATACCCGCTCACGGAACGACAACCCGGCCGTTGGCGCCGACGTGGATGTGGACACGGTGCAGGTCAGGGCGCAGTTCGACTTCTGACGAGGCCGACCCGGGAAGCCGGGTGGCTCAGGCCGCCTTCGGACGCCGCCGCAGACGGGCCAGGCGACGCAACCGCCGCCAGAACCGGGTCTTCTCGGGTTCGGGATAGGGCTCGAGGTTTCTCACGAACTGCTCGGCGCAGGCGCGCCAGCTGAACTGTTCGGCGAAGGCCCGCACGACCTTACGGTCAAGATCCAGGCAGGCGAGGCAGGCTTCCCGCAGCCCGTTGACCCGGTCAGGCGCCAGCGCCCCTGCGTTGGAACCCGGAATGATATCGGCCGGCCCCGGCGCATTGAAGCCGGCCACGGGCACGCCCGCCGCCATCGCTTCGAGGATTACCAGGCCGAAGGTGTCGGTCAGGGACGGGAACACGAAGACGTCGGCGCAGCCGAAATAGGCCGCCAGTTCTTCGCCGTACTTGGCCCCGACGAATTTCACGTCCGGATAGCTCTCCTGCAACTCGGCGCGCTGCGGACCGTCGCCGACCACCACCTTGGTTCCAGGCAGGTCGAGACTGGCAAAGGCCTCGATGTTCTTCTCCACGGCGACGCGGCCGACATTGAGGAAGATCGGTCGCGGCAAGCCCTCATAGACGTCCGGCTCGTCGTCCCTTTTGGGGTGGAAGATGTCGGTGTCGACCCCGCGCGACCACGACGAGATGTTGCGGAAGCCATGGCTCTCCAGCTCCACGCGCATGGTGTCGGTCGCCACCATCATCCGGCCGGACGGCTTGTGGAACCATTTCATATAGGCATAGCCGGCCGCCAGCGGCACGGGCAGCCGGGCAGAGACGTATTCCGGAAACCGCGTGTGATAGCTGGTCGTGAACGGCAGCTTCCATTCCAGGCACACCCGCCGCGCGGCGAGGCCCACCGGGCCCTCGGTGGCGATATGGATGGCCTCGGGCTCGAACGACTTGAACCGGTCCTGGATGGGCTCATAGGCGCCGACGGCCAGCTTGATTTCCGAATAGGTCGGCAGCGGCACGGTATTGAACTGGTCGGGGCTGATGACCTCGACCTCGTGGCCCATGGCGCGCATTTCCGCGACCGTGCGGGTCAGGGTGCGCACTACGCCATTAACCTGGGGCTCCCAGGCGTCTGTGGCCACGAGGATACGCATCAGGCGGCGGCTGGCTCCGGCAGGGCGTCGGACTGGCCCCGCGCCATTGTGGACCAGGAACGGCGCTTCGCCCACTCCACGATCTCGAGTCGACCGTCATGGTGCTCGATCAGCGCCGTGCAGCTCTCGACCCAGTCGCCGTCGTTCACATACAGGATGCCGCCGAGATCGCGCATTTCCGCCTTGTGGATATGGCCGCAGATGACGCCGTCCACACCCCGACGACGGGCCTCGTCGGTCACGGCTTCCTCGAAATTCTCGATGAACTGCAAAGCGTTCTTCACCTTGACCTTCAGATAGGCCGAGAAACTCCAGTATCCCAAGCCGAGCCGATGGCGGGCGCGGGCCACGAGAGTGTTCAGTAGCAGGAGCGTTCTATACGACCAATCACCGAGGAAGGCGAGCCAGCGGGCGTGCTGAACGATGCCGTCAAACTCGTCGCCGTGAACCACCAGGAATCGCCGACCATCCGCGGTCTCATGAATGGCGTCACGGACGACCGTCACCCCGCCGAAATGGACGCCGCAGAAGTCACGGGCCACCTCGTCATGGTTGCCCGGAACGTAGATCACCTTCACGCCCTTGCGCGACATCCGCAGGACCTTCTGGACCACGTCGTTGTGGCTCTGGGGCCAGTGCCAGCCGCTCTTCAGCTTCCAGCCGTCGATGATATCGCCGACGAGGTAGAGCTGCTCGCACTCGAGGTGACGGATGAAGTCGAGCAGCATCTCGGCCTGGCATCCGCGCGTGCCCAGATGCACATCGCTGATGAAGGCTGCTCGACAGCTCAAGGTTTGGGCGTGCGGTCCCATATTTCGCTCCCCGGACAGGCGCCGACCTGCAGCCGCTAGGCTGATTGCGTGTCAGTCTCGTGAAACGGGGATCAGATGTGTTGCGGCGCAATATGGGCAACCCTAGATGAGCCCCATGCCCGAGGCCTCTACCGTATCGCGTGACACCCCCAAATCGCGGCGCACCCGCGCCCGCATTCTGGAAGAAGCTGTCAGGGTCATCGCGGAGAACGGCTACGCCGCCACCACCAACGCGGCGGTGGCCGAAGCGGCCGAAATTACCCGCGGGGCCATGCTCTACCATTTCCCGACGCGCGAAAGCCTGCTCGAGGCGACCATCGATCACATCCAGTCGCAGCGGTCGGAGATGTTCCGCGAGGCGGCCGACAGTCTGCCGGCCGGCGCGGACGTCACCGAGCACGCCATCGAGACCTACTGGGACCTGCTGCACCGGCTTCCATTCGTGGCCTTCGCCGAGCTCGAGGCCGCGTCGCGCACCGATCCGCTGGTGCGGGAACTGCTGGCGCCGTCGCTCGCCGCGTTCGACCGGGCGCAGATCGGCGACCACTTCCTGAAGATGCTGCACGCCGGCGCCGGCCCGCGCTTCCAGGCCAGCCGCGACCTCGCCCGCTTCATGCTCGAAGGCATGGCCCGGGCCCAGGTCACCTATGACAAGGACGAACGGGTCGAGCGCCTGCTGACCGTCATCAAGCGCGCCACCCATATGCTCAACCGCAAGGGCGGCGTGACGGACCTCTGGCCGGAGTAGAAGGGGACATGTACCGCAGGTACGTGTCCCCCAATCCAGATAGGGCGTCGGTTCGTTTGGGGGACAGGTACCTTTGGTACATGTCCCCGACTGCTTGACCCTTCCGCACGGCGCAGGCCATCACTGGCCCACCGCACCCCGGAGCCGGTCATGAACCCCTTCACCGATCATCCCCGTTCCGTCGGCGAGAGCTACGGCAAGCACCTGGGCGTGGCGACGAGCTTCGGCGTTACGATGATCCTCGGCGGTCTGGCCTCGGTGATCCACGGTCTCTGCCCCTGGCTGTTTCCGACCACAGGCAGCCGCACGATCAAGAAACTCTACAACCGCCTCACCGGCCGTGGTCCCGCCGAGGCCGGTTACGGCGACTGGGAGGGCGCGGGGGTCTAGCTCCGCGTTCTTTCCGCTGCGATCCAGGCGTCGATGCGCGCGTCCAGCAGGTCCATCGGCAACGGCCCGGCCAGCAGCACCGCATCATGGAACCGGCGGATGTCGAACCGGTCGCCCAGCGCCGTCTCGGCCCGCTTGCGCAGCTCCTTGATCTTCAGCTCGCCCACCTTGTAGGCCAGCGCCTGTCCCGGCCAGCCCACGTAGCGGGCCAGTTCGACCTCAATGTTCAGCGAGGACAGGGCGGTGTTCTCGGTGAAGCATTTGCGGGCTTCATCAAGGCTCCAGCCCATCCAGTGCAGACCCGTGTCGGACACGAGCCGACAGGCGCGCCACATCTCGTAGGACAGGCGACCGAAGGTCTCATAGGGCGTCCGGTAGATGCCCATCTCGATGCCGAGGCTTTCGGCGTAGAGGCCCCAGCCCTCGACGAATGCGGTCATGTCGGCGTCGCGACGGAAGGCCGGCACGCCCTCCAGTTCCTGGGACAGGGCGATCTGCAGGTGATGGCCGGGGACCGCTTCGTGCAGGGTCAGCGCGGGCAGCTCATAGAGGCCGCGCTGGTCGAGAGCATAGGTGTTGACCATGTAGCCGCCGGCGACGCCCTGGGCCTGGCTACCGGCGAAATAGCGACCGGTGGTGTAGCCCTTCTCGATCTCGGCCGGCACCGGGCGGACGCCGTAGGGCAGACGCGGCAGGGTCCAGAAGAACCGTGGCAGCTGGTCGTCCGCCCGCTTGGCGATCTCGCTGGCCTTCTCGAGCAGGTCTTCGCGGCTGGTGGCATAGAACTGCGGGTCGCTGCGCAGGAAGGCGAGGAACTCCGCATGCGTGCCCTTGAAGCCGGCTTGGGCGCGCACTGCGTCCATTTCCGCGCGGATGCGGGCCACTTCGCGCAGCCCCAGCTGGTGGACCTCGTCGGGCGTCAGGCTGGTCGTGGTGAATCGACGCGCCAGGAAGGCGTAGTAGTCCCTGCCGCCGGGCGCGCTGCCGATGCCGAGGGCCGCTTTGGTCTTCGGCAGGTATTCGACCTCGACGAAGGTGGCGAAGCGCTGTTGCGCGGGCCGGATCCGGTCACGGATCACGGCCGCCGCCCGGGCCTTCAGCGCGGCCGCCTGATCCGCCGGAATGGACGCCGCCATGGATTTGAACGGCGTCATCAGCGGGTCTGCCTCAGGGGCGACCTTGAGCACATCGCGGGCCTGGTTCAGGACGATCCCGGTGATCATCCGCGGCTGCAGCCAGCCGGTTTTGATCCCGCGCCGGGCATTGGCGATGTTGTCGTCGTAGTATTTCGGCAGGGCCTCCAGCCTGTCGATCCAGGCCTCCGCGTCGGCCACCGAATTTATCGGCGTCACCGTCGCCAGATAGGGCGCCAGCAGATGGAAGCCGTCGTCGCTCGAAAAGGCGAACCGGCCGGGGTCGAATGAAATCGTGCCGAGCTGGTCGCTGATGATCCGCGCCAGGAAGGCCCGGTTCAGCTGGCCCTCTGCGTCCAGCGAGGCAGCCGGTATGGCGTTCAGTCGGGTCTGGAAGGCCTGCAGCGCGGTCTTGCGCGCCGCGTCGGCAGCCGGCGTCACGTCGGGCAGCTTCGACAGCGCCGCCCTGTCGCCGTTCTGGCCGGCGGAAATCGGGCTCTGGGCGAGGTTCCAGGCCTCGTAGTCGGTGACGAGCGCGGCCAGAAGCGAGGGGGCCTGCTGGCTGTCCAGGGTCGTGAGAGCTGACGGGGGTATCTTGCTGGACGCAACCACGATGGTGTCTTCGGCCCGGGCTTGCGCACCGGACGAAGCAACCATGGCGACCAGCGCCACCCCGAAAACCATTCCACGAACCATTGAACTCATCCCCTCATCGGCGGTCGCCAAGCTGGCGCCCCACGCGTCTCGCCGCAAGCCGGGGCTTGGCGAACCGGCCCGGCGCGGGTCATGGTCATGGTCTGAACTCTTGGGGGAGGGGCTCATGAGCTTCCTGACGCGGCGTATCGCCATCGATCGTGAGATTGGTCATGTGCCAGGGCATGGCCTCAAGCCCACCCTTGGATGGCCGCATCTGGTGGCGCTGGGCGTCGGCGCGATCGTCGGCACCGGCATCTACACCCTGACCGGCGTCGGCGCGGGGATGGCGGGACCGGGCGTGCTGCTCTCCTTCGCCATTGCCGGCGCCGTCTGCGCCGCCGCGGCCCTCTGCTACGCGGAGATGGCCACCCTGATGCCCCGCGCGGGCAGCGCCTACACCTACAGCTACGCCGTGATGGGCGAATCGGTGGCCTGGATCGTCGGCTGGAGCCTGATCCTCGAATACACCCTGGTCTGCGCCGCCGTATCCGTCGGCTGGGCCAACCACGCCAGCGTGTTCGTCCGCGACGTCCTTCCCGGCTTCCCCGAAGCCCTGCTGAACGGCCCCCACGTGCCGGGCGGGATCGTCAATCTGCCGGCCGTGGTCATCGCGCTAGCCGTCGGCGGCCTGCTCAGCCTCGGCACCCGCGAGAGCGCCACCGTGAACTTCATCCTCGTCATCGTGAAGCTGACGGCGCTCGCGGCCTTCGTGATCATCGCCCTGCCCGGGTTCAATGCCGCGCACTTCGAGCCCTTCTCGCCTAACGGCTGGTCCTCGGTCGGCGCCGAGGGAGTCAAGCTCGGCATTCTGCCGGCCGCGTCGCTGATGTTCTTTGCCTTCTACGGGTTCGACGCCATCTCGACGGCCGCCGAGGAGACCAAGCGGCCCGAACGCGACCTGACGATCGGTATCGTCGGCTCGATGGCGCTCTGCACCCTGATCTACATGGTGGTCGCCGCCGCCGCGATCGGCGCCTCGCCGCCGGCCGAGTTTTCGAAGAGCGGCGAGCCGCTGGTCTATGTGATGCAGTCGCTCGGTCATGACCTGGTTGCCCGAGTGGTCGCCGGCGCGGCCGTGGTCGCCCTGCCAACGGTCATCATGGTGTTCATGTACGGCCAGAGCCGCGTCTTCTTCGCCATGGCGCGGGACGGCATGCTGCCCAAGGTGCTGTCGAAGGTCAGTGCGAAGTCCGGAACGCCGGTGCTGGTGACCCTGCTCACGGCGGCCATCGCGGCCGTGCTGGGCGGGTTCCTGACGCTGAAGGAGATCGCCGAGCTGGCCAACGCCGGCACCCTGGCGGCCTTCGTCGCCGTGGCCCTGTCGATGATGCTGCTGCGCATGCGCGAGCCGGCGCGGCCCCGGCGGTTCAAGACGCCACTGTGGTGGCTGGTCGGCCCGCTGGCCATCGTCGGCTGCGGCTACCTGTTCTGGAACCTGCCGGTGAAGACCCAGACCTACTTCCTCTACTGGAACCTCTTCGGCGTGCTGGTCTACCTGGTCTACGGCCGGGTGAAGAGCAATCTCGCGAAGCTATGAGCCAGCCGGAAGAAATGCCTGAGCCCGCCCCGCCGCCGCGCCGAGGGCTCGGGCCGTTCCTGATCTTCGGACTTGTCTTCGCGGCGCCGCTGTTCTGCTGGTTCACGCTCCTGCCGGGATACTCAAGCCAGATTCGCGCAGGCGCATTCATCTACGCCACCGTGACGATCCTGTTCGGGATTTCGCGCTTCGCCCCGACCTAGACGGGCAGGGCCGAAAGCGCCGCCGCGATCGCGCCCTTGAGTACCGGGCGCAGGATCGCTGCGCGCCTGGCGTCCACGCGATTGTCGGCGCCCAGGTGAGTGCTCTTGGCCAGTTCCATCTGGATGGCGTGCACGCCGCCGGCGGGATCGCCATAGGTGCGGGTGATGTAGCCGCCCTTGAAGCGGCCATTGAGCACGGCGCTGAACGGTCCGCCCCGGCAGACGGCGAACGCGGCGGCGCTGACGACCTCGCCGCAGGAATCGCCTGAGGCGGTGCCCATGTTCATCTCCGGCAGGGTCCCCTCGAACAACCGGGGCACGACGCCGCTGATTGAATGGGCGTCCCAGAGCAGCGCGTGGCCGTAACGGTCGATAGCGGTCGCGACAGCCAGGGCCAGCGCCGCGTGATACGGCCGCCAGTAGCGCTCTCGCCGGTCGGCGATCTCCGCCTCGTCGGGCGCCTCGCCGCGATAGACCGCCTCGCCGGCGAAGGTCTCGGTCGGCGTCAGCCCCGCACCCCACTGGCCCGGGTATAGCGGCGCATTGTCCGGCGGCCGGTTGACGTCGATCACCAGCCGCGACCAACGGGCCGTCACGGTCGTGGCCCCCAGCTCTTCGGCGAAGTCATAGAGGGCCGGCTGCTCGAAGTCGGTGTCGGCCAGCCGCAAGGCCTCCGGCGTCATCCGCGCGGCGATGGCGTCCGGGATGTCGGTCCCGACATGCGGGAAGCTGATGATCAGCGGTGAGGGGCGGGCGGTGACGGCGGGGGCGGTCATGCGGTGAAGGCCCCTTGCAGAACGAGCGCGGTGACTCCCGCGATGTCGGGCGCGAAATAGCGGTCGCGATCCCAGGGGGCGGCGACCGTGCGGACCCGCGCATGCGCCGTCTCCAGCGGCCCGGACGACTTCAGCGGCCGGCGGAACTCGATGCCCTGCGCCGCTGCCAGCAGCTCGATGCCGACGATGGCCGCCGCGTTCTCCGCCATCTGGGTCAGCCGCCGCGCCGCATAGGTGGCCATCGAGACATGATCCTCCTGGTTGGCGCTGGTCGGCAGGCTGTCGGTGCTGGAGGGGTGGCTCAGGCCCTTGTTCTCGCTGACCAGGGCGGCGGCGGTCACCTGGGCGATCATGAACCCTGAATTGACGCCGCTCTCGGCGACGAGGAAGGCCGGCAGTCCGCTCAGCGCCGGGTCGACCAGCAGGGCGGTCCGCCGCTCGCTGAGCGATCCGATCTCCGCGAGCGCCAGCGCCAGGATGTCAGCCGCAAACGCCACCGGCTCGGCGTGGAAGTTGCCGCCGGAGAGGGCCTCGCCGGTCTCGGCGAACACCAGCGGGTTGTCGGTCACCGCGCCGGCCTCGATCAGCAACGTGCGCTGGGCGTTTTCAAGCAGGTCGAGTACGGCCCCCATGACCTGCGGCTGGCACCGCAGGCTGTAGGGGTCCTGCACCCGGTCGCAGTCCGCGTGACTGGCGCGGATCTGGCTGCCGTCGAGCAGGGTGCGCAGGCGGCGTGCGACCTCAATCTGGCCTGGCTGGCCGCGGGCGGCGTGGATGCGGGGATCGAAGGGCGCGTCGCTGCCGGCCAGGGCGTCGACGCTGAGCGCGCCGGCGACCAGGGCCGCTTCGAAGATCCTCTGGCTTAGCACCAGACCCTTCAGAGCCAGGGCGGTCGAGACCTGGGTGCCGTTGATCAGCGCCAGGCCTTCCTTGGCGCGCAGCACGATCGGCTCAAGCCCCGCGGCCTCGAGGCCCTCCGCCGCCGGAACGACCTTGCCGGCGACCTTCAGTTCGCCGACGCCGATCAGGGTCGAGGCCAGGTGGGCCAGCGGCGCGAGATCGCCCGAGGCGCCGACCGAGCCCTTCTCCGGAATGACCGGCAGGATATCCAGCGCCAGCAGCCGCACCAGCATCTCGATCAGCTGCAGCCGCACGCCGGAAAAGCCGCGCGCAAGTCCTGCGATCTTCAGCAGCAGGATCAACCGCACGACATCGTCCGGCAGCGGTGCGCCGACGCCACAGCAGTGCGACAGGATCAGGTTCCGCTGCAGCTCCGCCAGCTGCTCGGGCGCGATGGTTTTCTTCGCCAGCAGGCCGAAGCCGGTGTTCACGCCATAGACGGTGCGCCCGTCGGCCAGGATAGCGTCGATCGTGGCGGCGGATCGCGCGATGCCTTGCCGTGCGCCGTCGCTCAGCGCCGTCTGGCAGGGACCCGCGAGCGCCGCCCGGACATGCTCGATGCCGATAGCGTCGTCGCCGAAAACGAGCGCCGGGGTCATCGCGCCGCCTCCAGCGACGGCAGGTCGAGACCCTGCTCGCGGGCGCAGTCGATGGCGATGTCGTAGCCGGCGTCGGCGTGGCGCATCACGCCTGTGCCCGGATCATTCCACAGCACCCGCTCCAGCCGTCTGGCCGCCTCGGGAGTCCCGTCAGCGACGATTACGACGCCCGCATGCTGGCTGTAGCCCATGCCGACCCCGCCACCATGGTGCAGCGACACCCAGGTCGCGCCGCCGGCCGTGTTGAGCAGGGCATTGAGCAGCGGCCAGTCGCTGACGGCGTCCGAGCCGTCCTGCATCGCCTCGGTTTCGCGGTTGGGACTGGCGACCGAGCCGCTGTCCAGATGATCGCGGCCGATGACGATCGGCGCCTTCAGCTCGCCGCTGGCGACCATCTCGTTGAACATCAGCCCGGCCCGATGCCGGTCGCCGAGGCCGATCCAGCAGATCCGCGCCGGCAGGCCCTGGAAGGCGATCCGCTCCTTCGCCATGTCCAGCCAGCGGTGCAGATGCACATTGTCCGGGAACAGACGCTTCATCGCCGCGTCGGTCTTGTAGATGTCCTCCGGATCTCCCGACAGCGCCGCCCAACGGAA
>CAIOHT010000164.1 GCA_903858185.1 uncultured Caulobacterales bacterium
CATCATCCGGCCCAGCTCCGAGAGGTGGGTCTTTCGGCCTTCGCGGTGAAACAGGGGGCCGCCCAGTTCGGCTTCCAGCTGCTGGATCGCGCGTGTCAGCGCCGGCTGGGAGACGCCGGCGCCCTCGGCGGCCCGGGTGAAGTTCAGTGTCCGGGACAAGGCGAGGAAATACCGGACCTGCTGCATTTCCATCGTCAAATCTCCGAGCGCCACAGGACCCTAGCGTCCGTCGCGCGAGTGACCAGCCCTGACGCCTTGAGGCGCCCCAACGGCAACCGGATATAGGAGTCGGAAGCCGCAAGGGGAGCCCTGATGTCCGAGACCGAATCGACCGGCGTCGAAGACCTGAACCGCACGCTCGGACTGGTCCGGCGCATTGAAATGAGTCCTGAGGGCCGCGCCACGCTCGAGTATGAGGCGGGCTTGCACATGTGCCATTCCGGCGGCGTCGTGCAGGGCGGGTTCGTGACCGGCTGGATCGACGCGGCCATGGCGCACGCCGCCATCGCGATGTCCGGCCCCGGCATCGTGCCGATGTCGCTGGAGCTGAAGGTCAGCTTCTTTGCACCCGCGCGCCCCGGCAAGGTGATCGCCGAGGCCTGGGTCGAGAAGCGCGGCCGCACCACCTGTTTCTTCGAGGGTCGGCTGCTGGACCCGGCCGGCAAGGTGCTGGCCAAGGCCAGTTCGACCCTGCAGATGGTCGACCGGACCAAGGTCGAGGCCGCAAGCCGCGCGGCCGCAGGCTGACAAGATTTCTCGCCCGGCGACACCGTCGGGCGCTATGACACCACGCTGCAGCGGGCCGCCAGAAGCCTGCGCAATCACAGGGATGGAGAAGAGATGCACTACGCCGAGCTGAATGACGCCTGGGCCGCACTGACCGCGCCGGGCACGCCCTTCGAGATCACCGAGATCGAGGTCCGGGGCGCTCGCATCCGCGCGTTCAAGAACGCTCCGCCCAGTGTCCGCGAGGTCTGGCTCTCCACCCTGCCCTTCGCCGAGCGCGACTACCTGGTCTACGAGGGCGAGCGGTTCACCTATGCCGAAGCCCACGCCCAGGTGGCCTCGATCGCCAACTGGATGCTGGCCCAGGGCGTGAAGCCCGGCGACCGTATCGCGGTCGCGATGCGCAACTTTCCCGAATGGATGCTGATCTACTGGGCCGGCTGCAGCATCGGCGTCGCCGTGGTCGGGATGAACGCCTGGTGGACCGCGCCGGAAATGGCCTATGGGCTCAAGGATTCCGAGCCGAAGCTGGTGTTCGCCGACGAAGAGCGGATCGCCCGGATCAGCGAAGACCCCGCCATGCTGGGCGGCGCCCGGCTCGTCGCCGTCCGCGCGGACACCGTGCCTGCCGGCGCGACGCCGTGGTCGGAGGTGATCGCCACGGGCGGTGACCTGCCCGACATCCAGGTCGATCCCGACGCGGACGCCTGCATCTTCTACACCTCGGGCACGACGGGCTTTCCGAAGGGCGCGCAGCTGACTCACCGGGGCTGCGTCAGCAACCTGTTCAACATGATGTTCGCCGGCCAGGTTACGGCCCTCGCTACCGCCCACGGCACCGGCGTGATGCCCGACCCCGATGCGCCGGTCCCGATCCCTGCCACGCTGGTGACCACGCCGCTGTTCCACGTCACCGCCAACAACTGCGGCGCCTACGCGACCACGGCGGCCGGCGGCAAGATGGTGCTGATGTACCGCTGGGACGCCGGCGAGGCCCTGAAGCTGATCGAGCGTGAACGGATCAGCAGCGTCAGCGGCGTGCCGGTCATGGCGCGTGAGCTGGTCACCCATCCCGACTTCGGCAAGTACGACACCTCCAGCCTGATGAGCGTCGGCGGCGGCGGCGCCCAGATCCAGCCGGACCTCGTGGCGAAGATCGAAAGCACGGTGGCCACGGCCCGGCCGAACACCGGCTACGGCATGACCGAAACCTGCGGCATCATCACCTCCATCAGCGGCGACTTCTTCGTCGACAAGCCGGCCAGCTGCGGCCGCGCCATGCCGAGCTTCGAGACCAAGGTCGTCGATGACGCAGGCAACGCCCTGCCGCCCGGACAGCCTGGCGAGCTCTGGGTGCGCGGCTCGTCGGTCATCAAGGGCTACATCAACCGTGCGGACGCCACCGCCGAGTCGATCACCGACGGCTGGCTGCACACCGGCGACGTGGCGAAGCTCGACGAGGAGGGCTTTATCTTCCTGGTCGATCGCAAGAAGGACATGGTCCTGCGCGGCGGCGAGAACATCTACTGCGCCGAGGTCGAGGCGACGATCCACCAGCACCCGGCCATCGCCGAATGCTGCGTGTTCGGCGTCCCGGACGCGCGTCTGGGCGAGGAAGTCGGCGCGGCCATCGTGCTGCGTCCCGGCGAGACCCTGTCCGCCGACCAGATCCGCGAGCACTGCGTCAGCCTGGTCGCGAAGCACAAGGCGCCCCGCTATGTCTGGCTGCTCAGCGAGTCCCTGCCCCGCAACGCCAGCGGCAAGTTCCTCAAGCGGGAGCTGCGCGAAAGCCTGAAGGTCGGGGACGCCGCCTGATCAATCGCGGGTGACTCCGCCTGCCCGACGATGAATACTCCCCGGACGTAACGCTCCGCCGGCCGCTCCAGGCGCAGGACAGGGGCGGTCGTCCGGGAGAGAACCATGGCCTACGCCCCCGCCACACGCGCCTTCTATGACGCCGACAGCCACATCATGGAGCTGCCGGATTTCCTGAAGCGGTACGCGGACCCGGCGTTGCGGGAAGACATCCCGGAGGTCAGCTATTCCGCCTCCATCGTCACCGACGAGGAGGTGGCGGTGATCATGGACCAGGGCGGGCGGCACAGCGACGACCACGTCGCCGCCCAGATCGCCCTGGGCGACCGCCTCATCGAGGCGTCGAAAGAGATCCAGGCGCTGGGCGCCTTCAACAGCAGCGACCGCAGCAAGGCCATGGACCTGCTCGGCTTCCGCAAGCAGCTGGTGTTCGCCACCCACAGCGTGGCCATGCCCTTCTCACCCAGCAGGAAGCTGGACCCGCTCCTGCGGTATGGCGGCGCCCGGGCGCACAACCGGCATATGGATGACTTCTGCAGCGCCGATGACCGGTTGATGGGGGTGGCGATCATCCCGCTCGACGATCCCGACCTGGCCATGGCCGAGCTGAAGCAGGTGCTGGCCAGCGGCCTCGAGGCGGTGTGGATTCCGCACCGGCCGAGCGGCGACCGCTCACCCGGCCATGTCGACCTCGATCCCTTCTGGGCGACCCTGGCGGAAGCCGGCCTGCCCTTCCTGCTGCATGTCGGCGGCGCGCCGCTGCAACTGGCCAAGGCCTGGATGAACAACGGCCGCCCGCCGACGAAGGACTGGCTGGGCGGTGGCGAGAACCTGCGCACCAAGGACGTCGCCCTGCTGCATGAAGGCCCCGAAGCCTTCCTGACCATGATGGTGCTCGACGGGGTGCTGGAGCGGCACCCCGGCCTGCGCGGCGCCAGCGTCGAGCTGGGCGCCGGCTGGGTTCCCGAGCTGCTGCGCCGGCTGGACTGGGTGGTGAAACACTGGAGCCGCAACGACGCCAACCTGCAGGGTCTGAGCCGCACGCCGTCGGAGCAGATCACCCAGCAACTGGCCTTCACCCCCTTCGTGTTCGAGGAGGTCGGGCTGTTCATCGACCAGTCGAACCCGGACCTGTACCTGTTCTCCAGCGACTACCCGCACATCGAGGGCGGCCGGAACCCGATCGGCCGCTTCGAGGCGGCGCTCGGTGAGCGTGACGAGACGGTGCGGGACAAGTTCTACGCCGAGAACTTTCTGCGCATCTTCCCGGACGCCCGGGTGGATGCGCCGTGCGTGGCGGCCGCGACCGCGTGACGCCGGCTTGAGATCGGCGCCGGCCGCTCTAGCTCCAGCGGGATGATCAAGGTCACTGTCTGGTTTGATGGCTCCTGCCCGCTCTGTCGCCGCGAGGTGGCGCTGATGCGGCGGCTGGACCGCGACGCTGCCGTCGACTTCATCGATGTTGGAACCGGCGACGGCGCCTGCCCGATCGACCGGTCTGACCTGCTGAACCGGTTCCACGCCCGGGAGGCTGGCGGCCCGATGCTCTCGGGGGCCGCCGCCTTCGGGGCCATGTGGCGGGTGCTGCCGCTGCTCAGGCCGCTCGGGCTGATGGCCCGAAATCCAGTGATCCTGGCTGGGCTGGAACGGCTTTATCGGGTGTTTCTCACGCTGCGCCCGCCGACCCCGGCGCAGCGGGCCTGCCTACGGTAGGGGACGCTAGTTGAACAGCTGCACGCCCCGGCCGCCGATCTCGGTCTGGACCTGACGGCGGCTGGTGAACATCGGCGCGACATTGCCCCGATCCCATTGGTCAAAGCGTCCGGCAAGGCGTTTGACCACGTCCGGGTTCCGGGCCGCGACGTCGCGGGTTTCACCGGGATCAGTCTGCAGGTCGAAGAGCAGCACCCACTGGCCCAGCGGTCCGATGGTCGCCTGAACGCCGTCCGGCACCGGCGATCCGAGGATCCGGCTGAGGTCGTCCTGGACCGCCGAACGGTTGACCACGAGCAGCTTCCAGCGCCCTTCCCGCACCGCGTGGTTGGGGCCCATCCGCCAGAAGAGCGCCGGATGGATGGCGCTCGAACGCCCGCCGGCCAGCGCGGCCGCCAGGTCGCGACCTTCCGCCGAGGGCGGCGGGGTCGCGCCGGCCATGCGCACCACCGTCGGCAGGATGTCGAGGCTGGAAACCGCCCGGCCCTCCACCCGCCCTGCCGGGAGGCGTCCGGGTGCCGAAATCACGAAGGGGACGCGAATGCCGCCCTCCCAGGGCGTCGCCTTGGCCCCCTCCAGCGGTGCGTTGGTGCAGCCGCCGTTGATGTAGCCGGCGCAACCGTTGTCGCTCAGGAAGATCACCACGGTGTCCCGCTCCAGGCCCTGGGCGCGCAGTTCAGCCATCACCTCGCCAATCCCGTCGTCGAGCGAGGAGACCAGGGCGGCGTAGGCGCGCTTGTAGGGCGAGGTGATGTTGGGAAACCGGTCGGCGTACTTGCTTGTCGCCTGCAGCGGCGTATGGGGCGCGGTGTAGGCGAGGTAGAGGAAGAATGGACGGTCACGATTGGCGCGGATGAACCCGCGGGCTTCCTCGGTGAAGGCTTCGGTCAGGTAGCGCGGCTCGTCCACGGGCTGGCGGCCACGGTACACCGGAAAGGCGGCCCGGGTGGTCATGGCGTCGCCATAGACCTTGGCCGAGATGTCGCCGTCCGCCGGACGGGTGATGTAGTCGGTGGCGCCGCCCTGCAGGCCGAAATAGCTGTCAAAGCCGCGGTCGAGCGGGTGATAGCCCGCCGCCTGGCCGATATGCCATTTGCCGACCATCGCGGTGGCATACCCGGCCCGCTTCATCAGCTGGGCGACGGTCGTCTCGGTCAGGGCCAGTCCGGTCAGTTCGTCGCGACCGACCGGATTGAACTCGAAGCCGTACCGGGTCGGCGAACGACCGCTCATCAGGGCGGCCCGCGAGGGCGCGCAGACGGCAGCCGCGGCATAGCCGCTGGTAAACTTCACCCCCGAGGCGGCCAGCGCCTCAAGGTTGGGCGTCGGCACCGGCCCGCCGTAGGCCGAGGTGTCCCCGTAGCCCAGGTCGTCAGCGAGGATGATGATGACATTGGGCTGGCGCGCAGCGGTCGCCAGGCGATCGCCGCCCGCCGCGCAGGCCGCCAGGCCCAGCAGCGCCGCCGCGGCCGCCAATCCTGCGATCAGCCGGTGTTTCATGGTCGCTTCCCCCGCCGTCGCACCGCTGCGGGTGTCGTTCTGGCCGGGGGAGTGTCCGGCCCGCGCGTGGCGCGGTCAATCAACCATCAGCGACGGGCGCGGATCTTCGGGCTGGGCGGGTCGCTGAGGAACTGGCCCACCAGGCCGAGCTTGGCGTTGCAGGCGGGGCAGCGGACTTCCTGGTCGTCGGGTTCGGCGCCGGTCAACACCACGGCCGCGCCGCAGGGCTTGCACTTCCAGCGGGACTCCTTCGCCGCCGCCGGGGGCGGGGCCTTGGGAGCCGGGGGAAACTTGAGGCTGAGAATGGGCCTGCGGGGCGCGTCTGTCATGGGATCACTGAAGTCACGGCTGGAGACGGCCCCCTATCACGAACCGGGCTCAACCTTGTGACAGGATCGCAATCGCCGTGAAAGACGGGCCCCGATCAGGCGGCCTTCTTCACACCTGCCTTCGGCACGGGGTTGGAGAAGACCATGGCCGAGTCGTTCACTGACCCGAACTTCAGCGCCATGAGGTCGCGGGCGTAGTTCTGGTGAAGCTTCCACGGGGCCTTCGAGCCCTGTTTGGGGAACTTGCCGATCGTGCGCTGAACGTAGCCCGACGAGAAGTCGAGCCACGGCTCTTCCTGGATCGAGGGGTCGCTGCGACGCGGCGTCGCCTGGCGCAGGCCGGTGCGGCTCATGTGGTTGAGCAGACGGGTGACGTACTCGCAGGTCAGGTCGCACTTCAGCGTCCAGGACGCGTTGGTGTAGCCGAACGAGGAGGCCATGTTCGGCACGTCGCTGTACATCATGCCCTTGTAGCTCAGGGTCTTCGCAGGCTCGATGACCTGGCCGTCGACGACCAGTTCCAGTCCGTTGAACACCTCCAGGTTCAGGCCGGTGGCCGTGACGATGACGTCGGCCTCCAGCTCCGCACCAGACTTAAGCTTCAAGCCCTTGCTGGTGAACGTCTCGATGTGGTCGGTGACGACCGAAGCCTTGCCGGTCCTCAGGGCGTCGAACAGGTCGGCATCGGGCACCAGGCAGAGGCGCTGGTCCCACGGGTTGTAGGTCGGGGTGAAGTGGGTCGCGACATCGTAGTCCGGCCCGAGCTGCTCCCGGACCATCCCGACCAGCCGCTCCTTGGTCTTCGCCGGGTTCTTCCGCGCCAGATTGTAGAACACCATGTTGAGCAGCACGTTCTTCCAGCGCGTCACGCCATAGGCCGCCATCGGCGAGAGCTTCGTGCGCAGCCAGTTGGCGATCGAGTCCTCGGCCGGGCGCGAGACCACGTAGGTCGGCGAGCGCTGCAGCATGGTGACGTGGCCGGCGGCCCTGGCCATTTCCGGCACCAGGGTCACGGCGGTGGCGCCGCTGCCGATCACCACGACCTTCTTGCCCGCGTAGTCGAGGTCTTCCGGCCACTTCTGGGGATGGACGATGGCGCCCTTGAAGCTGTCCATACCGGTCCAGTCGGGGGTGTAGCCCTCGACGTAGCTGTAGTAGCCGCCGCACAGGAACAGGAAGTTGCAAGTGAATTCGAGGGCCTGGCCGCCCTTGTCGACCTCGACGGTCCAGGTCGCCGTGTCGGTCGACCAGCTGGCGCGTTTGACCATGCAGCCGTAGCGGATGTGCTTCTCGATGCCGTAGTGGGCGGCGGTGTCCTTGACGTACTTCAGGATCGAGGGGCCATCGGCGATGGCCTTGGCGTCCGTCCAGGGCCGGAACGAATAGCCCAGGGTGTACATGTCCGAATCCGAGCGGATCCCGGGATAGCGGAACAGGTCCCAGGTGCCGCCCATCGTGTCGCGGCCTTCGAGGATCACATAGGTCCGGTCCGGCGACTTGTCCTGCAGGTGATAGCCCGCGCCCACGCCCGACAGGCCCGCGCCGATGATCACAACGTCGAAATGCTCGGTCGCCATGCGCGCCTGTCCCCTGAAGTCGGTTCGGTTTTCCGGCGTGATTGTGGCGTTCAAACAGGCGTTTGTCTTGCCCAAACTTATCAGCGTTTACTTCATTCGGGTCACCGGGCCGTTGGCGCGAGGCGCGGACTGTGGTCGGATCGCCGGAACGAGAAAAGCGGGAGCGACGGCATGAACCAGGATGACTACCAGGCGCAGGACGCCACGGGTCTGGCGGCCCTGATCGCAGAGAAGCAGGTCAGCGCCGGCGAGGTCCTCGACGCCGCGATCGCGCGGATGGAACAGGTCAACCCGACCCTCAACGCGGTAATCCTCGACCTGACCGACCAGGCAAGGGCGCAGCTGAAGCAGGGAACACCATCCGGCCCTCTCGGCGGGGTGCCCTGGCTGATCAAGGATATTGGCGCCCTGGTCGCCGGGACCCCGACCACCAGCGGCTCGCGCCTGCTGAAGGACGCAGTCGCCCCGGCAGACAGCGCCATCGTCACCCAGTACCGCAAGGCGGGGCTGGTGATCTTCGGCAAGACCAACACCCCGGAGTTCGGCCTCGAGCCGGTGACCGAGCCGGAGTTCTTTGGTCCGACACTCAATCCCTGGGATCTGACCCGCACGCCGGGTGGCTCGTCCGGCGGGGCTGGCGCGGCGGTGGCCGGCGGCATCGTTCCGGCCGCCCATGCCAGCGACGGCGGCGGCTCGATTCGCACCCCCGCCGCCTGCTGCGGCCTGTTCGGCATGAAGCCCTCGCGCGGCCGGGTTTCCTCGGCGCCCGCGGGCGAAGGCTGGGGCGGCGCCTCGGTGCAGCACGCCGTCACCCGCTCGGTGCGCGACAGCGCCCTGCTGCTGGACGTGATCTGCGCGCCGCAGCCGGGCGACCCCTATTTCCTGGCCCCGCCCGCGACGCCCTTCGCGGAGGAGGTCCGCCGCGACCCCGGCAAGCTGCGCATCGGCGTCATCAGCGGCGCGCTCGACGGCGGATCGATTGACGCCGAATGCGCCGCCGCCGTGGCAGGCGTCGCAAAGCTCTGTGAGTCGCTCGGCCATTCGGTCGAGGAGGTCTCGCTGGGCCTGGACTTCTATGCGATCCGCGATGCTGCCGGCGGGGTCATCGCCGCGAGCGTCCACGCCACGCTCGAGACGGTGACAGCCCAGCGCGGACGGCCGCTGGAAGACGGCGAAGTCGACCTCATCACCCGGGCGATGGCC
>CAIOHT010000165.1 GCA_903858185.1 uncultured Caulobacterales bacterium
CCATCGCTAGATTGCCGCCTCCCGCAGGCCCCTGTGGTGGAATTGGTAGACGCGCCGCACTCAAAATGCGGTTCCGCAAGGAGTGTCGGTTCGAGTCCGACCGGGGGCACCATCGGCCGTTCTTGCGATCGATGGTTGTCAGATCCCGAGGGCGATCTATCTACGGCCGCGTATGGCGTCGCCTCCCCCCCCTACGAAGTCCACATCGGGTACGGCGGCGGATGCGCTGTTCCAACGCCTGCTTGTGGACCACGAGTCCTTGACCGCCTCGATCCGGGCAGGGGAGAGCGATTTCGCGGCCGGGTTTGAGGGCCTGTCGACCTCCTACGCCGTCGTCCGGGCGGACGCCCTCAGCGGGGCGGTGCTGGATCGCGGAGGCCGGGTCCTGCGGGCGACGTCGACCTTCGCCGCGGACCTCGGCCTCGATGCCGGAGCCCCGAGCATCTTCGACATCGGCTTCGATCCGGACGGTCCGACGATCCAACTGGTTCACCCCTCCATGGCGGGCGTTCTCAGCGGCCTCGCCGTGACCACGCCCGCCGGGGCCGCCGGCTGGAAGCTGCCGCCGGAGGTGGCCGCCGCCGTCGGCCTTCCAGGGGCCGCCTTCGTGGCCCTGACGGCCACGCCGGCCTCCACCGGCGCGGGATTCCTCCAGGCCTGCGCCGCCTTCGGGCTCACGCCCAGCCAGACGCGCGTGGCGCGCAGCGCCCTGCTCACCGGCAATATCCGGCGCACCGCCACGGATCTTGGCATCGGCTACGACAGCGCGCGCGAGGCCATCATCGGCGCGATGCGCAAGGTGGGGGTGCGGAAGCTGCCGGCGCTCATCGAGCGGCTGGTGCGGCTCTCCTTCGGCGTCTGGCCGACCGGCGACCTCGGCAAGGCCATCCTGCTCGACTGCTGGGGCCTGACCCTGCGCCAGGCGACGGTGGCGCTGCGGGTCGCCGAGGGCATGGGCCGCAGCGAGACTGCGGCCGCGATCGGCGTGTCCGACGCGACCGTCAAGGCGGAGATGAAGGTCGTCTTCGAGGTCATGGGCGTCCAGTCGGCGGCGGGCCTGACGCGCGTGGTCATCGAGGCGCAGATTCTCGGCCTGCTGACCGACGCCACGGGCACGACCTCGATCGCCGAGGCCGAACACCCTGAGCCGCTTGCCCTGGCCCGGCGCGGCGATGACACGCTGGTCGCCTACAGCGACTATGGCCCGCGGTCGGGCGCGCCGGTGTTCGTGCTGCACACCAGTTCGGCCTGCCGCTTCGTGCCGGGCGTTCTGGTGGGGGCATTGCACGCACAGGGCTTCCGGCCGATCTCGATCGACCGGCCGGGCTTCGGCCTCACCGATCCCCCCCGCGACCCCGCGGGCTGGCGGGAGGATCCGTTCGCGGCCGCCGCCGCGGACATGCGTCTGATCGCCGACACCCTGCGGCTCGAGCGGGTCGATCTGCTCTGCCGTGGCGGAGCGCAGGTAGCCGTCGCCACGCACCGGCTCATGCCGGAACGGCTGGGGCGGGTGGTCCTGATCAATCCCGATCCCCCGACTGATGACCGGCTCTACCGCGGCCCGGTCGGCGCTGTGGCGGCGCTCTTCTTCCGCCAGCCCGCGCTGATCGAACGGGTCGCCGGCGCCCTGAGCCACTGGCTTGGCCGGGGGCTGGGGCGCCAGATCCTGCAACATGCCGTCGCCGACAATCCGTCCGACAGGGCCCTGATGGCGGACCCGCGGCATCTGGCCGACTACGAGCGTGGCTTCCGCCCGTTCACCACAGGGCAGATCGGCGGCTATGTCACCGAGCAGACCGCCATGACCCGCTGGTCCTCGCCGCCGCTCGCGGGCGTCGAACGCTGGCGCGTCATCCAGGGCGAAACCGACTGGTTGGCCACGCCCGGCGCGGTCGAGGCCTTCTGGCGCGGGCGCCTTCCCGGCGCCGGATTTCGCATTGTCCCGGGCGGGGGCCGCTTCCTCGTGCTCAGCCACCCCGCGCTCATTGCCGAAGCGCTGCGCGCAGCGCCGGCGCCGGCTCGAGCCGACGGTCCCGCCTCCGCCTGACCGGACCTCACTACCCCGCAAATGGGCATTGAGCCGCTGCCGCGGCCCGACCGAGTATGGCCTCAGGCGAATTGTATTCTGCGAATGGCGTTCGCCCATGACGGCGTGGGCGGGAGTCCGGTGACCGGGCATCCCGTAAAATTTTGGCAAGCGATGCGCGCCGGCTCTGACGGCGCGCCAAGGGACGACTCATGGCTGACATCACCGGCACCAGCGGCAACGACACCATCCCCGGCACCGCTGACGATGACAACATCCAGGGCCAGGAAGGCAATGACGTCATCAATGCCGGCGAGGGCAATGACTACGTCAATGGCGCCGAGGGTTCGGACACGCTGAACGGCGAGGGCGGGGACGACCGTCTCGAAGGCGGCGAGGGCGACGACACTCTCGATGGCGGCAGCCAGTCCGGGTTCGGCGGCGACCAGGCCGTCTACTACAACGCCACGTCCGGCGTGACGGTGAACCTGAACATCCAGGGCGTTGCGCAAAACACCGTCGGCGCCGGCATGGACACCCTCATCGGCATCGAATCGGCCCACGGCAGCGCCCACAACGACACCCTCATCGGGGACGGCCAGAACAACTACCTCGGCGGCGGCGGCGGCAACGACACCCTGAGCGGAAACGGCGGCAACGACACGCTGGAGGGCGGCGAAGGCGACGACACCATGGATGGTGGGGCCGGGACCGGCGACGGGGTTGGCTTCTACAACGCCCTGAACGGCGTGACGGTGAACCTGACCCTGCAGGGCAGCGCCCAGAACACCGGCCAGGGCAACGACACCATCACCAATGTCGAGAACATCTTCGGCTCGCACAACTTCGGCGACACCCTGACCGGGGATGGCCAGGACAACTACATCGACGGCGACGGCGGTGATGACGTCATCAATGGCGGTGGCGCGCGGGACAACCTGCGTGGCGGCGAAGGCGCCGATACGCTGAACGGCGACGACGGCGACGACGCCCTGAACGGCGGGGCCGGCAATGATACGCTGAACGGCGGGGCGGGTAATGACCAGGCGGACTACTATGAAGCCACCGGCGCGCTCACCGTCTCGCTTGCAGTGGTCGGCGCCCAGGACACCGGCGGCGCCGGCGTCGATACGCTGGACAGCATCGAGAACCTCATCGGCGGGGGTTTCGCCGACACCCTGACAGGGAACGGCGTCAGCAACTTCATGTCGGGCCAGGACGGCAATGACACGATCAACGGCCAGGGCGGCGGCGACTACCTGCGCGGCGAGGCCGGCGCGGATACCCTGAACGGCGACGATGGCGATGACACCCTGCTGGGCAACGCGGGCGACGATACGCTGAACGGCGGCGCCGGCATCGACCGTGCCGACTTCTTCGATGCGGCCAATGGGGTCACCGTGGATCTGGCCATCGGCGGTCAGCAGAACACCGGCGATGGTCTCGACACTCTCATCAGCATCGAAAACATTTCCGGGTCCCAGTTTGCGGACAGCCTGTCGGGCGACGGCGCGAACAACAACATCTCCGGTAGCAATGGGGACGACACCATCGCCGGACGCCTTGGCAACGACTACCTGAGTGGCGGCGCGGGCAATGACACCATCGCCGGCGACGACGGCGACGACACTGTCCGCGGCGATCTCGGCGACGACACGCTCAATGGCGGGGCCGGCACCGACCGGGTCGACTACGCCAGCGCCGCCAACGCCGTGACCGTGGATCTGCAGATCACCGTCGCCCAGAACACCGGCGAGGGGATGGATACCATCACCAACGTCGAACAGGTCACCGGATCGCAGTTCGGCGATGTTCTGACCGGCAACAGCGGCAACAACTTCCTCGACGGCCAGGCCGGCAACGACACCATCTCCGGGCTGGGCGGCAGCGACAACGTCAACGCCGGGGCCGGCAACGACACCGTTTCCGGCGGCGACGCCAACGACTTCCTGCACGGCGG
>CAIOHT010000166.1 GCA_903858185.1 uncultured Caulobacterales bacterium
ACCCGCGCCATCGCCGCCTCCAGCCGCTTCGCCGCCAAGCCCGGTCAGACCGTTGAGCTGGTCGCGCCGGCCGGGGTCGACGTCCAGCGCCTGATCATCGTGGGCGCGGGCCCGCAAGACGGCTGGAATGGCGAGGCCGCCGAGACCTTCGCGGCCCAGGCCTATGCCGCCGTGAAGACGTCGGGGGTTGAGACCCTGAACATTCTCCTGCCGGGTGTTGATGCTGAACAGGCGGCCCGCGCGGCGCTTGGCGTCGTTCTGGCCGCCTATCGCTTCGACAAGTATCGCACCACCGAGAAGGCCGAGAAGAAGCCCTCGGTCGAGACCGTCACGGTCGCCGTCGACGACATCGCTGCGGCGCAAGCCGCCTACGCGCCGCTAAGGGCGCTGGGCGAGGCGGTCTACTTTTCCCGTGACCTCGTCTCCGAACCGCCGAACGTCCTCTATCCGGTCGAGTACGCCCGCCGGGTGAAGGAACTCGAGTCGCTCGGCCTCGAGGTCGAGATCCTCGGCGAGGCCGAGATGACCAAACTCGGGATGGGCAGCCTCCTGGGTGTTGGCCAGGGCAGCCGTCGCGACAGCCAGCTGGTCGTGATCCAGTGGAAGGGCGGCGGCGACAGCCAGCCCGTGGCCTTCGTCGGCAAGGGTGTGACCTTCGACACCGGCGGCATCAGTCTCAAGCCGGCCGACGGCATGGAAGACATGAAGTGGGATATGGGAGGCTCGGCGGCCGTGGCCGGCCTGATGCACGTGCTCGCGGCCCGCAAGGCCAAGGTCAACGCAGTCGGCGTTCTCGGCCTGGTCGAGAACATGCCCGACGGCAACGCCCAGCGTCCAGGTGACGTCGTCACCTCCATGTCCGGCCAGACCATCGAGGTCATCAACACCGACGCCGAGGGTCGCCTCGTTCTGGCTGACGCGCTCTGGTACACGCAGGACCGCTTCAAGCCGAAGTTCATGGTCGACCTGGCCACCCTGACGGGCGCCATCATCATCTCGCTGGGCAACGACTTTGCGGGTCTGTTCAGCAACAACGATGAGCTGGCCGACAACCTGCTGGCGGCCTCCAAGGCGACCGGTGAGCCGCTGTGGCGCATGCCCGTGCCGGCGATCTACGACAAGCATATCGACAGCGCGATCGCCGACATGAAGAATGTCGGCAACGGCCGGGCCGGGGGCTCGATCACCGCGGCGCTGTTCCTGCAGCGCTTCGTCAATGGCCTGCCCTGGGCCCACCTCGATATCGCCTCGACAGCCTGGAAGAAGCCCTCGACCGTGCCGACGATCCCGGACGGCGCCGTCGGCTTCGGCGTGCGGCTGCTGAACCAGATGGTGGCGGACAAGTACGAGGGGTGAAGCAGGGTGCGTGGTTCGAGACGCGGACCTGACGGTCCGCTCCTCACCATGACGAGGCCTGTTGCAGCCCATCAATTTCCGTCATCCTGAGGAGCCCGCGAGTGCGGGCGTCTCGAAGGACGCGCCGAGCTTGAGCAACCCCGCCTGCGATGTCTGGTTCTACCATCTCGAGCGCTCGTCGCTCGATCAGGTGCTGCCGGACCTGCTCGACAAGACCCTGAAGAAGGGCTGGAGGGCTGTCGTCCGTACGGGCGACGCCGGGCGGATCGAGCATCTCGACGGCTGGCTCTGGAGCTTTCGGGACGAGAGCTTCCTGCCGCATGGCCTCGCCAGCGAGCCGTTCGCCGAGCATCAGCCGGTGCTGCTGACCACGGCCATGGACACGCCCAATGCCGCCCAGGCGCTGTTCCTGATCGACGGGGCCGAGCCGGGCGATCTTTCGCCGCATGAACGGTGCATCGTGTTGTTCGACGGACGGGATGAGTCGGCGCTGGCCGGCGCCCGGACGCGGTGGAAGGCGTTCAAGGCCGGCGGGCATCCGGTGAGCTATTGGCGTCAGGGTGAACAACGCGGTTGGGAGAAAATAGCGTGAAGCGACTGATTATCCTGACAGTTCTGGCTCTTTCAGCCTGCGCCTCGCCCCCCGCGCCGCCGCCCCCCCCGCCGCCCGTCGCCGCGCTGCCTACGATCCCGCTGCCGCCGCCGCCGCCGCCCGACAGCTGCGGCGCCGGTCAGATGCAGTGGCTGGTCGGTCAGCCGAGGAGCCGGATTCCGGTACCGACCGATCCCGGAAAACGTCGGGTCGCCTGCACGACCTGCCCGGTGACGATGGACTACAACCCCGCGCGCCTGAACATCTACTTCGACGCCGACACGGGTCTGGTCAAAGAGGTGAAGTGCGGCTGAGCGCCGGGGACCTGTACCGAAGGTACGTGTCCCCTAAACCGTGGCCGCTCGATTGGGGGACACGTACCTGAAGGTACATGTCCCCTAGGCCTCCACTGCCGCCAGTTGCTCGGCGATGCCCATCCATTCGGCCTCGGCCTTGTCGACAGAGGCCTGGGCCTTGATGCGCTTCTGGCCGAGGTCGGCGGCCTGGGTCGGGTTCTTCACATAGATGGCCGGGTCGGCCAGCACCGCGTCGATCTCCTCCAGCGCCTTCGTCGTGCGGGCCAGCACGGCTTCGGCAGCTTCCAGCTTGCGCTTGAGCGGCCCGGCCTGGGCGGCGGACGGGCGCGGCGGCGGCGGGGCGGCCTTCACCGGCTCGGGCGCCGGCGCCTTGACCTGCGACGGCGCGCGGGCGGCGACCCGGGCCTTGTCGATGACGAACTTCGCGTAGTCGTCCATGTCGCCGTTGAACGGCTTGATCGTGCCGTCCGCCGCCAGCCACAGCCGGTCCGCGACCAGCTCCATCAGCGAGCGATCGTGGGTGATCAGGATCACCGCGCCCTCGTAGTCGTTCAGCGCGTCGAGCAGGGCTCGGCGACTGTCGATGTCCAGGTGGTTGGTCGGTTCGTCGAGGATCAGCATGTGCGGCGCTTCCATCGCCACCATGTTGAGCAGCAGCCGCGCCCGCTCTCCGCCCGAGAGATTGGCGACCGTGGTCTCCTGCTTCTCGAAGCCGAGGCCGAACTGGGCCAGCTTTGAACGCCGCGAGGATTCCGACGCGTCCGGCATGGCGCGGCGGATGATCTCCAGCGGCGTGTCTTCCGGATCCATCGCCTCGATCTGGTGCTGGTGGAACCAGCCGACCTTCATCTTCTTGTCGCGGTGGAACTCGCCGGTCTCCACGCCCAGCGCGCCGGCGATCAGCTTGGCGAAGGTCGACTTGCCGGCCCCGTTGACGCCCAAGAGGCCGATGCGGTCGTCCAGGTCCATGCGCAGGTTCAGCTGCCTGAGGATCGGCTTGCCCGCCTCGTAGCCGACATTGGCCCGCTCCAGCCGGATCAGCGGCGGCGCCAGCGGGCGCGGCGGCGAGGGCAGGGTGAAGGCGGCGACCCGCTCCTCGATGGTCGTGGCCACCGGCTCCATCTTGGCCAGCCGCTTCATCCGCGACTGGGCCTGGGCGGCCTTGGAGGCCTTGGCCTTGAAGCGGTCGACGAAGGCCTGCAGGTGGGCGCGCTCGGCGTCCTGCTTGGCCTTGGCCGACAGCTGCAGGCGCGACTTCTCCGCCCGGCGCTTTTCGAAGTCGTCATAGCCGCCGGTGTAGATTTCCAGCTTTGCGGCCGCCAGGTGCAGGATGTGGGTGCAGCTGTTGTTCAGCAGTTCGCGGTCGTGGCTGATGATCAGGGCGGTATGCGGGTACTTCTTCAGCCGCGCCTCGAGCCACAGGGCGCCTTCGAGGTCGAGGTAGTTGGTCGGCTCGTCAAGAAGCAGCAGGTCAGGCTCGCTGAACAGGGCGGCGGCCAGCGCCACCCGCATCCGCCAGCCGCCGGAGAACTCGGCCATCGGCCGGTCGAGGTCCTCGGTGCTGAAGCCGAGACCCGCCAGAATTTCAGCGGCGCGCGACGGCGCGGAATCGGCGTCGATCTCGATCAGCCGGGTCCAGATATCGCCCATCTCTTCGGGATCGGCGGTTTCCAGCCGGGTCAGGAGGTCATGCCGCTCGTCGTCGGCTTCAAGGATGGTATCGATCAGCGAGACCGGCGTCGCAGGATGCTCCTGCGCCACCTGGCCGATGCGGGTGTTCTTCGGCAGGTTGATCTCGTCGCCGCCGGCGACCAGTTCGCCCATGATCAGCTTGAACAGGGTGGACTTGCCCACGCCGTTGCGACCGACCAGGCCCACCTTGGAGCCGGGTGGCAGGGTCACGCCGGCCTTGTCGAAAAAGCGCCGCCCCCACGCGTCAAAGGTCAGGTCGTTGATCTGGAGCATGGCGGGGCTGGAAAAGGACTTCGCGACAGGTGTTGGCGGTTCGGGGGTCCGCCGCTATAAGCCCGCGACCTCCCAAACACCACCTCCTGTGTAAGGCTTCGAACTAGCCATGACTGAACGCACCTTCTCCATCATCAAGCCGGACGCGACCCGCCGGAACCTCACGGGCGCCGTGAACGCCGTCATCGAAGGCGCCGGCCTGCGCATCGTGGCGCAAAAGCGCATCAAGCTGACCGACGACCAGGCCAGGAAATTCTATGAAGTCCACGCCGCCCGCCCGTTCTACGGCGAGCTGGTTGGCCAGATGACCGCCGAGCCGGTGGTCGTCCAGGTGCTGGAAGGCGACAACGCCGTGGCCCGCTATCGCGAAGTCATGGGCGCCACCAACCCTGAGCAGGCCGCTGAAGGCACGATCCGCAAGCTGTTCGCCCTGTCGATCGGCGAGAACTCTGTCCACGGCTCGGACAGCCTCGAGAATGCCGGCATCGAGATCGCCCAGTTCTTCACCGACGCCGACATCGTCGGTTAAGCCAAACCGGCTTTATTCGCATGACACGGCGCGGCCGGATCGGTGACGATCCGGCCGTTGTCGTTTCCGGAGCCCTGCCATGAAGGACTATCGCCGTCGCGATGTGGCCCTGGCGGCCGTCCTGTCGGGCGTGGCCGGCTATGTTGACGCGATCGGCTTCCTCAAGCTCGGCGGCTTCTTCGTCTCCTTCATGAGCGGCAACTCGACCCGCCTGGGCGTCGGGCTGGCGACGGGTCATGTCCAGGCCGCGGTGACGGTGCTGTCGATTGTAACCCTGTTTGTCTCAGGCGTAGTGCTGGGTGCCCTGCTGGCCCGTCGGGTCGGGGAGGGGCGTCGCTCGGCCGTGCTGGCCCTCGAAGCGGGACTGCTGACCGCCGGCGCGGCGCTGTTCATGGCCGGGTTCGACAAGGCGGGCGTTGCGGCGGTGGTGCTTGCAATGGGGGCCGAGAACGCGGTGTTCCAGCGCAACGGCGATGTCGGCGTCGGCCTGACCTACATGACCGGAACGCTGGTCAAGGCAGGGCAGCGCATCGCTGCCGCCCTGAGTGGCGGTGATCGCTGGGCCTGGGGCCCCTATCTGCTGCTCTGGGCGGGGCTGACAACCGGCGGGGCGCTCGGCGCGGTGGCGTATATGCAGGTCGGAACATTGGCCCTGTGGGGCGCGGTGGCGGTCGTGGCGGTCCTGGCGGTGCTGCGGTGGGTCGAGGAGCGGGCTTAATCAACTTTTCAGCCGCCGCGACCTAGAGACCCTTCAGGTTGGGGGGACCATGAACAGTTTGAAGCGATTGGCCGTGTGTGCGCTGCCGGGCCTGGTACTGGCTGCGCTGGTGTCCGGTTGCTCAGGCGGCGGCCCGGCATCGCCGCCGACGTTCGGCGAGGGCCTGGCGGCGGCGAAACTCGATCCCGTCATTGACGCCTGGATCGTTGGCGATGCGACCGCCTTGTCGACCGCGATTCAGACCGTGAAGGCTGACGGCCTCGCGGCCCGGTCGGTGCCGGACTGGGAAACGGCCTGCACCGAAGCCGCCCTGGCCGCCCGGACGGCCAATCTGACCGCCATACTGGCCGAGAGCCTCAACGAGCCGACTGTGCTGGCCATGCCCGATCTGGCGAGGATGGATTTTCTGGATGTACTCGGCCAGGGCCAGGCCTGGGGGCGAGCCTGGGAGCGACATGACCTCGGGATGCCGCTCGAGCCGGACTGCGCGGCCGTGGACCGGACGGCCCAGAAGCACGTGGCCGCCGAATGGCGCCTCCTGCTCGGCGAGATGCCGCGTCGGCGGAACATCTGGCACACCGAACTCCAGGCGAAGTACGGGAACGAGTATAGCGCGCGGCTGGTGCTGGCGGCTGGTCTGCTGCGCCGGAACGGTTTCCCGAGCACTGTCTACGGCGACGACTGATCCACAGGGCCCCGATAGCCTTCGCGCGCGTCTGCGTCGCCGACCAGCCTTGCCAGCGCCGCCGGATAGAGCCGGTGCTCGGCCTCGAGCACGCGTGACGACAGCGTCTCGGGTGTGTCGCCCTCCAGCACCGGCACGCGCGCCTGCTGCAGGATTGGCCCTTCATCCACGCCGGCCGTGACCAGATGCGCGGTGCAGCCCGCTTCCGCATCGCCCGCCTCTATCGCCCGGCGGTGCGTGTCCAGTCCGGGGTACTTCGGCAGCAGCGAGGGGTGGATATTGATCATCCGCCCGGCCCAGGCCTCGACCAGGAAGGGCGTCAGTACGCGCATGTAGCCGGCGAGCGCGACATAGCCAGCGCCCGCCTCGCGCAAGGCAGCGTCGAGCGCGCGCTCATGAGCCTCGCGGTCGGCGCCGAACGGGCGGTGGTCGATGGCGAGGGTCGGCACGCCGGCCTGGGCGGCCAGCGCAAGTCCTTCTGCGTCGGGCCTGTTTGAGAGCACCAGGGCGATCTCGAACGGACAGTCCGGCGCGCGGGCGGCCTCGACCAGGGCGGTCATGTTCGAGCCGCGTCCGGAGATCAGGACAGCGACCCTCGCGCGGCTCATGCGTTGGCGAGCTCGCCGCAGACGAACGCGTCCTCGCCGGCTTCCAGCAGGTCGGCCAGGACGGCGGTCGCCTCGTCGCGGGCGACGATCAGCAGGAAGCCGACACCGCAGTTGAAGGTGCGGCGCATCTCATGCTCGGCGATCCCGCCCGTGGCTTGCAGCCACTGGAACACCGGAGCCATCTGCCAGGCGTTCCAGTCGAAGCGGGGGACCAGACCGTCGGCGATGGCGCGCGGCGGGTTCTCGATCAGGCCGCCACCCGTAATGTGGGCCACGCCCTTGATCCGTCCGGCCTTGATCAGCGGCAGGGTCGACTTCACGTAAATCCGCGTCGGGGTCATCAGGCTTTCGGCCAGTGTCCCGTCGCCGAACGGGGAGGGCGCATCCCAGGCCAGACCCGAACGCTCGACCACCTTGCGAACCATCGAATAGCCGTTCGAATGCGGTCCGCTCGACGCCAGTCCGATCAGCACATCCCCGGCCCGCTGGTCATCGAGCCGGGGCAGCACGCCGTCGCGGTTCACGGCACCGACGGTGAACCCGGCCAGATCGTACTCGCCGTCACCGTACATGCCGGGCATTTCGGCCGTCTCGCCGCCGACCAGCGCGCAGCCGGCCAGCTTGCAGCCCTCGGCGATGCCGGCGACCACGCGCGTCGCGGTGGCCACATCCAGCTTGCCGGTGGCGAAGTAGTCGAGGAACAGCAACGGCTCGGCGCCCTGGGCCAGCAGGTCGTTGACGCACATCGCCACCAGGTCGATGCCGACGGTGTCGTGCAGGCCCGTCTCGATGGCAATCTTCAGCTTGGTGCCGACGCCGTCGGTGGTCGAGACCAGCAGCGGGTCCTCGTAGCCGGCGGCCTTGAGGTCGAACAGGGCGCCGAAGCCGCCCAGTCCCCCCTGCATGCCGGGGCGCGCGGTGGCCCTCGCCAGTGGCTTGATCGCCTCGACGAGCGCGTTGCCGGCGTCGATATCGACTCCGGCCTGGGCGTAGGTAAGGCCGTTGGGCCGATCGGTCATGGGGTGCTCGGGGAGGCTTCGCGGCAACGACTGGGAACGAAAATAGGGCGCAAGGGGCCAGACCACTTGCAGACTCGGCCCCGGGCGGCGCTATAGCTACCCGATGCAGCCTATTACGACCACCGCCCAGCTGGCGGAATTCTGCAAGTCCCTGAAAGGTCAGTCGTTCATCGCCGTGGACACCGAGTTCATGCGCGAAACGACCTACTGGCCCAAGCTGTGCCTGATCCAGGTCGCGGCGCCCAATGGCGCGCAAGCCTGTATTGACCCGCTTGCCGAGGGACTTGATCTCGCACCCCTGCTCGACATTCTCCGCGACGAGACTGTCGACAAGGTTTTCCATGCCGCCCGCCAGGACGTTGAGATCTTCAACAACCTGGGCGCCATGCCCCGTCCGCTGTTCGACACCCAGATCGCCGGCATGGCGGCCGGCTTCGGCGAGCAGATCGCCTACGACGCTCTCGTGCGCCAGATGCTGAAGATCGACCTCGACAAGTCGAGCCGCTTCACCGACTGGGCGCGCCGTCCGCTCAGCGACAACCAGCTGACGTACGCGATCGCCGATGTGACCCACCTGGCCGACCTCTATCCGAAGCTGCGCGCGCGTCTGGAGAAGGACGGCCGGCTGGCCTGGGTCGAGGAGGAGATGGCGGCCCTGACGGACCCGGCGCTCTACGACGTCGAGCCGGAGAACGCCTGGAAGCGGCTGAAGCCGCGCAAGCATGTCCCGAAATACCTCGCCGTGTTCAAGGCGGTCGCCGCCTGGCGCGAGCGCACGGCCCAGCAGCGGGACCAGCCACGCGGTCGCATTCTCAAGGACGACGCGATCGACGAACTGGCTGCCCAGGCGCCGACGGACGCGGCCGCCATGGACCGCCTGCGCGGGGTCCCCAAGGGCTTCTCGGGCAGCAAGTTCGGGCCGGACCTGCTCGAGGCGATCCGCGAGGCGCTCAAGGATCCGGATGCCTACGCCCCGAAGATCGACCGCGAGCGGGCGCCGCAGAACGCCGCCGCCGGCGCCGTGGTCGAGCTGCTGAAGGTGTTGCTCAAGGCCCGGGCCGAGGACGCCGGCGTGGCGTCCAAGCTGCTGGCCACGGTCTCGGACCTGGAAAAGATCGCAAACGACGATAACGCCGATGTCGGAGCCCTTCAGGGCTGGCGGCTCGACGCCTTCGGGGCCGACGCCCTGAAGCTCAAGCGCGGCGAACTGGCCCTGGTGCTGGACGGGACGCGCGTGCGGGTCGTCGAGGTCCGCCGGGCGCCGAAAGCCGCCACCGCCTGAGAGGGTTAGCGATGACCAAGCGTCTTACCGCCCTGATCTACGACTTCGATGGCACCCTGGCCCGCGGCAACATGCAGGAAACCAGCTTCATTCCGGCGCTCGGAATGACGCCGGCGGAGTTCTGGAACGACACGGTCCGGCCCCGGACGCTGGCCGCCGATGGCGACGACATCCTGATGTACATGCAGCTGATGCTGCAGACCGCGCGCGAGAAGGGCATCACCGTCACGCGCCAGCTGCTGCAGGACCACGGCAAGGACGTGCCGCTGTTCGAGGGCATCCGCGACGGCAGCTGGTTTGACCGGATCGACGCCTTCGGCGCCAACTACGGCCTGACGATCCAGCATTTCATCCTCTCCAGCGGCCTGCAGGAGATGATCGAGGGCTGTCCGATCCACGACCGCTTCGAGCATGTCTTCGCCTCACACTATGTGTTCGACGAGGATGATGTGGCCGTGTGGCCGGCGGTGGGCATCAACTACACGACCAAGACCCAGTATCTGTTCCGCATCAACAAGGGCGTGCACAACAACTGGGAGCATGAGCGGATCAATCGCTACATGCCCGACGAGGACCGGCCCGTGCCGTTCGAGCGGATGATCTTCATCGGCGACGGCGACACCGATGTGCCGACCATGAAGATGATGCACACCAAGGGCGGCCACTCGATCGCCGCCTACGACCCCCGCACAGAGCCGCGCGACCAGGACAAGCTCCACCGCCTGATCGCCGACGACCGCGTCAACTTCGTCGCCGCCGCCGACTACCGCGAAGGCACGGCCATGGACCTGATCGTCAAGGGCATCCTCGGCCGCATAGCCGTCCGTGAGCGGACGATGCCGACGGGGTAGGGCGCCGCGGACATGTGCCGCTGGTAAGTGTCCCCTAGTTCCGCCGGATCTCCAGCTTGACCCCAAGCAGTCCCGCCAGCTGAGCGGCCCGGCGGGCGGTCTGTTCGCCCAGCAGCATGTCGGACCAGCCCTCGGCGGCGCTGAGGATCAGGCGGTCATCCTTCAGGCCGAGGCGCGACTGCGCCAGCAGTACCGAACTGCGGCCCGACAGGTCGCAGCCCAGGCGGATGGCCGAGCCCAGCGCCCTGGCGCGCCGGCGCTGGGTCTCGCTGAGCAGCCGGGACAGGGTCGCGCCGTCAGGCACGGACGAAGCGGACGTGTGTCGTGAGAAGGCGGCGACCGCGAGGAAGGCCCGCTCCGCATGGGTCTGGCCGGCGACCGGCGCGCGCAGCACCTGCTCGAACACGAGGTCTGCGCGATGGTCGGGGTGCAGCCGGGCGCCGAGGTCCGCGAGACGGCAGGCTGCGGCGCGCAGCACCCGATCCCGGTCACCGAACATCGGGGGGAGAGTCTCGAACACCGGCGCGAGCCAGGCGTCGAGCGTCGGGCCGAGGGTTTCGTCGGCCCCGTGGCGGCCGGTCAGGGCCGCGCAGCCCTCGATCAGGGGGTCCAGGCTCTGGGTTTCGAGGGGCATACCCTCGAACAGCAGACCTTCCCGCAGACCATAGGCAGAGAC
Organism: uncultured Caulobacterales bacterium; assembly: GCA_903858185.1. GTDB lineage: Bacteria > Pseudomonadota > Alphaproteobacteria > Caulobacterales > Caulobacteraceae > Caulobacter > Caulobacter lacus. The sequence goes on from CAIOHT010000166.1 coordinate 10,599, forward strand.
CGCGATCTGCTCGATCCCGAGCTGCTCGATCAGCGCCTCCATAACCATGGCGGCGTGTGGCAGGGTCTCCAGACGCTTCTTCGAGACGCCCTCGATCGTCTCCAGTGAGGCCCTCGACTGTCGGCTGAGAAAACGGGTGGCCTCCAGGGCGTCCACGCGGCTCATTTCGTACTGGTGGACGATCTGCAGCGGGTAACCGCTCATGCGCATGTGCAGCAGCGCCAGGTTGCGCCAGGCGCCGCCGACGGCGTGGAAGCTCCGTGTCCGGAACCGGCTTGCGTAGGGCGCCAGGCGGGTCTCGATCTCGCCGCGCACCTTGTCGGGGCGCTCGCCGGCCAGTGCGAAGGGGCCCAGCGCCAGGGTCGCCCCCTCGACGGGACCTTCCGTCGTCAGCCGCACCAGCTCAAGGCTCGCGCCGCCCAGATCCCCGACCACGCCGTCGCCCCGTGGGGCGCCCGCCAGCACGCCGAGGGCGGCGTAACGCGCCTCTTCCTGGCCGCTTAGCACCCGCAGCGTCAGGCCGGTCTCGGCCTGGACCCGCCCGACGAAGCCGGCGCCGTCGGCCGCCTCGCGCACGGCCGCCGTGGCCGCTGTGAAGATGTCGTCGGGCCGGGCCGCGTCCAGCACTGCCCGGAATCGCCTGAGCGCCGACAGCGCCGCGTCCACCCCGCCTGGTGACAGGCGCCCGGTGGAGCCCAGGTCACGCCCCAGGCCGGCGAGGACCTTCTCGTTGTAGACGGTCCAGATGGCCCGCCCTTCCAGCCGGTAAAGCACCAGACGCACGGAGTTGGAGCCGACGTCGATGACGGCGGTGTCGCGCACAGTGCGGGCGCGGCTTTCCAGAGGTGGCGGGCTAACGCCGGGGGCCGACATGGTCGAAGGCTTGGGGCAGGTCGCGCACCTTGTGTCCCCGGCCCGACAGGCTGGGATTGGTCATGAAGTATTCGTGAGCCGAGAAAGCCCCCGGCCGGTCCCATGCGGGATCCCGCCGATAGCCGCCCTGGCTGTCGAGAGTCCAGCTCTGCGCCTCGTCGTTGAGGTTGGCGACCATGATCTGCTGCAGCACCTGCTGGTGGACCGTCGGGTTGTCGACCGGCGTCAGGGCCTCGACGCGTCGGTCGAGATTGCGCGGCATCCAGTCGGCGGAGCTGATGAAGACCTTCGTTTGCCTTCCCGGCATTTCCTTGCCGTTGGCGAACGCCATGATGCGGCTGTGTTCGAGGTAGCGGCCGACGATGCTCTTGACCCGGATGTTCTCGCTCAGTCCGGGTACGCCGGGCCTCAGACAGCAGATGCCGCGGATCACCAGCTCGATCCGCACGCCCGCCTGGCTGGCGCGGTAGAGAGCGTCGATCATCTCCGGGTCGACCAGGGCGTTGAGCTTGACCCAGATGCCTGACGGCTTGCCGGCCAGGGCGTTCTCCGCCTCCGACGCGATCAGGTTCATCAGGTCGACCTTGAGCGTCTCCGGGCTGTAGCTGAGCTTTTCCAGTCTCTGCGGCTGCGCGTAGCCGGTGATGTAGTTGAACAGCCGGGCCGAATCCCGGCCGAGCGCCGGATCGGTCGTGAACAGCGACAGGTCGGTGTAAATCTTGGCCGTCACCGGGTGGTAGTTGCCGGTGCCGAAGTGGCAGTAGGTGCGCAGCGTCTCGCCCTCGCGCCGCACCACCAGGCTCAGCTTCGCGTGGGTCTTGTACTCGACGAAGCCGAACACGACGTGCACTCCGGCCCGCTCCAGATCCTTGGCCCAGCGCAGGTTATTCTCTTCATCGAAGCGCGCCTTGATCTCGACCAGGGCGGTGACGTTCTTTCCGTTTTCGGCCGCCTCGATCAGGGCCGCGACGATCGGGCTGTCCTGGCTGGTGCGGTACAGGGTCTGCTTGATGGCCAGGACATGCGGGTCGCGCGCAGCCTGACGCAGGAACTGGACGACCACGTCGAAGCTCTCGAACGGGTGGTGGACCAGGATGTCCTTCTCGCGGATGGCGGCGAAACAGTCGCCGTCATGGTCGCGGATCCGCTCGGGGAAGCGCGGCACGAACGGCTTGAACTTCAGGTCCGGGCGGCCGTCGGGGATCAGCTGGGCCATCTGGGCCAGGCCCAGCTTGCCGTCGATCAGCACCACGTCCTCGGGATCGCAGTGCAGGCTTTCGAGAATGAAGGCGCGCAGGTCCGGCGGCATGGCCGTCTGCACCTTGACCCGCACGACCGAGCCCATGCGGCGACGCTTCAACTGCGCCTCGAACTCGCGGACCAGGTCTTCGGCCTCTTCCTCGATTTCCACATCGCTGTCGCGGATCAGGCGGAACAGGCCACGACCCTCGACCTCGCAGCCGGGGAACAGATGGCCGATGAACAGGACCAGCAGACTCTCCAGGGCGATGAACCGCTGTTCGCCCTTGCGCACGCGACCGGACTCCGACGGCAACGGCCAGAAGCGGCGCACGGCCGACGGCACGGGCACCAGGGCATAGAGTTCCTTGCCGTCCGGCCGGCGCAGCTTCAGCGCCAGCGAGAAGCCGAGGTTGGGAATGAACGGAAACGGGTGCGCCGGGTCGATCGCCAGCGGCGTCAGGACCGGGAAGATGTGGTTGAGGAAGATGTGCTCAGCCCGCTGGCGGTCGGCGTCGCCGACGTCGCGCGCCTCCAGCAGCCGGATGCCCTCGCCCTGCAGGGCCGTGCGCAGCTCGCGCCAGATGCGCTGTTGGTCGGCCATCAGCACGGCGGCCGAGGCGTCGACCTTGACCAGTTGTTCCGACGGGCTGAGCCCGTCCTGGCTGAGCACGCGCACGCGCTCGCGGACCTGGCCCTTCAGCCCGGCGACCCGGACCATGTAGAATTCGTCGAGATTGTTGGCGCTGATCGACAGGAACCGCAGCCGCTCGAGCAGGGGATGGCGCGGGTTCTCGGCCTCTTCCAGCACACGGCGGTTGAACGCCAGCCAGCTGAGTTCGCGATTGAAGAACCGGTCCGGCGAGGCCAGCAGGGCTTCGTCGATCACCGGCTGGCGGGAACCGTCTGCGGGCGGGGCGTTGGGGGTCGTTGCGGCGTCGGTCATGGAGCCTCTGCGTCGCGCGCGTTGTCGCTTGGCGGGCGGGCTGTCGCAAGGGGTCATGACAGGCGTGTTACAGGACGGATGTTACGGTAGGGTGATCATCCGCTCCGGAGCGGAAGAGGTCAGGGTTCACGCGGCCAGCGACGCCATGTCGATCACGAACCGGTACTTCACGTCCGACCGCTCCATCCGCTCGTAGGCGTGGTTGATGTCCTGCATGGCGATCATCTCGCATTCGGGCAGGACGTTTTTCTCGGCGCAGAAGTCGAGCATCTCCTGGGTCTCGGCGATGCCGCCGATCGGAGATCCGCTCACGCGGCGGCGGCCGCCGAGCAGCAGGCCGGAGTGGAACGGCGGCAGCTCGTCGATGGCCCCGACGATGACCAGCGAGCCATCGATGTCGAGCAGCGGCAGGTAGGGCTGCAGCTTGTGGGCCACGGGAATGGTGTCGATGATCAGGTCGAAGCCGTTGCGGGCCGCCCGCATGGCGTCCTTGTCGCTGGACAGCAGCACCTGGTGCGCGCCCAGGGCATGGGCGTCCGCCCGCTTGGACTCCGAGCCGGTGATGACCGTGACCTCGCACCCCATCGCCACGCCGAACTTCACCGCCATATGGCCGAGACCGCCCAGGCCCGCCACGCCCAGCCGCGTGCCCGGCCCGGCCTTCCAGGTCTTCAGCGGTGAATAGGTGGTGATGCCGGCGCATAGCAGCGGTGCGACCCGCGTGACGTCCAGGCTGTCGGGCACCTTCAGCACGAAGGCCTCGCGCACGACGATATGGTCGCTGTAACCGCCGTAGGTGGTCTCGCCGGTGATCCGGTCCTTGCCGTTGTAGGTGCCCGTGGAGCGGTTGCGGCACAGCTGCTCCTCGCCCTTGCGGCACTGGTCACAGTCCCTGCAGCTGTCGACCAGGCATCCCACGGCGGCCAGATCGCCCTCGCGGAACCTGCGCACCTGCGGGCCGACCGCGGTGACCCGCCCGACGATCTCGTGGCCCGGGCAGCAGGGATACATTGTTCCACCCCAGTCGTTGCGCGCCTGGTGCAGGTCCGAATGGCAGACGCCGCAGAAGAGGATAGCGATCTTCACATCATCCGGCCGCAGGGCCCGGCGATCGAAGTGGAACACGCCCATGCCGCTGTCAGGCGCGGTGGCTGCGTAACCGATGGCGTTGGGCATGACGGATCCTCTTTCGCCCATCTTCGCAGGGCTTCGGACTGACCCGCAAGATGGGAAGGGCGCCTTGCCCGCGATGGTCGGACCTAGTCGAGGGCGTCCGGGCGCCCGGCCTCAAGCAAGCCCGGCGCCAGTCGCCAGCCCTTCAGGCGTGCGTTGGTCAGTTCTTCGGCGAGCAAGGTCAGAAGCGTGGCCCGCTGCGCACCGCCGTCTGTGGTGAGAAGCCGGGCCGAATAGTTCTTGACGTTCTGGTCGTGGATGAACTGGTCGGTGGAGTTGGTCATGCTCGCTCCGATCCCGCCCGGTCGAGCGGATATCCACCAATAGCGCGCGTCACGACAGTCGGTTCCCGTCGCGCCCGAAATCAACACGGCGGGTCGCCTGCGGCGTCACTCCTCGAACCGGCCCGCCGCCTGCTCCAGTACCGCGCGCGCCGGCAGCCCTTTGCGCGGGCGGCGTGATTCAGGTGGCTTCCCGGCGGCAGGCCGCCAGAGCCTGGGCGGTCGCCCACTCGATCATCAGGTAGGTGCCCGCAGCAAGGAACTCCCCATGCTCCACCACGAGCGGGGTCAGTTCAACCTCGCCGTCCCGCGGGAACCGGAAGAAGCCGGCCTTCTCGCCAACCTCGAGCGTTCGTCTGAGCTGCGCGCGCGAGATGCCGCTTCGCTCGGCGACCCCCTTCATGGAGAAGGAGATCAGCCCCTTCGGCGGATAGGCCTCTGCGGTGGGAGCGCCGGCGGCGAACAGATGGCCGAGCATGGTCATGCCGCCATACCGCTGTGAGATGATGTCCAGCCTGGGCCCGTCGTCCTTTCGGATAACCTTGAAACCCTCGAGCGCGAGTTCACCCAGCGTGGCTATCAGCGGCCGGAAGAACTCCAGTGTATCGAGCCGGTCGGCCAGGCCCGCGGGGACCGGCTCGAGCTGGCTCATGCAGCGATACTCTCGCCTGAACCGCTCGACGAAGGCGGCCCGAAGACGGGGGGAGGGGACCCAGACCTTGTTGCGGCGATCCGGACCCGGCGGCGCGGGCTCGATGAACCCGACGAAGCGCAGAAACAGCAGCAGGGTCCGCGACCGGGTTCCGGACGACACGCCGGCCCGCTCGAGCAGCGCCGCCAGTCGTGTCTGGGTGATGCCGCCTGGCGTCGCGTCCAGATACATCGCCCAGACGCCGGCCAGCCAGCGGCCGAGATCCCACTGGATCTGGCTCAGGATGCGGTCGTCATCCCCGCCGCCGCTCCAGATGCCGAACATGGCAACCATGTAGCGCGGGAAATTCGGGTGACGCCGCACGGCCGCCAGGGCCTCAGCGCTGGTTACCCGGTGCGCCGCCTCCAGCGCCGATTCGGATTGCAGCTCGTCTCTGATGGGTCGCCCCGCCCCATGGGTAACGACGATACTTGAGCAACGGATTCGGTGATTGGCAACGAAAATACCTCGCTTTTAGTACACTCCCGAAACCGCGATTTTCCCGCCAATCCTGTCGGCGCGCTTTCAAGTCCGGGCGCTGACGGGGGGACTGACCATGGCGGCACCGACGCTCACCGGCCTGGACGGGCCGACGTTCAACGAAAACACCGTCAACGCCACCCCCCAGGTGATCGACAGCGATGTCACGTTCTCCGATGCCGATGGCAACTTCAACGGAGGCGTCCTGACGGTCAGCGGATTGCTGGCCCAGGACCGGGTGTCGGTGAAGACCGAGGGCCTGATCAGCTTCAACTCGGGGACCGGCGCGGTCAGCTACAACGGCATCGTCATCGGCACGGCCGCCGGCGGCTCGGGCGCGACGTTCACCGTAACCTTCAATGCCGCCGCAACGTCAGCGGGCATCGAAGCGCTGATCGAGCATCTGACCTACGCCAACGTCAGCGACACCCCCACGGCCAGCCGCAGCCTGCTGATCAACTTCAGAGATGCTGCGGGTGAGGACCTGCTGAGCAGTCCGACCTTCACCCAACGCACGGGATCGGGCAATCCGTTCAACGGCGTGGACGCGGGCGACCGCAGCGCTCCCACCTTCGCCGACCTGGATGGCGACGGCGACCTCGACGCATTGGTCGGGGAGTTAAACAGTGGGCTTCGCTACTACCAGAACACCGGCAACGCCGCGGCCCCGACATTCACCGAGCTCACGGGCGTCGCCAATCCGTTCGACGGTCTCAACGCCGGCCTTTACTTCAACAAGCCGACCCTTGCGGATGTGGACGGTGACGGCGACCTTGATGCTGTGGTCGGGAGCCTTGGGGGAGGTCTGGCCTTTTTCAGGAATGTCGGGTCGGCCGTGAACCCGGTTTTCGTCGAAAACGCCGGAGTGCTCAATCCGTTCAACGGCCTGGATGCGGGCGACCGAAGCGCCCCCACCTTCGCCGACCTCGACGGCGATGGCGACCTTGATCTGGTGGTCGGACACTGGACGGGTCTGCGCTATTTTGCGAACATCGGGTCGGCGATCGCTCCGCAGTTCAGCGAAATCACCGGGGCTGGAAACCCGTTTAACGGTGTGAATTACATACCCCACTGCGCCCCGGACCTGGCGGACCTGGACGGGGATGGCGATTTCGACGCATTGGTCGGGGATCACACGGGCCCCGTGTATTACTTCGAGAACACGGGGACAGCGCTGGCTCCGGTGTTCACCGTGCGCAACGGAACGGCCAATCCGTTCAACGGCCTCAATCTTGGACTGGCGATGAAGCCGAGCCTCGCTGATCTGGACGGGGACGGCGACATGGACACCGTGATCGGTGCGATCGACGGGTCGCTGAACTATTTCGAGAACACCACCGTTCGCACGTCGGCGATCACCGTCACAGTGACGGCCGAGGATGAGGGCATTATCGGCGACGGCGGGAACAACGCGCTCAACGGCACGGGCGCGGCCGACATTATGGACGGCGGTGACGGCGACGATACGCTCGACGGCGGCACCGGCGACGACGTGATCGTCGGCGGCTCGGGGAATGATTATCTGAGGGGCGGCCTCGGGGCCGACGCCATGTCGGGTGGCACAGGCAACGACACCTATGTCGTCGACGACGCCGGCGACACGACCGACGAGACCGGCGGCGACGGCATTGATCTGGTGCACAGCCGGATCAGCTGGACCCTCGGTTCGGGTCTGGAAAACCTGACCCTCGGCAACGGAGGGGCCTGGTCGGGAACGGGCAACGCCCTCGCCAACGTGATCACCGGCAACAGCCTCGCCAACACGCTGACCGGCCTCGCGGGCGCCGATACGCTCAACGGTGGCGGCGGAAACGACATCCTCAACGGCGGCGACGACGACGACACCCTGAACGGCGATACCCAGAACGACACCCTGAACGGCGGGGCCGGGAGCGACACCCTGAACGGCGGCGCGCACAACGACGCGCTGGACGGCGGGACCGGCGCGGACACGATGATCGGGGGGACCGGTCACGACAGCTATGTCGTCGACGACGCGGGCGACGTTGTCACCGAAGACGCAGGCGTCGGAACCGGTACCGACACGGTCTCCGCCTCCATCAGCTACACCCTGACCGCAAACGTTGAGAACCTGACCCTGACGGGCAGCGCCACCAATGGCGATGGCAACGAGCTGGCCAACAGGATCGACGGCACCAGTACCGACAACGTCCTGTACGGCAGGGCAGGCGCGGACGTACTCAACGGGATGGCGGGCTCCGACGTCCTCGGCGGCGAGAGCGGGAACGACATTCTCGACGGTGGCGCGGACAACGATATCCTGTCCGGCGGGGCCGGCCAGGATCGGCTGACCGGCGGCTCGGGGGCTGACGTCTTTTTCTTCTACGTCGGCGACATTCGCCGCACCGGCCCGGGCTTTGGGCTGACCGCCGACAAGGACGTGATCCTCGACCTCAGCTTTGCGGCGGGCGACCGGATCGACCTCTCGTTCATCGACGCCAACGCGATCCTCGACGGCGACCAGGCCTTCACGTTCGTCAGCAACTTCACCGGCCTGGCCGGTCAGGCGACGCTGAAGTTCATCAGCGGCAAGAGCGTCCTGCAACTCGACGTCGACGGCGACCGCAAGGCTGACCTGATTGTCGAGATCAACGGCAACGTCACCGGGACGACCACCAACCTCTACACCGACGCCTTCGACACCGACGGCGGCTGGGTGCTGTAGGGGCGGCTAGTCTTCGAACAGACTGGCCGTCTCCTCCAGCACCTCGCGGGCCAGCAGGCGGTTGACGGGGCGGCCCTGTTCGGCGGCGGCCTCGTCCAGGCGCGCGACGAGGGCGCGGGCGGCGGTGACGGACCGCTCCATCCGCCGCAGCAGGAACTCGTAGAGGTCGGGCGCGGCGCGGATGTGCTTCTCGCGGAACAGGGCCTCCAGCACCGCGATCATGAGGGCGTCGTCGGGCTCGCCGATCTCGGCCACGGTCAGGGCGTTCAGCCGCGACCGCAGGTCGGGCAGGGCGGCGGGCCAGGTCGCCGGCCGCGTGCGGGCCGTCAGCAGCAGGCCGCCGTCGGCCGCCGCGCCGTTGATCAGGTGAAACAGGGCCTCGTCGCCGATGGTGTCGGCGTCCTCGACCAGCACCGGACGGTTGGCGGCGTGGGTGCTGGCGACGTACGGGGTCGCGCCGGCCCGTTCGGCCCAGACGCTAGCCAGATGGGTCTTGCCCGCGCCTTCGGGGCCGATCAGCGCCAGCGCGCCGCCGGGCCAGCGCGGCCAGGACTCCACGAGGGCCAGCGCCTGTTCATTGGCCGCCGAGGTAACGAACGCCGCCCGTGTGTAAACGGGCGGGTTCGCGAGGAGCAGGCTGAGTTGTCTGGCGCGGGCGATCACGCAGGCGGTTTACCACGCGGTGGCGGCGCGACGAGGGCGGCGCCGGGCGGGGGCGGGGATAGGCCGCGCGGGGCTGTGGACAGTTTGTCCGTGACGGCGAGACTCACGAGACGAATATTCTTGGGACAAGGCAGGACTTGCCTGAGACTCCTGGACCAAATCGCCTGGCGTTGGGCGCCCGGTTGGCCAGATCGGGTTAGACTGCGCCATGGTCGGTCATCCCTGTCGCCTCATCGTCCCACCTTCCCTTGCGGGAGATGGTGTCGGTCGAAAGTCGATCGATGAGGGGACGCGCGGACGGCCTCGCCCCTGTCCATCGCCTCCTGCCGATCCAGGCGCGAAGCCTCTCATTCGACCCGCGCCGCAGGCGAAGGCCACCCTCAGGGGAAGATGCAGGCAGGAGGGAAGACATCCGCCCCGAACCTTGACAATCAGGGGCCTCCATGCGCCCTTCCGCGCCTCCGATTTTGCCCCCGAATGACTGAAAACGACCGACAGATGCACGCCTATCGCACCCATACCTGCGGCCAGCTCCGCGCCTCCGACGCCGGCGCCGCGGTGCGCCTGTCCGGCTGGATCCATCGCAAGCGCGACCATGGCGGCCTGGTCTTCGTCGACCTGCGCGACCACTACGGCCTGACCCAGCTGGTCATCGGCCCGACGACGCCGGGCTTCGACCTGATTGAGCGCATCCGCACCGAGAGCGTGATCCGCGTCGACGGCGCGGTCGTAGCGCGCTCGGCCGACACCCGGAACCCCAACCTGCCGACCGGCGAAATCGAGATCCACGTCTCCGGTGTCGAGGTCCTGTCGGAAGCGGCCGAGCTGCCGCTGCCGGTGTTCGGCGAGCCCGACTATCCCGAGGAGCTGCGCCTCAAGCACCGCTACCTCGATCTGCGTCGCGAGACCCTGCACAGGAACATCGTCCTGCGCAGCAAGGTGATCCACTCGATCCGCCACCGCATGGTCGGCCAGGGCTTCCTCGAGTACCAGACGCCGATCCTGACGGCCTCCTCGCCCGAAGGCGCGCGCGACTTCCTCGTGCCCTCGCGTCTGCATCCGTCGAAGTTCTATGCGCTGCCGCAGGCGCCGCAGCAGTTCAAGCAGCTGCTGATGGTCTCCGGCTTCGACCGCTACTTCCAGATCGCGCCCTGTTTCCGCGACGAGGACCTGCGCGCCGACCGCTCGCTCGAGTTCTACCAGCTCGACGTCGAGATGAGTTTCGTCACCCAGGAAGACGTGTTCGCGGCCATCGAGCCGGTGATGCACGGCGTCTTCGAGGAGTTCGCGAACGGCAAGCCGGTGACCCCGTACCCGTTCCCGCGTATCGCCTATCGCGACTCCATCGCCTGGTACGGCAGCGACAAGCCGGACACCCGCAACCCGATCAAGATGGGCGACGTCTCCGACCACTTCCGCGGTGGTGGTTTCGGTCTGTTCGCGCGCATCCTGGAAGACGCGAAGAACGCGGTCTGGGCCGTGCCGGCGCCCGGCGGCGGCAGCCGCGCCTTCTGCGACCGCATGAACAGCTGGGCGCAGGGCGAGGGCCAGCCGGGCCTTGGCTATGTGTTCTGGAGCGAGGACCAGGGCGGCTGGGGCGGCCCGATCGCCAAGAACCTCGGCGCTGACCAGACCCAGGCGCTGATGACGAGCCTCGGCCTCGGGACGGGTGACGCGGCCTTCTTCGTCGCCGGCGATCCGAAGGTCTTCTACAAGTTCGCCGGCTCGGCCCGTACCCGCGTGGGGACGGAGCTGAAACTGATCGACGAGAACCGCTTCGAGTTCTGCTGGATCGTCGACTTCCCGATGTTCGAGTGGAGCGAGGAAGAGAAGAAGGTCGACTTCAGCCACAACCCCTTCTCGATGCCGCAGGGCGAACTGGAGGCCCTGGAGACCCAGGACCCGCTGTCGATCCTGGCCTACCAGTACGACATCGTCTGCAACGGCTACGAACTGTGCTCGGGCGCGATCCGGAACCACAAGCCGGAGATCATGCTCAAGGCGTTCGAGATCGCCGGCTACGGCCAGGACGTGGTCGAGGACCAGTTCGGCGGCATGCTCAACGCGTTCCGCTATGGCGCGCCGCCGCACGGCGGTCTGGCGCCGGGCATCGACCGCATCGTCATGCTGCTGGCCGGCCAGACGGCGATCCGCGAGGTGATCGCCTTCCCGCTGAACCAGCAGGGGCAGGATCTGCTCATGAACGCGCCGTCAGAGGTTGCCGACAAGCAGCTGAAAGAACTGCACATCCGCCTCGCGCCGCCGATCAAGGGCTAGGCGGCCGACGAAGGCTCTAGTCGCGTCGGGCGGCCCGGTCGGCCTCAGCCTGGGCTTTTGCGGCGGCTCTTTGCGCGGCGGCGGCCTTCCCGGCGGCCGCGTCAGCGGCGCGTTGCGCAGCGGCCGGCGGCGCTGGAGGCGCGGGCGGAGCCGGCGGAGCAGGCGGCGCTGACGGAGACCGTGCGCGCAGGGTCATGCCGCGGCAGGCCTTGATCTTCAGGCCTTCCGGCAGGCGGGTCCGGTCATCGCCACAGGCGTCGTCGAGCTGGGATTGCCGCAGCCCTTGCGCGCCGCTCAGGTTGGCGCCGGCCAGAATGGCCCCGTCCAGGCTCGCGCCCCGGAAGTCCGCGCCGTCAAAGACCGACCCGCTGAGGATCGCCCGATCCAGGGATGCGCCCTTGAACGACGCCCGGTCGAACCGGGAGGTGGTGAGGATCGCCCCGTCCAGCTCCGCGCTGACGAAGCTCGCGCGCTCGGCCTTGACGTTCAGCAGCTTGGCGCGCGGCAGCTCGGCGCCGTCGAAGCGGGTCGTGGTCAGGTTGGCGAACATCAGGTTGACGCCGGGCAGCTCCGCGCCGGTCAGGGTCGCGCCGGTAAAGTTGGCCCGCATGAAGTTGGCCGCCGGGGCTTCCAGCCCGTCCAGCCGGGCGCCTCCGAAGTCGGCCCCGCCGAAATCGCTGCCCGCCATGGTCGCGCCGCGCAGGTCGGCGCCCGTCAGGCGCGCCCGCTGGAAGCTGGAGCCGATGAAGGTCGCGCCGCGCAGGTCGGCCCCGACGAACAGGGCGTCGGCGAAGGTGGCGCCGGCGAACCGGGCCCCGGTCAGCCGCCGGCCGGAGAGATCACACTTGCCGCAGCTGCCGCCGAACGAGACCAGCCGCGCCACGTCACGGTCATCGACCATGGCGTTGGCCTGTCCGACGAGCGCGAGGCTGGCCAGGATGAGGCTGGAAAAGGCGATCGCGAAACGGGTCATGGACCGTCGGGGCTTGCGGCTCGGGGGAGCCTGTTCGCTATCGGGTTTGCCGCGCCGTGACGAGGAAGACCACTTAAATCGCGGTAATGACTTGGGTTTAACGACACGCCGGTATGCGAAGTCCCGCCGGAAGAGTCGTCGCCGGGTCGCCACAGGCGCCGCTGAGCTGGCGCTGGGTCAGGCCCCGGGCATGATTCATCTCGGCGCCGGAAAAGTTCGCGCCGGTCAGGGTCGCACCGGCGAAATTCGCGCCCTGAAGGTAGGTCCCGACGAAGGTCGCATTGGTCAGATTGGCCCGCGAGAAGGTGGCGCTGGAGAACACGCCGCCATAGGCGTTCACGTCGCGCAGGTCGGCGCCGGCGAAGCTCGTGCGGTTCATGATCGCCAGGCTCAGGTCCGCCTGCCGCAGGCGTGAGCCGGACAGGTTCAGGCCCTTCAGCGTCCGGTTCGACAGGTCGGCCTGGAACAGGTTGCAGCGCGGGCAGCTTTCGCCGCGCTGGACGCGGGCGATCTGGCCGGCGTCCTGGGCGAGCGCCGGTGCGGCGGCGAGAAGGGCCAGAAGGCCAAAGGCGGCGAACGGTCTCATGACGGCACAGCTTCTCTGCGAGGGTCCGGATTCACCCTTAACGCAGCAAGCTTAAGGCCAGTTGAACTCCTGTTCCGTCATCGTCGGACTTGTTCTGACGACCCGGGAATACCCCCTCGTCCGGGGAGAGACACCGCGTCGCCAGCGCGCATTCGGCGTGCGCCCGCGTGCACGGGTCGTCGCAACAAGTGCGACGATGACGGTGGGGGGTCAGCTGGCCCCACAGGCTCCGCAGACGCCGCCGATGACGGCCAGATCCCCGCAGGCGGGGCAGACGGCGGCGGCGCGTTGCTGGAGTTCGTCGGAGAGTTCGCCCTTGCGGCCGCCGAACGGCAGGAAGACGAGATTGTCCGGGGCGGAGCCGCGCGCGAAGCCCTTCGAGATGAACTTTGACGCCGGCTGGGGTTCTTCCTGGAAGCCGAGCGCGTCGTCGTCGGCCTTGCCGCGGCCCAGCCCATCGGCGTTCAGCGCCTCGCCGTCGGCGTTGGCCAGGTCGTCGCGGCCCAGATAGCTGACGCCCAGTTCGCGAAACACATAGTCGAGGATCGAGGTGGCCGACTTCACCGAGTCATTGCCCGTCACCGGCCCCGCCGGCTCGAAGCGGGTGAAGACGAAGGCGTCGACGAACTCGTCCAGCGGCACGCCGTACTGCAGGCCGATCGAGATCGAGATGGCGAAGTTGTTCATCAGGCTGCGGAAGGCCGCGCCTTCCTTGTGCATGTCGATGAAGATCTCGCCGAGCTCGCCGTCGTCGTACTCGCCGGTGTGCAGATAGACCTTATGGCCGCCGACGGCGGCCTTCTGGATGTAGCCCTTGCGGCGATCGGGCAGCTTGCGGCGGGCGCGCTCGACCTCGACTTCCACGCGGCGTTCGACGATCCGCTCCTCGATGATCGTCTCGGGGCGGGCCGCCTTCGGCGCTTCGGGTTCGGGCAGGGCGAGCGTGTAGTCGAGCGGCGAGGCGGCGCGGTGCAGGCGCACGGCGCCGACGCCAGCCGCCAGCGCTTCGGCGAGCACTGCACGCGCCTCGGCCAGGCCCGCGTCGAATGGCAAGGCGAGCGTCGTGATCCCGGCCGCGCCGGTGACGCCCTCGACGGCGAGCGTTAGCGCCAGTCGGTCGAACAGGGACGGAGCCGCGAAGACCGCCCGCTGGGCGGTATCCAGCGCATCATGGTCTTCCAGCCCGCCGGCGCCCAGGGCATGGCGTTCGGCGGCGGCGATCTGGGCGGCGTCAAAGCCCGCGAAGACGAGGGTGTCGAAGGCCGGGTCCTGCAGCGCCTCGGCCGGCGCGCCCAGCACGTCAGAGACGAAGCCCGCGCCGATCACCGCCGGTGTGAAGGCCTGGGGCAGGGTGCGGACGAAGGCCAGCCGGCTTTCGGCGGCGGAAATCTCGTGATCGGTCAGCCCAAGGGCGTAGAGCTCCGCATGGCCGATCGCCGGGGCGTCCTCCAGATCGCCCGCGCCGAGCGCATGACGCCGCGCGGCGTCCAGATCGGCTCCGAGCGTCGTCAGGCCGCGCAGCGCCGCCTCGGACAGCACCGGCACAATCTCGCCGTCAGCGGTTTCGGCGTGGACGACGACGCCGGGGCAGGGCGCGCAGCCCAGGCTCAGGCCACCCAGCTTCAGCGACAGGTCGGCATCGTCGAACGGGGCAATGACGAGCGCGGGCAGGCCGGGCGTCTCGGCGTCGAGGGTCCTGGCGGCGGTGGCGGCGATTGACCAGACCGCGACGGCTTCGGCCGTTGCATCCGGCGAGGACCACGCAAGCCCGGCGGCGATCAGGCGTTCGGCGACGCCGGCCAGCGTCAGACGCGGGGTCTCGCCGTCGCCGGATTCCAGTTTCAGCGCCAGACCCGCGACCCGGACGGCGGCGGTCAGGTCGTCGCCGTCCGTCAGCTGGAAGGCGTTCACCGCGGCGCGCGGGCCGGCCGCGCCGTTCCGCAGCGCTTGCGCTGTCTCGCCGTCGCGCGCGAGCACAATCTGGCCGGTCCGCCAGGCTAGCGTCGTGGCGTCGTCGGCTCGTCCCGCCGACGCGATCGTCAGCAGGAGAGGCTGAGACGGCGTCTCGATCTGCACCGAACCGGAGTCCTCGCCGGCCAGCCCGAGGGCGATGGCTTCGGCGATGGCCGGGTCCGCCGCGCCGGCTTGGCGGGCGCGATGCGCGGCGCGGGCGAGCGCAGGATTGCCGGCAGGATCGGCGCAGGCCACCGGATCGCCTTCGCAGCGACGAACGGCGTCAGACACCTCGTTGAGCCGTTCGGCCAGGGTTGCCGCCGCCGGTTCGGCGAGGGCACGGCCGAGCCAGTCCGCCGCGAAGCGGTCCGCGGTCAGCCGGAAGGCCGTGTCCGCGACGTCCAGGAGCGGGCCGGTGTTGAAGGCCAGGGATTGCCGGCCAAACGCGACGGCGCCGGACGCGATTGCCGCGGTCAGCTCTGCCTCGAAGGCGAGCACGTCCGGTCGGCGTTCGAGCACCCTTTCCGAGGCGGCCCTGGCCGCGAGTCGTCCGGCGAACCGGGCCGGACCACCGGCCAACAGGGCCGCGCCGTCTGCATCGCCCGTCCGTGTGTAAGGGGCCACGGTTTCGGCCCAGTCGAGCCAGGCTTCAACCCGGGCGTCGGTCCAGCCGCGCGGAGCCAGCACGCCGGTCAGGGCGTCAGCCGTCTCCACCGTGCGGAGTTCAACTTCCGGCTGGGCGGCCTTCGACAACCGCCTGGTGAAACGCATTGACCCGACTCTCCCACGCACCTTGGCGCAAGGCTAAGGTCCGGTCCGGTCGCGGGCAATAGATATGGCGTGTGGCAGCGCGCCCATCCACAAGATGTTGCGTTGTCGGCGCGGCGTGCGGCGCTGGACGGCGGGGGGCGGCGCGGCTATGGTCCCGCCGACCTCAAGACCTTGTCTTCAGCGGATTTTCGCGTGCTCAAAGCAATCTTCACCTGGTGGAACGGCGCCACGATCGGCCAGAAGTTCCATATCGGCCGGCGCGGCGTGTTCATCGGCCAGGACGAGCTGGGCAACCGCTACTATGAGGCCAGGGACAACCGCGACAGCTACGACGACCGCAAGCGGCGCTGGGTGATCTACAACGGCTATGCCGAGGCCTCGAAGGTCACGCCCGACTGGCACGGCTGGCTGCGCTACACTTTCGATGAGCCGCCCACGACCCATCCGCTGCCGCGCCGCGCCTGGGAGAAGGACCACCGTCCGAACCTGACCGGCACGGTCCATGCCTGGCGGCCAAAGGGCTCCATCGCCCAGGGCGGTCAACGCGACAAGGCCACGGGCGATTACCTGCCCTGGAACCCCGAGTAGGCCGCCGGTGCGGCTGAAGCTTCCCTTGCTGGCGGCGATCGCGTTCGCGGGCGCGGCCGGGCTCGTGCAGGCGCAACAGGTGCCGTCGCCGGCGTCACAGTCCTCGACGCCCGCTCCGGAGACGCCCGAAGCCGAGGAGGCGCCGCCCGCGCCGAGCGCGCCCGCGGCCTCGCAGCCGGCGCCGACCGCCGCCGAGAAGCCGGTCACCAGCACAACCAAGCCCAAGGCTGCCACGGTCGAAAAGCCGGCCGAGCCGACCCGCCGCACACGCTCCGGCGCCGCGATCATCCAGGCGATCGACAAGGTTACCGCCGAAACGCTGCGCTTCGAGGCGCCGATCGGCCAGCCGATCCGCTACAAGACACTGGTCTTCACCGTCCGTGCCTGCGAGACCAGCGCGCCGGATGAGGCCACGCCGGACTCGGTGGCCTACATGATCATTGACTCGCAGCCCAAGTCGCTGACCGGCCGCGCGCCGCCGCCGCCCAAGCAGGTGTTCCGGGGCTGGATGTTCTCGTCGTCTCCGGGGCTGAACCCCTTGCAGCACCCCGTCTATGACGCCTGGCTGATCGCCTGCAGGGCGTCCGGCCCCGACTCCGCGAAGCGGTAGAAGTCGGCCGGCGCCTCGAGCGCATCTGCCAAAAGCCGGCGATAGGCCGCACGCGCCATTTCCGTCGCGCCAAACTGCGCGAGGTGGTCAGTCATGAACTGTGCGTCCAGCAGGCGGTATCCGCCCACGATCAGCCGCCCGACCAGATGCACCAGCGCAACCTTGCTGGCGTCGCGGGCGGTGCTGAACATGCTTTCGCCGAAAAAGGCCCCGCCCAGCGACACGCCGTAGAGGCCCCCGACCAGGACTCCGTCGAGCCGGCATTCGACGCTATGGGCGCGACCACTACGATGCAGGCGTTCGTAGAGCGACTGGATCGGGCGGTTGATCCAGGTCTCCGGTCGCCCCGGGCGGGCCATGGCACAGGCCTCCACCGTGCCGCTGAAATCGGTGTCGACGCTGACGGAAAAGCGACCTGCGCGCACCGTCCGGGCGAGCCTGGCGGACACATGAAAGCCGGTAAGCGGGATGACCCCGCGCCGTTGCGGATCGATCAGGAAGACCCGGTCATCCTCGCGGGCGTCTGCCATCGGAAAGACGCCCCGGCGATAGCAGGCGACGAGTTCCTCGATGTCGAACGCGTCGTGGGCCACTTACCCCTGCGCCTTGATCCACTTCTCAAGCCAGTGGATGTTGTAGTCGCCGTTGCGGATGTCTTCCTGCTGCAGCAGGTCCTGGAACAGCGGGATGGTGGTCTCGACGCCGCTGACGACCATTTCGCCGAGACAGCGCTGGGTGCGGGCGATGCACTCCGCCCGGTCGCGGCCGTGGACGATCAGCTTGCCGATCAGGCTGTCGTAGTAGGGCGGGATCGAATAGCCGGAGTAGAGGGCGCTATCGAGCCGCACGCCAAGGCCGCCCGGAGCGTGGAAATCGATGATCTTGCCGGGCGAGGGCGCAAAGGTGCGCGCGTTCTCGGCGTTGATCCGGCATTCGATGGCGTGGCCTTCGAACACGACGTCGTCCTGGGTGAAGCTGAGCGGCAGGCCGGCGGCGATGCGGATCTGTTCGCGCACCAGGTCGATGCCCGTGATCGCTTCGGTGACCGGGTGTTCGACCTGCAGGCGGGTGTTCATCTCGATGAAGAAGAACTCGCCCTTTTCCCAGAGGAACTCGATCGTCCCGACGCCGAGATAGCCGATCGCGCGGATCGCATCGACAACCACCTTGCCGATGGCCGCGCGCTCGGCGGCGCTGAGGGCCGGGGAGGGAGCTTCTTCCAGCACCTTCTGGTGGCGGCGCTGCAGCGAGCAGTCGCGCTCGCCCAGGTGCACGACGTTGCCGAAGCTGTCGGCGATGACCTGAAGCTCGATGTGGCGCGGGGTCTGGAGGTAGCGCTCCATGTAGACCGCGTCGTCGCCAAAGGCCGCGCGGGCCTCGCTCTGGGCGGTCGCGACAGCCTCGGAGAGGTCCTCGCGGGTCTCGGCGACCTTCATGCCGCGACCGCCGCCGCCGGCGGCGGCCTTGATCAGGACCGGGAAGCCGATCTTGTCGGCGGCCTCGAAGGCCTGCTCCTCGGTCGTCAGGGCGCCCTCGGAGCCCGGCACGACCGGGATGCCAGCGGCCATGACGGCCTGTTTGGCGGTGATCTTGTCGCCCATCATCCGGATGTGTTCCGGCTTGGGTCCGATGAAGGTGAAGCCGTGGGCGCCGACGATCTCGGCGAAGCGGGCGTTCTCCGACAGGAAGCCGTAGCCGGGGTGAACCGCCTGGGCCCCGGTGATCTCGCAGGCGGCGATGATCGAGGGGATGTTCAGGTAGCTCTTGGCCGCAGGGGCCGGGCCGATGCAGACGCTCTCGTCGGCCAGTCGCACCCACATGCCGTTGGCGTCGGCCTCGGAGTGGACCGCCACGGTGGCGATGCCCATTTCCTTGCAGGCGCGGTGGACCCGCAGGGCGATTTCGCCTCGGTTGGCGATCAGGATCTTGTCGAACACGGCTCTGGCCTACTCGATGATGACCAGCGGCTCGCCGAATTCGACGGGCTGGGCGTCAGACACCAGGATCTCGACGATCTTGCCGGCCTTCGGAGCCGGGATCGGGTTCATGGTCTTCATGGCTTCGACGATCAGCAGCGTCTGGCCCTGGGTCACCGTCTGGCCGACCTTGATGAACGGGTCGGAGCCGGGCGTCGCCTGCAGATAGATGGTGCCGACCATAGGCGACTTGATCGTCTCGCCGTTGTGCGCCGGGGCGGCCGGGGCGGCGGCTTCGACCGCGGGCGCGGCGGCGGCGACCGGGGCAGGGGTCGCGGCCAGGGGCGCTGCCACCTGGTGCACCGTGGGGGCGGCCATGTGCTGGACGGTCACCTCGCGGGCGACGCGGATTTTCAGACCGCCGCTCTCGACCTCGATCTCGGTCAGACCGGTATCCTTGAGGATATCGGCCAGCTTGCGCACGACGCGGGTATCGATGGCCTGGGGATCGCCGGACTCGGGAGCGGCCTTGGAAGTGGACATGAAGCTTTACCTTGTCTGCGGATCAGGCCGAGGCGCCGGGGGCGCCGATCAGGCCGGCAGCGGCCTCGACCGCCAGTTCATAGCTGTTGCCGCCAAAGCCGGACACGACTCCTGTGGCCGCCAGCGACACATAGGTCTTCCTGCGAAACGTCTCCCGCGCCGCCGGATTCGACAGGTGGCATTCGACAATCGGTATAGCGAGAGTCTTGAGCGCGTCGAGGAGGGCCACGGAAGTGTGACCATAGCCGGCGGGATTGATCACGAGCGCTGACGCCTCGGTCCGGGCCTCCTGGACCCAGTCGATCAGTTCGCCCTCGTGGTTGGATTGCCGGAACACGACCGAGTAGCCAAGGCTCTTGGCCCGGGCTTCGCAGCGGACCTGGATATCGGCCAGCGTCTCTCGTCCGTAGATTTCCGGCTCGCGGACCCCCAGAAGATTGAGGTTGGGTCCGCTCAGCACATGGATCGCTTTCGCCATCAGGCCCCGCCGTCGTTTCGGCGGCCCTTGTATCTTCGCCGGGCCGGGGTCACAAGCGCAGCGTCATGCGCGTCTATATCAATGGCGAGGAGAGGGTGCTCGAACCGGTGGCCAATGTGGCCCAACTGGTCGCCGCCCTGGGTCTCGAAACCCGCAAGGTGGCGGTCGAGCGGAACCTCGAAATCGTGCCGCGCAGCCTGCATGCCGCCACGCCGGTACACGACGGCGACAGGTTCGAGATTGTCACCTTCATCGGCGGGGGTTAGCCCGGTTTCGCAAGCTTTTCGAACGGGCGTTTCAGTAGAGCGGGAAATATTTCCTTGCCGCTTCCC
>CAIOHT010000167.1 GCA_903858185.1 uncultured Caulobacterales bacterium
CTCGGCCCGGTCGCCCAGCGGGATCAGCCGCTTCTCGCCGTCCAGCACCCAGCCGTTGCCCTTGCGGGTGGCCGTGGTGCGCTGCGCCTCGGCGGCGAAGCCGAACTGGCTCTCCTGGATCGCGACGGCCGCCGCGACCGGTTCGGTCCCGGCGAAGCGCGGCAGGTGCTCGGCTTTCTGCTCCTCGGTGCCGAAGTCGATCAGCGCGCCGACGAACTGTCCCGGCGCCATGATGGCCACGGCCTGGCTGGCGCAGCCGCCGCCCAGCGCTTCCAGCGCCACGGCGTTGGTGATGCAGGACCGCTCGCCGCCGCCGCCGCCGAAGGCCTCCGGGATCGAGGCCGCGATCAGCCCGAAGTCCCAGCCCTGTTTGATGATGTCGGCGGGTGTCTCCCCGGCCTCGTCGATGGTCCTGGCGCCCGGCGCCAGCACCTCCGCAGCGAAAGCCCTGAGGCTGTCGCGGATCATGGTCTGCTCTTCATCGAGCGCGAATGTGATCATGACGTTCTCCCTGCTCCAAGGGATGGCAGGCGAACGGCGGGGAAGGCAAGAGGCTGTCGGCGCCCTATTGCCTTACGTTGTAAACCCAGCGAGGTTGCGCGCCGCAAACCGGAGCGCCCGTCATGAACCCCTCGGCTGAATTCGACATCATCGTGTACGGCGCCACCGGCTTTACCGGTCGCTTGGTCGCGGAGTATCTCGCCGCGAAGTACGGCGTCGGCGGGTCGGTCAAATGGGCCATGGCCGGCCGCAGCGCCGCCAAGCTGGCCGAGGTGCGCGACGAGATCGGCGCGCCGAAGGACACCCCGCTGATCGTGGCGGACGCCAATGACGCGGCCTCGCGGAAGGCCATGGTCGGCCGGGCGAAAGCCATCCTGACCACGGTCGGGCCCTACCAGCTCTACGGCTCGGACCTCGTGGCCGACTGCGCCGCCGCCGGGACGGACTATCTCGATCTGTCCGGAGAGCCCAACTGGATGGCGGAGATGATCGAGGCGCATGAGGCCGCCGCGAAGGCGTCCGGCGCGCGGATCCTCTTCTCCTGCGGCTTCGACTCGATCCCCTTCGAACTGGGCGTCCTCTACACCCAGACCCTGGCGGTGAAGCGGCTCGGCCACGCGGTTCCCCGCGTGAAGGGCCGGGTCCGGTCGATGCGCGGCGGCCTGTCCGGCGGCACGGCCGCCAGCGGCGCTGCGACCATGGCGGCGATCCAGAAGAACCCGGCGCTGGGCATGCTGATGTTCAACCCGTTCGCCCTGACCCCCGGCTTCACCGGCCCGGCCCAGCCGACCGGCATGGACACCCATGTCGACCCGGACCTCGGCCAGGAGGTCGGGCCGTTCATGATGGCGACGATCAACACCAAGAACGTCCACCGCTCCAACTTCCTCGCCGGCCACCCCTGGGGCGCGGACTTCGTCTATGACGAGATGAGCGTGATCCTGCCGGGCGCGGATGCGTCCTTCGCCAGCATGGGCGGCGCGGGCGCGCCCAAGCCGGGCGAGGGCCCCAGCAAGGAAGACCGCGAGGCCGGCTTTTACGACCTGCTGTTCATCGGCCTCGACGCCGACGGCAAACAGGTGCGCGGCTCGGTCTATGGCGACAAGGATCCGGGCTACGGTTCGACCTCCAAGATCATCGCCGAAACGTCCATCTGCCTGGTCCAGGACCGGCCGGAAGTGCCCGGCGGGATCTGGGTGCCGGGCGCGGCCCTCGGCCAGGCGCTGATTGACCGTCTGGCGGCCAACGCCGGCCTGACCTTCAAGGACGAGACCCCCTGACGATCGCCTGACCGGGTCGCTCAGGGTCACGCAGGGGAAGGGCGAATTCTCAACCCTGCAAGGCCGAATCGCGCGTCTGGTCATTGCCATGGGCCGCCCGCCCGCTAGGCTCCCGGGCAAGAAGGCCACCTCGGGAGAAACAGCGCTTGTCGATCATGGAAGACCCGGCCGGACCGGTCGCGACCCAGGTCGAACACAAGCCACCAACCCTGGTGAAGCTGTTTTACAGTCTCGGCCAGGCCGCCCAGAGCGGCGGCTTCGACGCGGCGATCGCCTTCGTATTCTTCTACTATTCCGCTGTCCTCGGCCTCTCGGGCGCGCTGGTCGGGGCGGCCCTCGCCGTGAGCCTCGCCTTCGACGCGGTGGTCGATCCGGTCGTCGGCTCCTGGTCCGACAACATCAAGTCGCGTTTCGGCCGCAGGCTGCCGTTGATGATGCTCTCCGCGCCGCTGATCGCCATCTCGGTCGGGTTGCTGTTCTCGCCGCCGGCGGGGCTGGACCAGATGGCGCTGTTCGGCTGGCTGGCGGTGATGTCTGTCGCCGCCCGCAGCTTCATCTCGCTGTTCAACGTACCGTACATCGCGCTCGGCGCGGAGATGGCCAGCGACTATGCCGGACGCACCAGTGTGGTGGTTTACCGGGCGATCGCGGGGATCTGCGCCGGCGTCGTGATCAATGCAGTCGGATACTCGGTGTTCTTCGCCAATGGCGCGCTCCAGAAGCCGGAAGGCTACCCGGGCTTCGGCTGGTTCGCCGCCGCCCTGGTGTTCGTCTGCATGACCCTCTGCTGTCTTGGCGTCCGCCGGTACGCGGCGGCGTTGCCGCAACCCGACCAGGTGCCGCACACCATGTGGAGGCGCCTGCCGGGTGAGGTGGCGGAGATCTTCTCCAACCGGTCGTTCCGTGTGCTGTTCATCTCGGCGGTTGTGGTTTTCGTCGCTATCGGGCTCAACGCCAGCCTCAACAACCACGCGCACATTTTCGTCTGGCGGCTGAAGAGCGAGCAGCTTCAGTTCATCGGCTACGCCTACCTTTTCGGCGTTCTTCTGGGGGTGATGGGCGCGCCGATGCTCCAGCGGGCGATGGAGAAAAAGGACATCGTCATGCTCGGCTTCGTGCTGCTGATCGGCAACTGGGTGGTGCTCCAGACCCTGCTGCTGACGGGAGCCTACGCCCCGGTCGGCGACGCCGCGCTGCTGCCGATCCAGATCAACGCCTTTGTCGCCGGGATCGGTGTCGGCCTTGTCTCGGTGGCGTATCCCTCAATGATGGGCGATGCAGCCGACGAGCATGAGCATCTGTTCGGCCGTCGCCGCGAGGGCCTCTACTTCTCCGGCCTTGGCTTCGCCGGCAAGGCGGCCACGGGCCTGGGCGTCATGGTGGCAGGCATCGCCCTCGACCTGATCCGCTTCCCGGAAGATGTCGGCCGCGTTGTCGGCGCGGAACTGCCGGCCGACGTCCAGTTCCGTCTGGTCCTGATCTGGGGACCCGTCGCGGCGCTCATCTCGCTGATAGCGATGGCGATCTTCGCGACCTACAGCATAACCCGGGCGCGCCATGGCGAGATCACCCGGGCGCTTCGGGCGAGACCTCCGGCAGCCGACTGACGGGAGCGGCCGCTGCTCCGGGGGGCGGCCACCGCCTTGGTGGATCGCCTATGTGGACTCGAGGCCGAGCCCGCCCGTTTGCCTCAGGCCCTCGAACAGTCCGATGCCGGCGCTGACCGAGAGGTTCAGTGACCGGGCGTCCGGCCGAAGCGGGATGACCACCCGCGCATCGGCCGCCTCATGCACCGCCGGCGGTGCGCCCGCCGTCTCGCTGCCGAACAGCAGGATGTCGTCCGGGCGGAACGTGAAAGCGTCGAGCGGTGTCGCGCCCTTCGTCGTGAACAGCACCAGCCGGCCCGGCGACCGGTCGCGCCGGAAGGCGTCCCAGTCCGCATGCCGTGTCATATGGCCGAGCGGTCCGTAATCGAGCGCCGCCCGCTTCAGGGCCGCGTCGTCGAACCGGAACCCGACGGGCTCGATGACATGCAACGCGACCCCGAAACAGGCTGACAGACGGATGCAGGCGCCGACGTTCTGCGGAATCACCGGCTGGAACAGGGCCAGGCGCATCGGGCGCGGCGTCATTCAGGCGGGACCTGAGGGCGCTATCGGTGCGGCCTTCGGCGGCGGCGTCACGCCGATATGGCCCTGACCCCGCGACGCAGCCAGGGCGACCTGACGCTGCCGCTCAAGGTAGCCGGCCCGCTGGCTGTCGTCGCGCCGGTCGTGGCAGGCGGGACAGCTGATCCCCTCGACATAGAGCGCCGACGCCCGGTCGTCCGGGCTCACCGGCATGCGACAGCCGTGGCAAAGGACATGGTCGCCCTGCGTCAGCCCATGGCCGACGGCCACCCGCTGGTCGAAGACGAAGCACTCGCCCCGCCACAGGCTCTGCGGCTCCGGCACGGTCTCGAGGTATTTCAGGATGCCGCCGTCGAGGTGATAGACCCCGTCCAGGCCTTCCGCCTTCAGGAACGCCGTGGCCTTCTCGCAGCGGATGCCGCCGGTGCAGAACATGGCGATCTTCGCGGCCGGACGCCCGGCCGTCAGGCGTTCGCGGTTCGCCCGGAACCAGTCGGGGAACTCGCGGAAGCTGGCCGTGCCCGGATCCACCGCGCCCGCGAAGGTGCCGACCCTGACCTCGTAGGCGTTTCGCGTATCGATCAGGATTGTGTCCGGATCGCTGATCAACACGTTCCAGTCCCCGGGGGAGACGTAGCAGCCGGCGTCCTTCAGCGGATCGATGTCGGGCTGGCCCATGGTGACGATCTCGCGCTTGATCCGCACCTTCATCCGGTAGAACGGCATAATCTCGGCGCCGGACATCTTGACCGAAAGCGCGGCGCAGCCGGGCAGGGCGCGAATGTGGGCGAGGACCCTGTCGATACCGTCCGCGCACCCGGCGATGGTCCCGTTGATCCCTTCCGGCGCGAGCAGCAAGGTGCCTTTCACCCCGGCTTCGGCGCAGACCGTCTCAAGGCCGCGGCGCAGGCCCGCGCAGTCGCTGAACGGCGCAAAGCGATAGAGGGCGGCGACGCGGATCGGCGGGGCGGGATCAGTCATGCGGGACGGTGATCGCGCCGCCCCGTCCCCGGATCAACTGATTTCTGGGCGGACATAGCGGCCGCCCTTCATGGCCCGTTGGAGACTGTCGACGTCGTCGATGTCTTCCAGGGTGCGCAGGCGGGTCACCGGTCGTCCGTCGAGATTGGCGAGGGTGTCGGCGAGGGCGTGGGCCGTCGACCAGCGTACGCCCTCGAACGGGTCCCGGAGGCGCGGCGCGCGTTTCAGGCCGATCAGCCAGTAGCCGCCGTCCCGCGCCGGACCGAACACGGCGTCGGCCGCGCCGAGCGCATGGAAGGCCCGGGCGATGTCGGCGGGCGTGACGCCCGGCGTGTCCGAACCGATCACGACCACCGGACCGGCCGGCAGGGTCTTCAACAGTCGCCGCAGCCGGACTCCCAGGTCGCCGCCGCCCTGGGCGAGGGCGTCCGGGCGGCCGAACGCGTCGCGATCCGGCGTCAGTGCCTGCCAGGTGCGCCAGCGCCGGTCCCGCCCCAGCCTGCGCCGCAGGTCGGCGAGCATGAACCGCTGAAAGCGCAGCGTCGCCAGCTCGCCCGCCCCGGCCGCCAGCCGACGCTTGCCGACGCCGAACGCCGGGGTTCGGGCGAAGATCACCAGATGCCGGCGTTCAGCGTCCATAGAGCCGCGCGATCAGGGGAGCCGGCGTTCCCAGCCGGAACAGGGTCAGACAGAGGAGATTGAGGGCGCTGCGCCCGAGCCAGCCGTCCTTGCGCCAGCGCCGCGCCGAGGTGACGGCGTCGACCGCCAGCCCGGTCAGCCGCCGTCCGCCGAGCCGCCAGACCAGATCGACGTCCTCCATCAGGGGGAGGGGGCGATAGCCGCCGACGCGGTTGTACAGGTCCCGATGGATCAGCAGCCCCTGGTCGCCATAGGGCAGGCTGAACAGGCGCACGCGCGCGGCCACCAGCCGCTCCAGTCGGCGCGCCTGCGGCGACGGATCGTCCAGCCTGAACCGGAAGAAGGCGGCCTTGCCGGTCCCGTCGGTCGTCCGCACATGGTCATCGACGGCCTCGCGCCAGCCCGCCGCCGGAACCGTGTCGGCATGCAGGAACAGCAGCCAGTCCGCCGTCGCTGCAGCCGCGCCGTTCGCCAGCTGAACGCCACGTCCCGGCGGCGACTCCAGAACCCTCGCGCCGCGCGAACGCGCCAGCGCCGGGCCGCCGTCGCTCGATCCACCGTCAACGACGATCACCTCGTCGGCAGGATCAAGCACGCCGAGGATCGCCGGCAGGTCTCCGGCCGCATTCAGTGTCGGGATAATGACGGACAGTCGCAGCAGCCCGCTCATCGCCCGCTGCAGCTGGCCCCGCCCAGCACGCAGAACCGCGCGCAGTGCGGATGGTTCAGCTGAACGGTCCCCGCCGCCTCCGCGAGGGTCTCCCCGAGCTCGAACTGCGGGTCATAGGGCGTCAGCGTGCAGGCCACGACCACCGGCCGCGGGGCGCCCTTGCGCTTCACCACCATGCGGCTGGTGGCGCACATCATCGACTCCGGCGCGACATTCAGGATGCCCCAGCAGGCTTCGGTGATCTCCGGTGCATCGCGGGTGGCGTCCATCTCCGGGAACAGGATCAGCCGCGAAGGGTCGTTGACGTTCAGGGTTATTCCCAGACCGGCGAGCAGCTCTGCATAGCCGGCGCGGGCGGCCTCTTCCGTTTCATCCCCCAGCCGGCGCCCGGCGATGGCCAGCGAGAAGCCGTTCTGCGCCAGCCAGACCAGCCCGGCGATCGCCGGCGTCCAGGTGTCAGCGCCCCGCTCTGCCTCGTGGATAGGCTGGCTGTAGTGATCCAGACTGACCCGCATCGTCAGGGCGTCGCCATACCGGCTGCGCAGCTCGACCAGCTGGCGCTCGAACCGCCGCATCGGCCGCATGGCGTTGGTCAGGACCAGCGTCTGGCGACCGGACGCCAGCGCCGCCTCAAGCATCGAAATGATCTCGGCGTTCATGAACGGCTCGCCGCCGGTGAAGCCGATCTCCCGCGTGACCAGTCCCGTCGCCTCGATTTCGGCCAGGTAGCCGGCGACCTCAAGGGCGGAGAGGTAGACGAGCGCATCGTTGCGCGGCGAGCTGTCGATGTAGCAGGACAGGCAGGCGATGTTGCACAGGGTGCCGGTGTTGAACCACAGCGTGTCCAGGCCCGTCAGCGCCACCCCCGCCCGGCGTGATCCGTCCAGGGTGATGAAGGGGTCGCGGAACTTCAGCGGGTCCATGCGCGGCGCAAGCGGGGAGACGAACGGCGAGACAGTCACGCTGCTTGCGGCGCCGCCCGTGCGCTCTTTGGTTCGCTGGTCCAATCTTGTCGCCCCGCCTTCAGTGTGTCCGTGGAACCGTGACATGGCGCCCCCGGGGCCGCCAAGAGCTTGACTTGAGAGACGCGAGACCAATTTTCAGGGCAGATAGGGCGCCGGGCGATATCGTCCGGCGAGGGGACGAGGTTGATGCTTAAACGATATGGTCCGCTGCTGCTGCTGGTTGCGGCGGTCGTGGCGGTTTTCGCCAGCGGGGCGGGGCGCTATCTCAGTCTCGATTCGCTCAAGGCCAACGAGGCCCTGCTGCGGGGATTCGTCACCAGCAATCTGGTCCTGAGCCTGCTGGCTTTCGTCGTTGTCTATGCCGCCGCGACGGCGGTGAGCATCCCGGGCGCCCTGTTCCTGACCCTTGCCGGCGGCTTCCTGTTCGGCACATGGCTTGGCGGTTCGGCGACTGTGGTGGGCGCGACGATCGGGGCGATCCTGGTCTTCGCCATCGTCCGGACCTCGCTGGGCGCGTCCCTTCGTGAGCGGGCCGAGGCTTCGGGCGGGCGGCTCAAGGCGGTGATGGACGGCGTCCGCGACGGCGCGTTCGGCTACATCCTGACCCTGCGGCTGATCCCGCTGGCGCCGTTCTGGCTGGTCAATGTCGCCTCGGCGCTGGCCAATGCGCCCCTGCGCGCCTACGCCCTGGCGACCCTCATCGGCATCATGCCGGCGACCTTCATCTATTCCAGCGTCGGCGCGGGCATAGGCCAGGTGCTGGCGCGGGGCGGCGAGCCGAACCTCAAGATCATCTTCGAGCCCTATGTCATCGGACCGCTGGTCGCGCTGGGTCTGCTGTCGCTCGGCACCACGCTGTTCCAGCGGCTGCGCGCGCGGAAGGGGTCAGGATCGTGAAACAGGAACGCATCCGCGCCGATCTGGCGATCATCGGCGCGGGCTCGGGCGGGCTGTCCGTCGCCGCCGGCGCCGCGCAGCTCGGCCTGAAGGTCGTGCTGTTCGAGAAGGGCGAGATGGGCGGCGACTGCCTGAACTACGGCTGCGTGCCGTCCAAGGCCCTGATCGCCGCCGCCAACGCCGCCCATGCCGCTGGCCACAGCACGGCGCTGGGCGTCAGCGCCCCGACGGTCCGCGTCGACTTCCCTGCCGTCATGGCCCGCGTCCATCACGTCATCGCCGAGATCGCCCCGATCGACAGCCAGGAGCGCTTCGAGGGCCTCGGCGTCCGGGTCGTGCGTGAGGCGGCCCGGTTCCGAGACCAGCGGGTGGTCGAGAGCGACAGTGTCCGCGTCACGGCGCGCAAGGTCGTCATCGCGACCGGATCCAGCGCCGCCGTGCCGCCCATCCCGGGCCTGGACACGGTCCCTTTCCTGACCAACGAGCGCATCTTCGAACTCAAGGCCTGTCCCGAGCATCTGATTGTCCTCGGCGGCGGTCCCATCGGGGTCGAGCTCGGCCAGGCCTTCCGGCGCCTGGGCGCCCAGGTCACCCTGATCGAAGCCGACGCGATTCTCGGCCGCGAGGACCCCGCCGCCGCCGCCGTGGTCATCGAACAGCTGGCCGCTGACGGCGTCACCCTGCTGCCCGCCCACAAGGCCGTGCGGGTCGAGCCCGGGCCGGTGGTGGTCGTGTCCGGACCCGAAGGCGAGCTGCGGATCGCGGGCTCGCACCTGCTGGTCGCGGTCGGCCGCAAGGCCAGCCTGGACGGACTGAACCTGGAAGCGGCCGGCGTAGCTTTCGACCGCGCGGGCGTGAAGACCGACAGGAGCCTGCGCACCAGCAACCGTCGGGTGTTCGCCATCGGCGACGCCGCCGGACGGGGCCAGTTCACCCATCTGGCCGGCGCGCATGCCGGGCTGTTCGTTCGCAAGGCGCTGTTCGCCGCGCCGATCAACGCCGACGCCCTGGTCGTGCCGCGGGTCACCTACTCCAGCCCGGAGCTGGCGGCGGTCGGTTTGACGGAGGCCCAGGCCCGGGCGGCGCACGGCGATGATGTGCGGGTGCTGGTCCAGCCTTTCGCCGACAACGACCGAGCCCAGGCCGAAGGCGACATCCGCGGCTTCGCCAAACTGGTGGCGACAAAACGCGGGAAGATCCTGGGAGTCACCCTGGTGGGCGCCCATGCGGGCGATCATCTGCCGCTGTGGGTCCTGACCATGACGACCGGCCTCAAGCTCAGCCAGCTGACCGGCATGATCGCGCCCTATCCGACGCGTGGCGAGATCAACAAGCGGCTGGCGGGGCAATGGTACACTGGCGCGCTGTTTTCGCCCGGGACGCGGCGGCTGGTGTCGATCCTGAAGCGGCTGGGCTAGGCTCGGGTTTCACAGGCTGGCGAAGCGCCCCGCTTTGGGCGCATGCTGGCCGGCAACAGAGGAGCGTCCGCGCCGGATTGCGCGGATCACCGGGGGGAGAAGACGATGGCGAAGTTCCGTGACGGCTGGGTGCGCGTGGCGCTGATCCTGGCGCTGCTGCTGCCGGTCTATTTCGTGGTCGCGGCGCTGGGCACCAGGTTCGGCCTGTTCGACTGGCGCATCGGCTTTGGTCTGCTGGTGTTCAGGCTCGGCGCGCTGGTGCTGTTCGGCGTATTCGGGATCGCCTTCGTCGGGCTGCTCCTGTCGCTGCTGGTCAAGCCGCGTCACGGATGGGGCCGGGCGCTGGGCGCCCTGCTGGTTCCGGCCCTGGCGCTCGGCTTCGTGGTCAGCGTGATGGGCAAGGCAAGGACGATCCCGCCGATCCACGACATCGCGACCAATATCCAGGACCCGCCGCAATACTCGCCGGCGGTGATCGCCGCCCGCGCCGCGATCGGCGGGGGCAACCCCGTCACCTCGATGACCGAACCTGTGGAGATGCTGAAGGGCAAGTCGGTCGGCGAGGTCGGCCAGGCCGCCAATCCCGACATCCAGCCGCTGACGCTCGCGATGCCCGTCGCCGCCGCCACGCAGCTGGCCGCTGACGCCGCCAGGGCGGAGGGCCTCAAGGTGACGAAGGTCGACGCCGCAGGCGGCGCGGTCGAGGCGGTCGCCGAGTCCTTCTGGTTCGGTTTCAAGGATGACGTCGCGATCCGGGCCCGGCCCGGCGCGGCCGGCGCCTCGGTCGTCGACATTCGCTCCACCTCCCGCGTCGGCCTCAGCGATCTGGGCGCCAACGCCAAGCGCGTCCGCGCCCTGCTGGCGGCGATCAAGGCCAAGGCTCCGGCGGGCAAGTAGGGCCCGACAATGGGTGATCGAGCCGACACTGCGCACGCTGTGGGCCCGCGCCTGAACCTTGCCGGGCGCTACGACCGCGAGGTCGCCGTCGGCGTCGGACGGGTGTGGGAGAATGTTCTCGACTGGGAGCATCTTCCGGCCCTGCACAATGGCCAGTTCCACAGCATCGCGCTGCTGGACAGTGGTCCCTGGGGCTGGCGTGCATCGGTCGTCAATCAACCCGGCGACGTCGCCCGGGCCCAGGTCATCGAGGTCCGCATCGACCGGGATGCCGGTCGCTACTGCTCCGCCACCGTGGAAGGGCCCGGCGCCGGAAGCGAGATCTGGACAACCCTGACCCCGCTGGCGGTCGACCGGACCGCTGTGGTGGTCACATTCCATGTCGCCGAGACCGCGCCCGAACGCCTCGCCCGGATTGGTCAGCGTTACGTCGAGGTCTACACCGGCCTGTGGGACGAGGACGAGGCGATGATGGTCCACCGCGAACGGGCGCTGGCTGATCGCCGGCGACCCTCCGCGGCGTCTGTCGAGCCGCTGAACCTCGGGCCTTTGTCCGCTCTGCTGACGACCCTTCCACGCCTCGTCGAGTTCGGCGGAGAGCGGTTCCGGTTGCTGGCCCTGGAGGGCCAGGTGATCGCCCACGCGGTCACCTGCCCGCACTGGCTTGGACCGCTGGACGATGCGCCCGTGGAAGACGGCTGCATCCGCTGTCCCTGGCATGACTACCGGTTCGATATCCGCACCGGCGCCAGCTCTGATGGACGGGGCCTGACCCTCGCCCGCGCCCCGCGGGTGAGTGTCGAGCAGGGTGATGTGATCCTGTCGGCGCCGCCGGCGATCCCGTAATGCGGGTTCTCCTGATCGGCGCCGGGCACGCGCATCTGGGCGTGGTGCGCGAGGCCGCCCGACTGCGCGCCGAGGGGGTCGCGCTCTGCCTGATCAGTCCGCCGGTGTTTCGCTACTCGGGGCTGGCGACCGGCGTTCTGTCCGGCGCGCTTGAGCCGGGCGCCGGAGAAATCGATGTGGCAGGCCTGGCCTCCGCCTTCGGCGTCGCGTTCCACCCGTCCGAGATTACCGCGATTGACCGTAGCGGCCGGTCCGTCACGCTGCTGGACGGCGCGACCCTGACCTATGACGTCCTGTCGCTGAACGTCGGCAGCCGGACCGCCGATCCCCTGGAA
>CAIOHT010000168.1 GCA_903858185.1 uncultured Caulobacterales bacterium
ATCCTGGCCTTCATCGAAGGCGGGGAGCCAAATCTCTCCGAGAGGGTCACATGGACGCCCCTGGAAGCGTCGGCGCCGCTGGCGCTGGCCATCGGTGACGATGGACGTGAGCGGATGGCGCAACCGCGGGACCTGGCCCGCGGCGCCTGAGGCGGGTAGGTCTTGTCAGCGACGATCGGGCTTTCGTTAGTCGGCCGCCAGCCAGTCCAGAATGGCGCGGTTCACGGCATCGGGGTTTTCCAGCTGCAGGAAGTGACCCGCCTTCTCGATGACTCGCACGTCCAGCCCGCCAGGGAACATGGCCGGCGGCATGGCGCGGACAAAGATGTCCGAACTCACGCAGCCGTCTGTCTGGCCCGCCAATCCGAGTGTGGGCGCCTGGATCGGGACGAGGGCCAGGCCCTGCCCCTCTGACAGGCGTGGCGCGGATGGGTCAAAGGCAGAGCGATAGTAACCGAGGGCGGCAGCCATGACGCCCGAGGTCGACAAGGCCGCCTTGGCGGCTCCCAGGTCGGCGTGGTCGAAGTCCCAGCCGGGTGACCAGTCGCGCCACAGGCGTTCAATGTAGGCCCCGTCATTGGCCGTCAGCAGGAATTCCGCTAGGCCGGGAACCTGGAACATGAACACGTACCAGGTTCGTTTGAGCTGATCGAAGTCGCCCGGCAACTCGGTCGCCCACCCCAGCGGATGGGGCACCGCCAGCGCGATCAGTTTCTTGATGCGGTCAGGGAACTTTGCTGCCGCGGCGTAGGCAATCGCCGCACCCCAGTCATGGCCGATCAGGACCGCCGATGTCTCGCCGAGGGCATCAATCCACCCGCCGACATCGTCGGACAGCGCGGCAATCCCGTAGTCGCCATCCTCGGGCTGTGAGCTCGGCTCGTAGCCCCGACTGGTGACCGCCACGGCTCGCCATCCGTTCGCGGCGAGGGCCGGAAGCAGATGACGCCATGACGAAGGGGTATCCGGGAACCCGTGCAGGCAGAGCGCCAGCGGCCCCTCGCCCATCTCCCAGGCCGTGAACGTCAGAGCTCCGACGGTCAGTTGCCGCTGCTTTGCACCCTGGACGCCAGCCATCGGCCTAGTCGGCCCATGGCTGGATGAGAATCTTGGCGTGCCGCTCCGGGTCGCCAAGGTCCTTGAAGGCTTGCGTCACGCCCTCGAGACCCACCTTGCCGGTGATCAGCGGCTTCCAGTTGATCTCGCCGTCCCTGATCAGCCGCAGCGCCTCGGCGAATTCCTCCGCCGTATAGAAGATCACGAAAGTGAGCTGCAGCTCCTTGCTGATCGCCAGCATGGGAATGAAGCTCTCTTCGCCCGCCGGAATGCCTGTTCCGATGATCCGCGAATTCTGGGGCGCTTCCAGTACCAGCTTGTGGAGCATCCCGCGCGCGCCGGTGTTCTCGAAGATCACCAGAGGCGCCCCTGGCGCGGCGTCCATGGCGGCGGCGATCACACTGGCCTGCCCCGCATCGACGACCCTGGTCGCGCCCATCAAGGTCGCCAGCTCGCGCCGCTTCGGCGACAGGTCGGACGCGATGATCTGGCTGACGCCACGGGACTTGAGAACCGCAATCGTCGCCAGGCCGATCGGCCCACACCCCACGATGACCGTCGCATCCTCGGGCCTGAGCACCGCCTTGTTGACGGCGTGGACCGCAATGCCGACGGGCTCGGTCAGCGCCGCGGCATCATCGACGATCGAACTGTCGACCGGCAGAAGCAGGGCCTCGGTCAGCAACATGTACTCGGCATAAGCGCCCGTTACGTCCGAGGTGGAGCCGATCAGGATGGGTACGCCGTTCTTGCTGAGGAACGGCATTGAACAGACCCGCTCGCCCTGTTCGAGCCGCCGATCGGTGTCCGGACCGAAGTCAACGACCTCACAGACGAACTCGTGGCCCAGGACCGGGCCGTCGCGGAGCGTCTTCTCCATCGCATCGGTCGGTGCGCCCAACGCACGGACATTCTCGATCATTCCGTCGATGTGATGGAAATAGTGCAGATCGGACCCGCAAATGCCGCAGGCCCGAACCTTGACCAGCACGTCGCCCGGGCCCGGAACGGGCATACGACGTTCCTCGACGACAAACCGATCGCCGCGCATGACGGCGGCGCGCATGGATTTCAAGGCTATTCCCCGTGGACGATCAGCTTGGAGTAGTCGAGGCCGAGCGCGTCACAGTAGTCCCGGTAAAGGTCGAGCGCGGTCTTGGCGTCCACCACCGCGGTGGGCTTGCCGTCTTCGTCGAGATTAATGTTGGCACCATAAATGGCGAACCAGGTGACCATGTCCTCGGTTGCGTCGGCAGGGGTGACGAGCGTGTGTCGCGAGCCCGCCGGCTCGAACAGATAGGATCCGGGACGATTCACGGCTTCCGGGCTCTCGAGATAGTGCCAGGTCCCCTTCAGGGTCACGGCGAAGACCAGGCCGGTGTGGTAGTGCGTCGGCACCTGGGTTCCGGGCGGCAGGCGGGTCTTGGAAATCCAGAGGCCCTGATTCAGGTCCACATGGAGCATCTGCAGGGCTGAACCGCCGCCGATTTCCATCCAGGGAAGTTCGTCATCGCCGATGTGAAGGGTCTCAAGGGCGCCTTCGGCCGGGATCATCGGGCGCGCGGCGCGGTCCTGGATCAGCGCGGCGAGCCGCTCATCCGGTGAGAGAACTGAAGCGTCGTCCATGGGTTTCTCCGTCGAACAAGCGAGCTATTGAACGCCCGTGGCGAGGGCGGTGTAGGTCTGGCGCGCCAAATGAAAGCCGGCGGGCAGGTCGACCTTGGCCGGGTCGTACCAGGGCGAAAAGGTGCCCAGATACCGGGGCAGGTAGTTGCGGGTATAGGTCGCCAGGCGCTTCTTGCGGATGGCCGCCCATTCCGGCGTGTTGTAGCGGGCCACCGTCTCGGGATCGGCCTCGAGCATCACGGTCGCGAACTTCTTGCACAGGCCCAGATAGTGCTTCTGGAACCAGAGACTCATACGGGTCCGATACAGATAGTCGCCGACCAGCTTTTCGTAGACATCGAAACACACCGAACGGTGCTCGATCTCCTCCATGATGTGCCAGTACATCAGGCCGCGGATCGGCTCCTTCATGTAGCCGAACATGTCGACGTCGATCTGGGTTCGGGCCGCCGCGCAGGTCATCGACTCGAAGCCCTCGGCGTAGGCGAGATTGAACTTCAGCGGCTTTTCGACCGACCAGCGGGCGAACAGCGCCTCGACTTCCTTCTCAAGCTCGGCAAGACGCGGACCGGCGGGATGGACGCGCTTGACCACTTCGTTGGCCTTGGCATGCTGGCGGAAATGCTGCCCTTCCTGGGCGCAGAACCGCTTCATTTCCTCGCGAAGCACCGGGTCATCCACCTTGTCCATCGCGGACTGCATGGTGCGGATCAGGAACGGCTCCAGGTAGGGGAGCATCATCCAGGCGCCGACAAAGTAGTAGGACATCGCGGGGTCGCCCTCGATGAACACCAGATCCATGTCGTCCGGGAACTCGAAGCTCATCCGGCGAACGGGAATTTCCTTGGCGACGTCCACCTGCGATCTCCCTGACTG
>CAIOHT010000169.1 GCA_903858185.1 uncultured Caulobacterales bacterium
GCGTCATCGACCACCAGACCGACCGACAGCACGAGCGCCAGCAGGGTCAGAAGGTTCAGCGAGAAGCCGAGCGGCGCCAGGACCATGAACGACGACAGCAGGCAGATCGGCGCCACGATCGAGGGAATGATCGCCGCCCGCCAGCTTCCGAGGAACAGCAGATTGACCATGGCCACAAGGGCGATGGAGATGCCCATGGTGACCCATACCTCGTGGATCGCCTCGGCGGTGAACTCCGAGGAGTCGACCGCGATGATCAGACTGGTGCCCTCGGGCAGGGTGGCGTTGATCGCCGCCACCTCCTTGCGCGCGGCTTCGGCGATAGCCAGGTCATTCGCCTGGGACTGCCGGGTCAGGACCAGGCCGATCTGGTCGACGCCGTTGCCACGGAAGACGCGACGGGCCTCGGCGGCCCCCTCCTCGACCCGGGCGATGTCCCCAAGGCGGGTGATGTAGGCGCCGCTGGCCGCCGTCTGGCCACCGATCTTGACCGGCAGCTGGACGAAGTCCTCCGGACTGGAATAGCCGCGGTTGACCCGGATGGTGAAGTCGCGCGCGGTGCTCTCCAGCGCGCCGGCCGGGAGCTCGACATTCTGGCTGTTGAGCGCCGTCTCGACATCATCGACCGTGACGCCGCGCGCGGCCATCTGGTCGGCGTCGAGCCAGATCCGCATGGCGTAGAGCGGCCCGTTCAGACCCACCGTGGCCACGCCCGGAATGGTCGACAGCCGCTCGACGAGGAACCGGTCGGCGTAGTCTGCGAGCTGAAGCGGCGTCAGGGTCGTGGACGCCATGTTCAGAATGATGATCGGCGAGGAGTCCGCCGTCGCCTTGGCAATCTGCGGGGGGTCGGCCTGGTCGGGAAGCTGGTTGACCACGCGGCTGGCGGCGTCGCGCACGTCGTTGGCCGCCGACTCGAGGTCGGTATCCAGCTTGAAGGTGATGTTGATCTGGCTGCGGCCGTCACGGCTCGACGACGACACCCTGTCGATGCCCTGGATGCCGCTGACCTGGCGCTCCAGAACCTGGGTGATCCGCTCCTCGACGATTTCAGCCGAGGCGCCGCGATAGGTGGTCGAGATCGAGACCACGGGCGGATCGACACTGGGCAGTTCGCGGATCGGAATACTGAGGAAGGCCGCGAGGCCAATCACACAGAGCATGATCGCCGCAACAGCGGCGAATACGGGCCGCTTGACCGAGAGGTCAGACAGCATCAGCCGGCCTTCCGCGCCGGGGCGGGAGCCGGCGGCCGGCCCGGGGATCCGACGCGGACGGGCTGGCCGTCCTGGATCCGGTTCAGACCATCGGCGACGACCTTGTCTCCGGCCTGCAGCCCGCTGGTGATCTCGACGAAGCCATTCGCCGTGGAACCGGTTTGCACGGCCTGTTTCCGCGCCGAAGCGCCGTCACCGCGCGGCGTGACGACAAAGACAAAGGCCTGATCGCCCTCGAACTGGACGGCGGCCTCAGGCACGGCCAGGCCCTGACGGGCGCCGTTGGCGATGGAGACTCGCATCAGCATGCCCGGCTTGATACGGGCTCCCGGATTGGGGAACTCGGCGCGCGCGGTGATGGCGCGGGTCGTCGCGTCGATGCGGCTGTCGAGCCGGGCGATACGCCCCAGGAAGCTTTCGGCCGGCCAGGCGTCGGGACGGGCGGTTATCACGGAGCCCTCCGTCAGCATCGGAAGGTAGCGGTCCGGCACCTCGAAATCGACCCGCACCATCGTCAGATCATCCAGCGTGACGATCGGGGCGCCCGGACTGATCAGCGCGCCCGGCGACACGTCGGTCAGGCCCACCACGCCGCCGAAAGGCGCCCGGATCACCCGGTCCAGCTTGCGGGCGCGGGCGGCCTCGACCCCGGCCCGGGCCGTATCCAGCGCCGAGCGATATTGCTCCGCCGTGGCCCGGGGCGCGATGCCCTGGTCGGCGAGGCTCTTCCAGCGGGCGTAGTCGCGTTCGGCCTGGGCCAGTCGGGCCTGGGCCTCGATCAGACCGGCGTCCTCTTCCCCCGCTTTCAGTTCAACCAGCACCTGGCCCTTGCTGACCTGCTGGCCGTCCCGGAAGCGCACCGCGGTCACCAGTTCGCTGGTGTTGGAGGTTATGGTGACCGACTCTCGGCCCTTGGCGACGCCCAGCGCCTCGATGTTGTCGGCGAAAGGTCGCAGCGTGACGACCGCCTGGGTGATCGCCGCGGCGCGGCCCCCTGCCCCGCCGGGACCGCCCTTGCCCTTGGGCTCTACGGTCGCGAGCTTCAGTCCGCCGCCGATCAGCATCAGCACGAGGAAGGCCGCGGCAGCGAACAGGAAGAAATGGCGGCGTATCACGAGGCATTCCCGGAGCCGGCTCCGCCGGCGGCTTGCAGACGCACATATAGGGGCATTGCCGTGGACGTAAACCGTCTTGCAGCCGCGAGAGCATGTCGGCCGGAAACAGGAATCAGAACGACCGCCAGACGGCGAACACGGGTCCGGCTTCGGCAGGGCTGTCGCGGCCGGCCACCGACTGTCGCCAGCCGGCCTGGAGACGCCAATCTCCAACCCGGCGCACCGCCGACACCTCGAGCTTGAGCCAGAGCGGGCTGACCGGATCGCGGTCCGCCTGGCCGGCATAGGCCTGGGCGAGCAGCATCCAGCGATCGTCCGGCTTCAGACCGAGGGTCAGGTCGAGATGGGTTTCGTCCGGCAGGCCGGAGCGGTTCACCCGCGCCACCTGCGCCTCGAAGAAAGCCGCGCGACCGGCGACCACGATCGAGCGCCCGGCCAGCAACCGGACCTCCAGATCAGTTCCACCCTCACCGGGCGGCGCGTAGCCGGCATTGCGGCCTTCGCCCGCGTAGCCACCGCCGACGTAGAGGCTGACCGCCGACCGCTCGTCGCGCAGGAGCGCCAGCCGCAGGCCCAGCTCCAGTGGCCCGCGACCGGCGTAATCGGCGAAGCCGTCCTCGCCCCGGGTCCAGCCGACCCTCCCCTGAAAGGTCAGACGCGAGGCCAGACCGTGTTCGACATAGAGGCTGACGGCGTCATCGGAACGTGACGCCATCGCGCTCTGCTCACCCGCTGCATCGAAGAACGTCTCGGCCCGCGAGCCTTCGTACTTGAGGATCGTCAGGGTCTCGCCCGGAGAGACCGGCCACGCCCCTGCGTGGGCCGACGGACAAACGAAGACCGCCGCGAGCGCGAGGCTCGCGACGGTCCACTGTAGTGTCGAGGTGAATGCTAGGCGTCGTAGCCCGGCAGGTTGCGGTCCAACTGGCGCAGGCAACCCGGCCAGGCCAGACCGCCGATGCCGCCCATGCCGCGACCCATCTGGCTGCGCACCTCCGCCTGCGCGGCTTCCGGAGCGTCCAGCACGCCGTCGCGCCCCGCCGAAAGTGCCATGACCTGCTGCTGACACGCGCGCTCCAGATAGAACATGCTGAGCCAGCAAGCCGCGGCAGTCTCGCCGACGGCGAGCGTGCCGTGGTTCCGCAGCAGCATGGTGGTCTTCTCGCCCAAGTCAGCCACAAGTCGCTCACGCTCGTCAAGATTGAGCGCAATGCCCTCATAGTCGTGATAGGCGAGTTGCGGCAGTACGATCAGGGCATGCTGCGACAACGGCAGCAGCCCGCCCTTCTGGGCCGAGACCGCGACGCCCTGGTCCGAGTGCAGGTGCATCACGAACATCGCGTCCTCGCGGGCCGCGTGAACCGCCGAGTGGATCGTGAAGCCCGCCGGATTGATGAAGTAGGGCGTTTCCTGCAGCACCTTGCCATCGAGGTCGATCTTCACCAGCGAGCTGGCGGTGATCTCGTCGAAGAACATGCCGTAGGGATTGATCAGGAAGTGATGTTCCGGTCCCGGAATCCGGGCGGAGATATGGGTGAAGATCATGTCGTCCCACCCGTGCAGGGCTACCAGACGATAGAGGGCGGCGAGATCAACCCGCGCCTTCCACTCCGCCTCGCTGACCTTGCCCTTCAGCGAGCTCACGCCCGCCATTGATCCGTCGGCCATGGCGTTTCTCCTCCCGAGCCTGTTGTTGAAGCCAGAGTCGCGCCGCGTGACCGCGACGTCAAGCTTTGCCCGCCTTGCGAACCGGTGTTCGACCGGTCAATCTGAACGCTGATCACGGACGCGACCAACGACGTCCGAGGGAGGGCTCCATGACCAATCTTACCCGCCGCGGCCTGATGGCCGCCTCCGCCGCCGCATCCGCCGCCGCCGCGACGCCGGCCGCCGCCCTCGGCTGGCCCGGCAAGAAGGTCGCGCCGCCCACCGCAGCTGCCTGGACGCCCGACGCGACCACCCTGGCCGGCATGATCCGCAGCAAGGAGATCAGCCCCCTTGAGGCCGTCGAGGCGGCGATCCGGCGGACCGAAGCCCTGCAGCCGACGCTGAACTTCATGGTCAATTCCGACTTCGACCGGGCCATGGACGCGGCGAAGAAAGGTGGCCAGACCGGGCCGTTCGCCGGGGTGCCCTTCCTGGTCAAGGATCTGAACGACTATGCCGGGACGCCGACCCGAAACGGCTCGGCGGGCAGCCTCGGCGCGCCGCCAGCCACCACCAGCGACACCTGGGTCGACGCCGCGCTGAAGGCCGGCTTCATCGTCATCGGCAAGTCCGCCTCACCCGAGTTCGGCTACCTGCCGACCACCGAGCCCCTCGCCTACGGCCCGACGCGCAATCCCTGGGACACCGGCCGCTCGACCGGCGGCTCGTCCGGTGGCGCGGCGGCGGCGGTGGCGGCCGGGGTGGTCACCGTCGCACACGCCAGCGACGGCGGGGGCTCGATCCGCATTCCGGCGTCCTGCTGCGGCCTGTTCGGCTTCAAGCCGTCGCGGGGACGGCTTGCCGGCAGCACCGGCCTGCGGGTCATCGACCTGTCGGTGAGCCACGTCGACAGCCGTTCGGTGCGGGACTCGGCGGCGATGTTCGCGGCGACCGAACGCGCCGACGCCGATGCGCCCTATCGCCCGATCGGCTTCGTGCAGAAGCCGTCGGGCAAGAAGCTGCGCATCGGAGTGCTGAGC
>CAIOHT010000170.1 GCA_903858185.1 uncultured Caulobacterales bacterium
CGGGCAATGTCGGAGAGGCGATAGATTTCGGGCGGCGGCGGAGGCAGGTTCAGGAGCACTGCCGTCGAGATGGCCGGCACGGCCACGACACAGACGATGACCAGGCCCAGAACCTGGAGAAACAGGGGCGCCCCGCGCCAGGGCGTCTTCATGACGAGCGGCTGACCTTCGGCGAGAACATGTAGCCCTCGCTGCGGATCGTGCGGATGATCTCCAGGCCGCTGTCGTCGTCCAGCTTGCGGCGCAGACGGCTGATCTGGACATCAATGGCGCGGTCATAGGCCTCCGTTTCCGGCCCACGGGCGATGTCCAGCAGCTGATCTCGGGTCAGCACCCGCTGCGGCCGTTCGACGAAGGCGCGCAGAAGGGAGAACTCACCGCTCGAGAGGTTGACGATCACGCCTTGCGGCGATCGCAGTTCGCGGCGAACCAGGTCGAGCCGCCAGCCGGCGAACTCGCAGGTGGCCCCGATCTCCGCGTCGGTGGCGCGAGGCTCCTGACGCCGCCGCAGCACCGCACGCACGCGGGCCAGCAGCTCGCGCGGATTGCACGGCTTGGGCAGGTAGTCGTCGGCGCCGAGCTCGAGGCCGACGATCCGGTCGGTCTCCTCACCCATGGCCGACAGCATCACGATGCCGGGTCCGCGGGGATTGCCGGTCAGACGGCGGCAGATGGACAGACCGTCCTCGCCGGGCATCATCACGTCCAGCACGATCAGGTCGGCCGGCGTGCGCTGCAGCGCCAGTTCCATGCTGCGGGCGTCCGAGGCCTGGTCGACCCGGTAGCCATGCTTGCCAAGGAAATCGGCGATCACCTCGCGGATGCCCGGGTCGTCATCGACGATCAGGATCCGGGCGCCGGGCTCCTCCACGACGCTGTGGGCGGTCTTGTCCATCACGAGCTCCATGGCGCTTCATGACAATCGCACGTGGCGAGCGGATTTCAGCGCTGCAACACGCGGAGACTTGTGGCGCCGTCGGTATGTGTCCCGGTTTCCTAGCTGTAGCGCTTGGGCACGCCTTCCATTTCCGGGAGCGTGCCGGCCTCGACGCCGAGGGCGATGTCCGAGACGAACGGGTTGGCCTTGCGCTCGAAGCCGAAGGTGCTCATCGGGCCGTGGCCTGGCACGAAGGCGACATCGTCGCCCAGCGGCCAGAGCTTGAGCGTGATCGAGTCGATCAGTTGCTGGTGATTGCCGCGCGGAAAGTCGGTCCGGCCGATCGAGCCCTTGAACAGCACGTCGCCGACCTGGGCGAACCGCGCCTCGCGGTGAAAGAACACCACATGGCCCGGGGTGTGGCCTGGACAGTGGATGACCTCAAACTGCGTCTCGCCGAGGGTGACGGTGTCGCCATCGCCCAGCCAGCGGTCCGGCGTGAAGGCCTCGGCGCCGGGGATGCCGTATCGGGCGCCGGACTCGGGGATCTGGTCGATCCAGAACTGGTCATCGGGATGGGGCCCCTCGATGGGCGCGCCCGTCAGAGCCTTCAGTTCCGCTGTCCCGCCGGCGTGATCC
>CAIOHT010000171.1 GCA_903858185.1 uncultured Caulobacterales bacterium
GGGGGAAACCTCCGCGCCTTTTCTTTGGTGGCCTAGTGTCTGGTGGACCGGGCGCTACGTCCACATTCGACCCATTGCGCGCCCTCCCTACCTCCCGCTCATCCTCGCGGAAGCGAGGATGAGCGGAGTTTGGGCGGGGCGTTGCGCTTCTCGCAGGAGTCCGCAATCCACCCATAGCCGACGTCTAGACCAAACCCGGCAAAGGACCCATCGACACCACGCCATGAGATCAGGGCCGGTTGTGGCTAATTTCAAACCCGTTTCCCCGGCGAAGGCCGGGGCCCAGATTCAGCTACGGCGCCAGCCGGCAATCCGGATCAAGACGCCAGACCCAAGCAACCAGCCCTCCGATCTGGACCCCGGCCTTCGCCGGGGAAACGGCGAGGATCAGGACACCAGGGTGTCGTAGAGATCGGTCCATTCCGGATTGGTCTCTTCGATGAGCCGCAGCTTCCAGACCCGTCGCCATTCCTTCATCTGGCGCTCCATTACCTTCGCGCCCTCGCGCGTATCGCATACAGCGTACCAAACGAGCTTCGTGCAGCCGTATCTGGCCGTAAAGCAATTCGGCCGTACCCTCTCGCGATGCTCCCAGGCGCGATGCGTCAGGCTGTCGGTGGAGCCAATGTAGAGCGTGCCGTCGCGCCGATTGGTCATGATGTAAACGTAGAAGGCCACGAGGCCTGAATACAATCTGGCCGGGCATCTATCAATCTCGCCACCCGGCCGACATCGACCTTGGAAAC
This sequence comes from uncultured Caulobacterales bacterium, assembly GCA_903858185.1. Taxonomy (GTDB): domain Bacteria; phylum Pseudomonadota; class Alphaproteobacteria; order Caulobacterales; family Caulobacteraceae; genus Caulobacter; species Caulobacter lacus. The sequence goes on from CAIOHT010000171.1 coordinate 747, forward strand.
GGATTGGGGACGCGCCCAATTTCCGCCTAGGATGGGCGCGAAGGAGCCTCACATGATCCGCAGCCTCGCTCTCATCGTGATCGCCGCCGTCGCGCTCGCCGGTTGCGCCACCGCCAGCCGGATCGACGCGGCGGGCGATGTGAACAGCCTGCTGGTCGCCATCCGCGACAACGACCGCGCCGCCTTCGAGCGCTATGTCGACCGCAAGGCGCTGAAGGCCTCGCTCGAGGGTCGGGTGATGCGCGAGACCACCCGCCCGGGCATGGACGACGGCGCCCGCGCCCTGGCCGCCCTCATTGCGCCCGGTCTGGCCGACATCGCCGTGGATGCGATGATCCGGCCGGAAGTGTTCCGCGCTGCGGCCAACTACTACGGCTACACGCCCGACAAGCCGCTGCCCGACCGCCTCGCCATCGCCGGCGCGCTGAAGTACCTGCCCGACGGCCGGGTCTGCGCGACAAAGAAGAAGGACGGCCCCTGCCTGCTGGTCTTCACCCACACCGAGGGCGCCTGGCGTCTGTCGGGGTTTGAAGGCGATCTGTCCGATCTGCGCGGCAAGCCCCGCAAAGCCCCCTAGGGACCCGTCATGCCGCGCCTGTTCCGCCCCGTCGCCACGGCGGCCCTGATCCTGTCGACGGCGCTGGCCGCCGCGCCCGCCCAGGCAGCGCAGAAGCGGATGGTCAGCTACGACTCGGCCTCCCCGGCAGCCAAACGCCTGACCGGCGCGGGCCTGACCTTCGTGTTCACGAAGTCCTTCATGCGCACGAAGATCCTCGCGGTCCGCGCCACGGCCGTGTCGGTCGGCATCGTGCCCAGGCCATCCGGCGACGGCGCGACCAACCGCAAGCTGGACGCGCTGATGGGCGAGGACGGCGGCAAGAGCAATCTGTTCTCCATCGACCCCGAGGCCCAGGAGGGCCGGGTGATGATCCAGGCCTTCTGCCCCGGCTCGACGAAGGGCTGGCTGGCGATCGGCGCGATCGGCTTCCGCAAGCCCATGCGCGTCCATGCCTTCGGCGACGACCCCGCGACGGGCGAGCCGCGTCTCTGCGCGGTGATGGACTTCACCTTCCGTGGCGAGTGGCGCATGCCCGGCCCGGTCAACGGCGGCGTGACCGACCGCGTCTTCCGACCCGAGTACGGGCGGCCGGGGTCGTAGGCCGCGAAGCGACCCTGTCGAAGGACGCGCGCCGAGTTTGCAGTGGTTTTCCGCCCCGGGAGCAGCCTAGTCTCGCCGCAGGGGGAGACGATCACATGGCCGACATCGACGCGCTGAAACACTATGAGCGGTTCAGCTTCACCGACGGGCCCTGGACCCGTGAGGTGTTCCGGCGCGGCAGCGGGCCGGCGGTGATCATCATGCACGAGATCCCCGGTCTTCATCCTCTGGTGATCGACTACGCCGACCGTGTGGCGGCCAGCGGCATGACGGTGTTCCTGCCCAGCCTGTTCGGCGCGCCGGGCAAGCCGGTGTCGAACGGCTACGTGGCGGCCTCGATGCTGGCCAACATCTGTATCCGGTGGGAGTTCAACGTCTGGGCCAACGGCAAGTCCTCGAAGATCGTCGACTGGCTGCGGGCGCTGGCCCGCAAGGTCCACGCCGAGTGCGGCGGGCCGGGCGTCGGGGCGCTGGGGATGTGTTTCACCGGTGGCTTCGCCCTCGCCATGATGACCGAGCCCTCGGTGGTCGCCCCGGTGCTCAGCCAGCCCTCCCTGCCGCTCGGCAAGAAGGGCGCGCGCGCCATCGACGCCTCGCCCGCCGAGATCGCCTGCGCCAAACGCCGGTTCCAGGACGAGGACCTCAGCCTGCTGGGCCTGGCTTTCCACGGCGACCCGTTCGTGCCGCCCGGCCGGTTCGAAATGCTGAAGGAGACCTTCGGCGAGAAATTCGAGGCTGTTGAGCTCAAACAGGAAGACGCGCGGCCCGGCACCGGCGTCGCCGGCCACTCGGTCCTGACCATCCATCTGAACAACAGCGGGCCGACGAAGGATGCCGAGGCCAGGACCATCGCCTTCTTCCGCCACCGGCTCGGGCTGGACAGCGCGCCTCCGCAAGCCTAGAAGCGCGCCCTTCCGCCGGTTCGGGGTCTGATCCCCCGCCCGCGCCCAGGACCTGAATCATGTCACGCGCCTCTCCCCGCCACGGGAAATCCCGCCACGCCGCCCCGTCCGGCCCCTCGCAACGCCAGCTGCGCGCCGGCGAGCTGATCCGCCACGCGCTGGTCGAAGCCCTGCGCGAGGAGCATCTGGCGGACCCCGCCCTGGCCGACGTGTCGGTCACGGTGTCGGAGGTCCGCATGAGCAGCGACCTCAAGCACGCCATCTGTTTCGTCGAGCCCCTCGGCGCCGGAGTGACCGGCGCGGAGACCCAGACCGTAGTCAAGGCGCTGAACGGTGCGGCCAAGCTGCTGCGCGGCCGGATCGGCCGGATCATCGACATGAAGTTCACGCCGGACCTGAAGTTCTTCCACGACGACAGCTTCGCTCACGCCGCGCGGATCGACAGCCTGTTCGACAATCCCCTTGTCCAGAAGGACCTTCAGTCCGACGACGCGGAAGACTGAGCGTGGCCCGTCGCAAGAAGGGCGAGGCGATCTCCGGATGGATCTGCCTCGACAAGCCCTATGACTTCGGCTCGACCCAGGCCGTGGGCAAGGTGCGCTGGCTGTTCAAGGCGCAGAAGGCCGGCCACGCAGGCACGCTCGATCCGCTGGCCACCGGGATCCTGCCGATCGCCCTGGGCGAGGCGACCAAGACCGTCCCGTTCATGATGGACGCCGACAAGGCCTACCGCTTCACCATCGAATGGGGCCGCTCGACGACCACGCTGGACCGCGAGGGCGCGACCACCGCCAGCTCGGACGTCCGGCCGACCCGCGAACAGGTCGAGGCCGCCCTGCCGGCCTTCATCGGCGAGATCCAGCAGATCCCGCCCAACTACTCGGCGGTCAAGGTCGATGGCGAGCGCGCCTATGACCTGGCCCGCGCCGGGGAGGACTTCGAGCTCAAGGCCCGCACGGTGACGATCCACTCGGCCCGGGTCAGCGACGCCCCTGACGCCGACCACATCGAGATCGAGATGGAGTGCGGCAAGGGCACCTATGTCCGCTCGATCGTGCGCGATCTGGCCGATGCGCTGGGCGCCTGCGCCCATGTCAGCCAGCTGCGGCGGACCCGCGTCGGCCCGTTCGGCGAGGATCGTGCGATAACGCTGGAAAATCTGGAAGATTTGAGCCATAAGGCCGCGCTTCCGGAGGTATTGCTCCCGGTCGAGACCGCGCTGGACGACATCCCGGCGCTGGCCGTGACCGCGGAGGACGCCTTTCGGCTGGCACAGGGACGACCCATCGTTCTGGTTCCCAGACAGGTCGAGACGCTCAAGGCCCGCCTCACCGGCGGCTCGCGACTCGTTTCGGCCATGGACGGAGACCGGCTCGTGGCCCTGGCCGAGATGCGTGCGGGAAGGCTCAATCCCGTCCGGGTCTTTATTCAAGCCTGAGCGGAGACTCACCCGATGTCGATTACGCTGGAGCGCAAGGCCGCGCTCATCACTGAACATGGTCGCACTGAAGGCGACACCGGAAGCGCCGAAGTCCAGGTCGCGATCCTCTCGGAACGCATCTCGAACCTGACCGAGCACTTCAAGACCCACAAGAAGGACAATCACAGCCGTCGTGGCCTGCTGAAGCTGGTTTCCCAGCGTCGCGGTCTCCTCGACCACCTGAAGTCCTCCGACGAAAGCCGCTATGCGGCGATCATCGAAAAGCTCGGCCTGCGCCGCTAGGCCAGGTTGCGTGGTTCGAGACGCGCCCTTCGGGCGCTCCTCACCATGACGCAGTTTGGTGCGACGCACCGAAATTCGTCATCCTGAGGAGCCGGCGCAGCCGGCGTCTCGAAGGACGCACAGACTGAAATTACCCGCCCTGTTCCTCCAGGCTCTGGAACACGGCGGTCAGGAGCTCAAGGGCTCCGCATATCCGTACGACGAGGGTTCAATCGAAATCCTCACCGGGCCTGACATCTGGAGAGGATTTCGGAAACGACACCTGTCCGCCCCCGCGAGGAATACGCCTGCGGGATTCAGAGAAAGACACCCTCAAAATGTTTGATATCAAGCGCAAGACCATCGAATGGGGCGGCCGTCCGCTCACCATCGAAACCGGCCGCATGGCCCGTCAGGCTGACGGCGCGGTTCTGGTCACCTACGGCGACACCACGGTTCTGGCCGCGGTCACCTTCGCCAAGAGCCCCAAGCCTGGCCAGGACTTCTTCCCCCTGACCGTCAACTACCAGGAAAAATTCTACGCCGCCGGCAAGATCCCCGGCAGCTTCCCGCGCCGCGAAACCGCGCCGTCGCAGAAAGAAACCCTGACCAGCCGCCTGATCGACCGTCCGATCCGCCCGCTGTTCGTCAAGGGCTTCAAGAACGAAGTGCTGGTCGTCGCCACCGTGCTGAGCCACGACCTGGAGAACGATCCCGACGTCGTCGCCATGATCGGCGCCTCGGCCGCCCTGTGCATCTCCGGCGCCCCGTTCATGGGCCCGATCGCCGCGGCCCGCGTGGGCTACATCAACGGTGAGTACATCCTGAACCCGACGCTCGACGAGCTGAAGGAAAGCCAGATGGACCTCGTCGTGGCCGGCACCGCCGACGCCGTGATGATGGTTGAATCGGAAATCAAGGAACTGTCGGAAGAGGTCGTTCTCGGCGGCGTCTCCTTCGCCCACAAGGGCATGCAGCCGGTGATCGACGCGATCATCGAACTGGCCGAACACGCCGCCAAGGAGCCCTTCGAGTTCGAAGCCGAAGACACCGACGCGCTGAAGGCCAAGATGAAGGACCTCGTCGGGTCTGACATCGCCGCTGGCTACAAGATCACCAAGAAGGGTGAGCGGGTCGACGCCATCGGCGCCGCCCGGTCCAAGGCCACCGCGGCCTTCGCCAGGTCCGACGCCAATCCGGACGGCTACGACGCCAACAAGCTGGGCGCCGTGTTCAAGGAACTGGAAGCGGACGTGGTCCGTCGCGGCATCCTCGACACCGGCATCCGCATCGACGGCCGTACGGTCGACAAGGTCCGCCAGATCATCGGCGAAGTGGGCATCCTGCCCCGCGCCCACGGCTCGGCCCTGTTCACCCGCGGCGAAACCCAGGCCCTGGTCGTGGCCACCCTGGGCACCGGCGACGACGAGCAGATGATCGACGCGCTGGAAGGCAAGTACTACGAGAAGTTCATGCTGCACTATAACTTCCCGCCCTACTCGGTCGGGGAGACGGGCCGCATGGGCGCGCCGAGCCGTCGTGACGTCGGTCACGGCAAGCTGGCCTGGCGGGCGATCCGTCCGATGCTGCCGGACGCGGTCGAGTTCCCCTACACCATCCGCCTGGTCTCCGAGATCACCGAGTCCAACGGCTCGTCCTCGATGGCCACGGTCTGCGGTTCCTCGCTGGCCCTGATGGACGCCGGCGTGCCCCTGAAGAAGCCGGTCTCCGGCATCGCCATGGGCCTGATCCTGGAATCGGACGGCTTCGCGGTCCTGTCGGACATCCTGGGTGACGAAGATCACCTCGGCGACATGGACTTCAAGGTCGCCGGCACCGAAGACGGCATCACCAGCCTGCAGATGGACATCAAGATCGCCGGCATCACCGAAGCGATCATGAAGCAGGCCCTCGCCCAGGCGAAGGACGGCCGTCACCACATCCTCGGCGAAATGGCCAAGGCCATGGAAGCGCCGCGCGCGGAACTGGGCGAATTCGCCCCGAAGATCGAGACGATCAAGATCCCGGTCGACAAGATCCGTGAAGTGATCGGCACGGGCGGCAAGGTGATCCGCGAGATCACCGCCGAAACCGGCGCCAAGATCGACATCGGCGAAGACGGCACGATCAAGATCGCCGCCTCCGACCAGGCCAAGATCGACGCCGCCAAGGAGTGGATCAAGTCGATCGCCTCGGAGCCCGAGCTGGGCGCCATCTACAACGGCAAGGTCGTGAAGGTCGTCGACTTCGGCGCCTTCGTGAACTTCTTCGGCGCCAAGGACGGCCTCGTCCACGTCAGCCAGATCAGCAACGAACGCGTGGCCCGCCCCGCCGACGTCCTGACCGAAGGCCAGATGGTCAAGGTCAAGCTCCTCGGCTTCGACGACCGCGGCAAGACCAAGCTCTCGATGAAGGTCGTGGACCAGGAGACGGGCGAAGACCTGTCCGCCAAGGCCGAGACCGCCGAGGCGTAAGCCTTTCGGTTATCGCTGAACTGAATGAGGGCGGCTCCAGAAACGGAGCCGCCCTTTTTCTGTGGTCGCCAGCCCCCACCCTTCCGGGGGCGAGGCGCGTTCCTACTTCACCGCCACTGCCGCCAGTTCACGCAGCGCCGCGTTGGCGATGGTCAGTTTGGCGAAGGTCCAGCCGCCGCCGGCCTGTTCGATTTCCTCGATGGTCCGACGGACGACGCGGCCGGGGCCGGAGTGGATCTGGGCCCAGGAGTTGACGGTCGCCTTTGCGGCCTCGTTGCTTGCGGCCGCATCGGGATCGCCGGCGAAGGCCATAACCGCGCGGGCCACCTGGGCCTGCTCGCTGAGCATGTCCTCGATCAGGCGGCGCACGGCCATCCGCTCGAAATGGTCACCGCCTCGCTTCTCGCCCGCCGCCGCGCGCAGCCGGTCGAAGCTGAACGCCGCGCCGACCTGGTGATAGAGCCGGGCGGCATTGGCCACCGGCCAGCCCAGCGCGTTGGCGAGGTCGACGAGTTCCGACGCGGTCGTCAGCGGCTGGATCGCTGCAATGCTCGTAGCGAGGGCCTCGGGCGCTCCGTCCTTGACGAAGGCCGCCGCGCGACGGGCGACCGCCTTCTGCTCGAACGGCGACAGGATGCCGGGCGTCAGGGCGCGCAGTTCGGCGATCGCCGGACCGTAGCGCTCCGTCAGACCGATGACCCCGCCGGGCCCGACGCGGCGCGCCAGCCAGAAGGTCTGGCTGCGGATGATGTGCGACAGGGCGCGGAACAGGGCCAGCTGCCCCTCGGCCGGCGCCTGGCCGTCCAGGGCGGCGACCGCGTCCCAGCTGTCCTGGAAATTCAGGATGCGCCGCGCCGCCTCGAAACCGGTCACCAGCGCTCCGGTGTCACAACCCGCCGCCGCCCGCAGGCGGGACGGGAAGGTCGGTCCGCAGATGTTGATCAGCTCGTTGTCGATGACCGTGGCGATGATCTCGCGCCGCAGCCGGTGCCGCTTCATCTCTTCATCGTACTGGCCGAGCGCCGTCGGGAAATAGGCCTCGAGCGTCGCTTCGAACGCGGGATCGTCCGGCGCCTTCGAGGCGACGATCTGGTCGAACAGGTCCAGCTTGCCGTAGGCCAGCAGGACGGCCAGCTCCGGTCGGGCCAGGCCCTTGCCGGCGGCCGACAGCTCGAGCATCTGCGCTGCGTCCGGCAGGCCCTCGACCTTGCGGTCCAGCCGCCCGGCCGACTCCAGCTCGCCCATGAAGCGGGCGTGGTTGTCGATCTCGGACGCAGCATCCTGTTCGAGCAGGGACACCGCGAGGGTCTGGTCGTAGTTGTGCGCCAGCACGTGGTCGGCGACCTCGTCGGTCATCGAGGCCAGCAGGATGTCGCGCGCGGGACGGTCGAACTTTCCGGCCCGCTCGGCCATGCCGGTCAGGATCTTGATGTTGACCTCGTGGTCGGAGCTGTCGACCCCGGCCGAGTTGTCGATGGCGTCGGTGTTGATGCGTCCGCCGGCGCGGGCGAACTCGATGCGGCCGGCCTGGGTGAGGCCAAGATTGGCGCCCTCGCCGACCACCTTGACCCGCAGTTCCCCGGCGTTGACCCGGACCGCGTCGTTGGCCTTGTCGCCGGCTTCGGCGTTGCTCTCCCCACGCGCCTTAACGTAGGTGCCGATGCCGCCCAGATAGAGCAGCTCCGCCTTCGCCTTGAGGATCGCCGTCATCAGCTCGGCGGGCGAGACCGACTCGGCCTTGATCTCCAGCAGGGCGCGGATCTCGGGCGTCAGCGGGATCGACTTCAGCGCCCGGGAGAAGACCCCGCCGCCGGCAGAGATCTTCGACCTGTCGTAGTCCTCCCAGGACGATCGCGGCAGGGCGAACATCCGCTCGCGCTCGACCCAGGACGACGCGGCGTCCGGATTCGGATCGATGAAGATGTGCCGGTGATCGAAGGCCGCAAGCAGCCGGATGTGCCTGCTCAACAGCATGCCGTTGCCGAACACGTCGCCAGACATGTCGCCGACGCCGACAACGGTGAAGTCGGTGGTCTGGATGTCCTTGCCGGCCTCGCGGAAGTGGCGCTTGACCGCTTCCCAGGCCCCGCGGGCGGTGATGCCCATGACCTTGTGGTCATACCCGGCCGAGCCGCCCGAGGCGAAGGCGTCGCCCAGCCAGAAGCCGTAGGAGACCGCCACGCCGTTGGCGATGTCGGAGAAGGTCGCCGTGCCCTTGTCCGCCGCGACGACAAGGTAGGGGTCGTCGCCTTCGTGCGCGATCACCCCGGCAGGCCGGACGACATGGTTGTCGGCGTCGATGTTGTCGGTGATGTCGAGCAGGCCGAACAGGAAGGTCTGGTAGGCGCGAATGCCCTCGGCGCGGATCGCCTCGGGCGTCCCGCCGCGCGGCAGGTGCTTGGGATAGAAGCCGCCCTTGGAGCCTACCGGCACGATGACCGCGTTCTTGACCTGCTGCGCCTTGACCAGGCCCAGCACCTCGGTGCGGAAATCGTCGCGACGGTCGGACCAGCGCAGCCCGCCCCGGGCCACCGGGCCGAAGCGCAGGTGCACGCCCTCGACATGCGGGGCCCAGACGAAGATCTCGCGGAACGGCTTGGGCGCCGGCAGGTCGTCCAGTTCGCGGCTGGCGACCTTGAAGCTGATGTAGGGCTTCGGACCGCCGTCCGCGGCGGTCTGGTAGAAGTTTGTCCGCTTGGTCGCCCCGACCAGCAGGGCCAGACGGCGCAGGACCCGGTCGTGGTCCAGACTGTCGACGGCCTGCAGCGCAGTGGTGATTTCCTCCATCACCGCCGCGGCCTGGGTCTCGCGGGATTTCATGTCGGCGCTGATGGCCGGATCGAACTTGATGCGGAACAGGTCGAGGATCAGGCGCGCCACGCCGGGGTGCTCCGACAGCGCCTGTTCCTGGACCGTCTGGCTGGGATCCAGACCCGACTGCTGACGGTAGCGGGCCAGCGCCCGGACAAGCGCCGCCTCGCGCCAGGAGACGCCCAGCTCCAGCACAAGGCGGTTGAAACCGTCGCTCTCGGTGCGGCCGGTCCAGACGGCGGTAAAAGCCGCCTCGAAGGCGTCCTGCACATCGGCGAACACCAGATGCTCGCCCTGCTCGTCCTCGAGCAGGAACTCGTGCACCCAGACCGTCTCACGGGCGCCGTCCGGCATCTGTGGTGTCAGTTCGAAGGCATCCTCGATCAGGGCCTTCAGGCCCATGTGCTCGAGGATCGGCATGACGTCGGCGAGCGGCGCCGCTCCCCCCTTGCGATAGATCTTGAACCGGAAGCGCGTGGCGGAATCGCCGACCGCGCGGAAGGCGCGGGTGCGGAACTCCTCGCCGCCCATGACGTCGATCTCGGCCAGGTCGGCGAGGGCCTCGGAGGCCGGGTAGTACTCGCGATAGCCACTGCTGAAGCCCCCCGACCAGCGGGCGAGGGTGGCCGGAACGCCGGCGGCGAGCGGCTCGGCCCGGACCGCCGCTTCGAACCGGTCGTCCCAGGTGCGGGCGGCCTCGGCGATATCGGCCTCGATAAGGGTCAGGTCAGGATCGACGACGGTCCCCGGATCAACGCCGAGGATGAAGTGCACCCGCGCCAGCGGCGCGTCCGAGAAGCTCGGATAATAGGCGGAGATGCGGCCCTGGAACGCCTCGGCGAGGATCCGGCCGGCCTTCTCGCGCACGCCTGAATCGTAGCGCTCGCGCGGCACGAACAGCAGCACCGAGATGAAACGGTCGAACGGGTCGCGACGCGCGAACAGCCGCACGCGCGGGCGGTCGAACAGGTGCAGCACGCCGAGCGCCAGCACCAGAAGTTCGTCCTCGGGCGTCTGGAACAGTTCGTCCCGCGGCCAGGTCTCGAGAATGTTGCGCAGGCGTTTGTCGTTGTGCCCGCCGGCCGAGACGCCGGCGCGGGCCAGCACATTGGCCACCTTGCGCCGGATCAGCGGCACCTCGCGGGCGGGGGCGTCATAGGCCTCGGCCGTGAACAGGCCGACAAAGCGGACCTCGCCCGAAGGCCGACCGTCCGCGCCGTACCGCTTGACGCCAATATAGTCCATGTAGGCCCGGCGATGGACGCGCGAGCGCAGGTTCGACTTGGCCACGATCAGCGGCGAGTCGGTTTCCATCTGGCGGCGAAGCTGCTTCGACAGGATCGCCGGCTCGCTGCTGCGGCGCAGGACGCGGCGCTCCTGGTCGCGCAGGACGCCCAGGCTGTCCTCGGGCCGATAGACGGGCTCCTCGGCGGCGTAGTCGCCGTCGGGGCCGCGCGGATAGTCATAGGTCCGGGCGCCCAGGAAGACGAAGTGGTCGTGCTCGAGCCAGTCGAGGAAGGCGATATCCTCGGCCCTGGCCTCGGGGGAGACCGGCGCCGGCGCGCGGGCGAGTTCGGCGATCGTGTCGTGCATCAGCGCCTGGAGGGCGGCGAAGTCGGCCACGGCCATCTGGACGTCGCCAAGCGCCGCGCGCAGTCCGTCGGCCAGCGCCGCCGCGCGATCCTCGCCGACCGGATCCAGATGCACCTGGATGACCGACAGCCGGCGGCCACCATGCTCGACCAGCGGGTGGAACATCGCCCGCACCGGGAAGCCGGCCTCGGCGATCTCGCCCATGATCGAGTCGACCAGGAACGGGCGGTCGGGCTGGGCGATCTCGATCAGGTCGCGGCCGAGGTCCTCGCCATCCGCGGACGTCCAGCGCCGCAACCGAATCGCCGGGGCATCACCTTTCAAGGTCTCGCCGAATCTCCACAGCTCGGCGAAGGCGGCGGCGAGATCCGGCAGCGCGACATCGGGCAGTTCCTCGATCGACAGATCGCGGTGGATCTGGGCGATGAACGCCGCTTCGGCATCCTTTGGCTGGCCGGACCGGTGGCCCAGCGCATGGGCAAAGGCGGCAGCGAGGCTGTCGGAATCGAACCCCGGCGCGGCCGGGTGAAGGCTTTCGCCCTGCATCGAGTATCCCCGTAGGTTCTGGCTGCGGAGGCGGCTTTCGGACCTGAACAGGTGTCCGAAGGTCGAAAATCGCTTCCGGGATGAGACTTTCGCGCCCTTTTAGCCTGATCGGGTGGAAAATTTCGATCAGGTTCAGGGCCAGCCTAGACCGCTTGGGGCGCCGATCAACCGTCCGGGCGCTCCGCGAGCAAGAACTTTCCGCGACGCCGGAATGGGGGAGCGAAAACGAACACGCCGCCGGAGGGGGGTCCGACGGCGTTTCTCGTTGTCCGCGTCCGGGGGGAGGGACGGGACGGTCTTGCGAGGGACGCCGGCTTCGGGGGGAGGAAGGGCGGCGTCCGGTCCGGCGGCAGGGGGAGTGCGACCGGACAGAACAACAGATGGGGGTCAATAACCGGGTTTCAAGAGGCCGGGTCGGTCCGCCCGAACCGCTTTCCGTTCCGGCGGTGATGACCCGTCTCATCAAGGCCCTGGGGGTCGCCGTTTTCGGACATCAGGATGGCGATCCAGCGCGAGCCGTCGAATTCGGCGAGGATGATCATGGCCATGACCGCCAGCGGCGTGGAGAGGAACATCCCGGGCAGGCCCCAAAGGGCGCCCCACAGGGCCAGGGACAGAAGCACCACCACCGGATCAATGTTCAGGCTGTCGCCCTGCATCCGCGGCGTGATGATGTTCCCGACCACGAACTGGATTCCATACAGCACGCCGAGCAGCACGAAGCCCTGCCAGAGGGTGTCGAACTGCACCAGGCCGAACAAGGCAGGAAAGACGATCCCGATGAAGCCGCCGATGATCGGAATGTAGGAGGCCAGGAAGATCAGGAAGGCCCAGAACAGCGCGTTCTCGAGCCCGACCGCGACCATTGCCAGCCAGGACGCGCCGCTGATCATCAGGCCGGTCACGGTCTGGACCCACAGATATCGCTCAACCCCGAACCGGATGCGGTTGAAAATCGCCAGGGCGTCGTGGCGCTCCTGGTTGTGCGGAAACAGGGCGACGATCTTGCGCTTGAACCCGCGCCGGGAAGCCATGATGAAGCCCAGGTAGATCAGGACAAACACGGCGTCGGAAACCACACCCTGAAGGCCCTGGGCGACCTGGCTGACATACTTCGTCGGATTGAAGTCATCGACCATCTGGGTCAGCGGCGGCGGCGTCTCGACGCCCGCCATCCCGGCCAGGCGGGCGATGAGGCCGTCGATCTTTGGCCCGTAGCCGACCAGTTCGCCGATAAACCCGCCGGCGCGATCGGCCACAACCACCAGCGTCACGCCGAAAATGAGCACCGACAGGATGATCGCCACCAGCATCGAAAGGCTGTCGGGCAGACGCGGCCAGCGCATCTCGAGACGCCGGGCGAAACTGTCGATCATGATCGCCAGGAACATCGCCAGCGCCAGCGGTGTGAGGATGTTGCGGGTCCAGTAGAGCGCCGCAGCGGTGGCGATCACCGCAAGGATGACCAGGGCATTGCGCGCGATGCCCTCGGGCCGCACGGCGGCGGCGGGCGTCGATGTCGGCTCTGCCGCCTTTACGGGGGTCTTGCTCGCGGGCGTGCGGGCCATGCGGGGTCCTCTTCAATAGCGGCTGAGTCTCGATGCCGGTCCGGCGTCCGTCAATCCGCCCGCTTGGCGAAGCAGGGCGCCCCCCTGTAGCTTGGGCAGACAGTTTCACGGAGAACAACGAATGGACGGCGCCAGCGATCCCGGGAC
>CAIOHT010000172.1 GCA_903858185.1 uncultured Caulobacterales bacterium
AGGGGGCCGTCCTGGACCTTGATTGACAGGAACTCCAGCGTCTCCGACCAGGCAGGACTGGCGATCGAATAGGCGCGCAGCACCGGCTTGCCGCCGTCTTCGCCGGGCAGGCCGATCATCACGAACTCGCCCGACCGGAACCGGAAGCTCTCCGGTCGCGTGATCGCGAAGCTGAACAGGCGATCGGTCCAGTGCTTAACCCACAGCACTTTTTCTTCGAAGAAGGGGCTCGCCTTTGGGGGCGCCGCCGGGGCCTCGGCCGTCGTCATCACGCAGACATTCCCTGAAGACCCGCACGGGGCCGCCGCGTTCTCCATGTGATGCGGCGCCGCATGATGTCAACGCGAGGAAGTCTTCCGCCGGACTCAGGGATGCTGGACTGCGGCGGGGGCTGGACGGAAAATCAACGTTCGGCAAAACTGGTCGTATGACCCGCGCCCTTCAATGCCTGCTCACAGTCGCTCTCCTGTTCAGTTCGTCGACCGCGCTGGCGGCGACGCCTCCGCCGGCCCGCGCGGCGCCGGTGACGGACAGCTATTTCGGCGAACAGGTCGTCGATCCCTACCGCTGGATGGAGGCGGTCGACACCGAGTTTGTCGACTGGGCGCGCGCCCAGGACGCCGTGACCCGCAGCGAACTGTCAGCGCTGCCGGGTTATCCGGCGCTCGCAGAGTCCGTGGCGGCCTTCAGCGGGGGCCTGGAACCGGCGGGTTACGTCAAGCGCGTTGGCGACGATATCTTCTATCTGAAACGCCCGCGCGGGACGACGCAGAACCGCCTGTTCGTCCGTTCGCTCAAGACGGGCGAGGAGCGAGAGCTGCTGGACCCCGCTGCGGGGCCGGCCGGCGGGCCGCTCATGTCGATTTCCTATTTCAGCCCTTCGATGGACGGAACCCTTGTGGCGCTGGGACTTGCCAACGCGGGGTCCGAGGATGCGGACCTCGTCGTGCTCCGGGTCGCCGACAGGACCCTGCTGCCGGACCGGATCGACCGCGCCCGGTTCGGCAGCCCGAACTGGGATCACGACGGCAAGAGCTTCTACTACGGCCGATTGCTGCCGTTCCCGCCGGACGGCGATCCCGCCAAGCGGTTCGCGGACATGCGGATCTACCGGCATGTTCTCGGGGACGATCCGGAGAAGGACGTCCAGGTTTTCCGGATCATGGACCATGACTCCGCGATCGGCGTCGACGGCGCCGCGGCGGTCGGGATTTCGGAAGACGGCCGGTACGCCTTCGCGATCGCCAATTCGGGCGTGTCGCTCTACGGCGAATGGTGGGTCTCGCCGATCGAAGCGGTGCGGGCCGGAAAGCCGACATGGATGAAGATCGGCGATCTCGGCGACAAGCTCCTGCAGGCCAGTGCGACGGGCAACGGTCTCCTGCCGGTCGTTGACGGCGATGCGGCGCTGTTTCTGACGCTGAAGGACGCGCCTCACGGCAAGCTCGTCCGGGTCAGCCTCACCCGGGCTGATGCGCCGGTCGAAACGGTTGTTCCGGAGGGCGAAGCCATCCTGACCCAGTTCGTGGTGGCGGCGGACGGCCTCTATCTGCTTCGTACGGGGCCCGTCGGCGCGGGACTGACACGGCTCAATCTCCGCACCGGTGAAACCCTCGCTATTCCGGGCTCCGACACCGGCGCGATCATCGAGCTCGCTGCGGACCTCCGACGGCCGGATGTGATTTTCAGCCTGGAAACCTGGACCCGTCCGGCGACCCTGCAGCTCTCGGCCGGCGCCCGGCCCCTGACCCCGCTTGTTCTCGGGAGCCCGTTTCCGTTCGATCTCTCACAGGTCGTGAGCGAGGAGACCACGATCATCGCGGCCGACGGAGTCGAGGTCCCGGTGTCGATCATTCGCCGTGCCGATCTGAAGCGTGACGGTTCGGCGCGGGCGATCTTCGAAGCCTACGGCGCCTACGGCTTCTCGATGGATCCGGCGTTCACACCCCGCACCATTCCGTGGGTTCTGAGCGGCGGAATCTATGTCGTCGTCCATGTTCGGGGCGGCGGCGAGCGGGGCGAGCCATGGCATCTGGCCGGCATGAAGGGAACCAAGCCCAACACCTGGCGCGACATGATCGCGGCGATCGAGACGCTGCAGAAGCGCGGCTATACGGGACCTGGTCGTGTGGCGGTTACAGGCACCAGCGCCGGCGGCGTGATGGTCGGCCGCGTGCTGACCGAACGTCCGGACCTGCTGGCGGCGGCCATCATGAACGTCCCGATGTCCGACACCCTGCGTTTTGAACTCACCGAGGGTGGTCCGTCGAATGTCGCCGAATTCGGTTCGACGACGACGGAGCCTGGGTATCGGGCGCTGCGGACGATGAGCCCCTACGCCAACGTCGTTGACGGGACGCGCTATCCGCCCGTCATGGTGACCGGCGGCCTGAATGACCACCGGGTGCCGGTCTGGATGGCCGGCAAGATGGCCGCGCGGTTACAGGCGGCGACTCCGGGGCCGGATAGCATACGCCTGAGGGTCGATTTCGATGCAGGCCACGGTATGGGGTCAAACAAGACGCAGCGGGACGCGACGATGACGGACACCCTGGCCTTCATCCTTCGGGCGACGGGACATCCTGACTTCCAGCCGGGTCGTTGACCTCGTTGGGCGCCGGATCGCGGCGACGGGTGGAGTCCGCCGATCCCTCCGGCTCCGTGGCCGGGCGCGGCGTCTCGCCGTCACCGGCGGGCCTGAGGTTTTCGTTTTCGGTTTCCCGGCTGTCGGGGCGGCGGTCGGGTTCTGTGGACATGATGCGGAAACGCCCGCGTCGGCGGTTTGCTCCGCTTGCCCCCAAAGGCGCCTCCTGCTACATCGCGCGGCTTCCGGTTGGCCGGGCGCGCCTCAGGGGATTCCCTCGGGCGTTCTTGGCGTTGCTGGAGGAGTGTAGCTCAGCTGGTAGAGCATCGGTCTCCAAAACCGAGGGCCGGGGGTTCGAGTCCCTCCACTCCTGCCACCCTATATACGGGGCGCGATGGTCGCGCTCCGACCAGTTGAAAGAGTTTCAACCCGTCCGATGGCAAAGAAAACGGGCAATCTCGCCGCGATGAAACAGCGCGCCGCCAAGGCCGCCGCTGTCGTTGCCGCGCCTGCTGGACAAGCCGCCGCTGCGACCGCTGCGCCTGCGGCGCCGAAGAAGCCGTTCAACCCGATGCGGTTCTTCGGTGAAGTCCGCGCCGAAGCGCGCAAGATCACCTGGACGAGCCGCAAGGAGACCTGGATCACCTCGGTGATGGTCTTCATCATGGTCCTGATCGCGGCCCTGTTCTTCTTTGTCGTGGACTGGCTGCTCAGCGGCGCTGTCGCGCTTCTCCTCAAACTCGCGAACGCGGGATAACGCCATGACCACCGAGACCGCCGTCGAGGCCATCGTGAAGGCCCCGTCCAACCCGAACCACAAGTGGTACATCGTCCACGCCTACTCGAACTTCGAGAAGAAGGTCGCCGAGCACATCCGCGACCAGGCCAAGAACCAGGGTCTGGAAGACTGCTTCTCGGAAATCCTCGTCCCGACCGAAGACGTGGTGGAAATCCGCCGCGGCCGGAAGGTCAACGCCGAGCGCAAGTTCTTCCCCGGTTACGTGCTGGTGAAGATGGACCTGACCGACGAAGCCTATCACCTGGTCAAGAACACCCCGAAGGTCACGGGCTTCCTGGGCAGCGCGGCCAAGCCGATGCCGGTGTCCGAAAAGGAAGTCCAGCGCATCGTCGGCGCGATCGAGGAAGGCGTCGAACGCCCCAAGCCCACGATCAGCTTCGAGATCGGCGAGCAGGTCCGCGTCACCGACGGTCCCTTCGCCAGCTTCAACGGCACCGTGGAACAGGTCGACGAAGACCGCGCCCGCCTGCACGTGGCGGTCTCGATCTTCGGCCGCGCGACCCCGGTCGAGCTGGAATACAACCAGGTCGAAAAGGTCGCCTGATCACAGGGGACACGTACCGCAGGTACGTGCCTCCCAATCCAGCCGCCCGGTTCAGGGGACACGTACCCTTGCGGGTACCTGTCCCTGTCTGCTACACGCCGCCGCTTCCTCGACTCCGGTCGAGGGCAAATCCGTGGGAGGGGTCTGCCCGCACCACGGCCGCATAGGCGCTTTGACTAGCGCCGCTTAACGGAGACAGAGATGGCCAAGAAGATCTTGGGCTACATCAAATTGCAGGTGCCCGCGGGCTCCGCGACCCCTTCGCCCCCGATCGGGCCGGCGCTGGGTCAACGCGGCGTCAACATCATGGGCTTCTGCAAGGAGTTCAACGCCCGTACCGAGAAGGAACCCAAGGGCACGCCCCTGCCGACGGTGATCACCGTCTACCAGGACAAGTCCTTCACCTTCATCACCAAGACGCCCCCGGCGACCCACTTCATCAAGCAGGCCCTCGGCCTGAAGTCCGGCTCGACCAAGCCGGGCCGCGAAAGCGCCGGCACGATCACCCGCACCCAGCTGCGCGAGATCGCCGAAGGCAAGATGAAGGACCTCAACGCCAACGACGTCGAGTCCGCCGCCCGCATCATCGAGGGCTCCGCCCGTTCGATGGGCCTGCAGATCGTGGAGGCCTAGGACCATGCCGAAGCAAGCAAAGCGCATTCAAGCCTGGACCGGTGATCGCGACGCGATCCACGCGGTCGAGGACGCCGTGAAACTGGTCAAGGCCAACGCCACGGCCAAGTTCGACGAGTCGATCGAGATCTCGGTCAACCTGGGCGTCGATCCCCGCCACGCTGACCAGCAGGTCCGTGGCGTGGTCAGCCTGCCCTCGGGCACGGGCCGCGACGTCCGCGTCGCCGTCATCGCCAAGGACGCCAAGGCTGCTGAAGCCCTGGCCGCCGGCGCCGATGTCGTCGGCGCCGAAGACCTGGTCGAGCGCATCCAGGGCGGCTTCATGGACTTCGACCGCGTCATCGCCACCCCCGACATGATGGCCCTCGTCGGCCGTCTGGGTAAGGTGCTGGGCCCGCGCGGCCTGATGCCCAACCCGCGTGTCGGCACGGTGACCCCGAACGTCGGTCAGGCCGTGAAGGACGCCAAGGGCGGCGCCATCGAGTTCCGCGTCGAGAAGGCGGGCATCGTCCACGCCGGCATCGGCAAGGCCTCGTTCACCGACGAAGCCCTGCTGATCAACGTCCGTGCTCTGGTGGACGCCCTGTCCAAGGCCAAGCCCACCGGCGCCAAGGGCACCTACATCAAGCGCATCGCGCTGAGCTCGACCATGGGTCCGGGCTTCAAGGTCGATACCGCTTCGGTCAACCCGTAAGGGTCAGACCTGTCGCAAGACAACGGACGGGCGGGCTCGCAGGGGCCCGCCCGTTTTCGTTTCGGGCTACGCCGGCAGGTTGGCGAAGTCCCCGCTCGCCCGCAGTTCCGCCGCCTTGAACACGGCGCTGGGCGCCACCGCCTTCCAGTAGCCGGCGTCCTCGAAACGGCGCAGGCCGGTGCGCTCGACGCAGCGCAGGCGGCGGGCGGCGGCGATGGTCAGCAACTGGGCGTGGCGGCCACGCGGTGTCTGGACCGGTTCGGGAGAGAAAGCGCGGAGGCGGCGCACATCCATGCCGGACCAGGGTGCGATCAGGCCCGGGAGGGGAGCCATCTTCATCGGGCAGGCTTTCGGCAGCGGCGGGGCTTTGCGTTCGGCGCGCCCGCACCGGAGCTCTGATCGGCTTCGCGATCCTGATCCCTAAATGGGGATAACCTGTGGATAGTTCCAGCTGGTGGCGAAAATCTGTCCCGATTCCAGCGGTTTAAGGCGCCGGCGGCTGCTTCACCATCAGCAACCGGCTGGTGTCGTAGCCCAGCGCCGCCGTCCGGGCGACCAGGGCGGCGACGGCGGCGTCGCCGGGCGTCGGGTCCCGGCTGAGGATCCACAGGTACTTGCGCGAGGGTTCACCGACAATCGCCCAGCTGTAGTCGTCCGCGCGGTCGAGCACCCAGTAGTCGGCCCAGAACGGCCCGAAGAAGGCGACCTTCAGCTTGGCTCCGTCGCTGTCCTTGACCACCCTGGCGCGGCCCTCGGCTGTCGTTACCGGCCCGTCGGGCGCGCCTTTGCGGCAGGTGTTGAGCACCCTGACCTTGCCATCGGGCCGCATCGAGTATTCGGCCGTCACGCCCTCGCAGCCGCGTTCGAAGACCATGTCGTAGCGGGCCAG
>CAIOHT010000173.1 GCA_903858185.1 uncultured Caulobacterales bacterium
GGCCACCAGCTTCATCTTCAGACCCGAGAAGTCGACGGTGCCCATCCAGGAGGGGCGATCGACGGTATCGCCGATGTCCAGCTTGGACACGAAGTTCTCGTAGCCCGAGAAGATCACGATCAGCACCAGATTGCCGGCCAGCGACAGGTCGATCAGCGTCAGGGCCAGCAGGATCGCGTCCTCGGCATCGGCCTTGCCCGACAGGATCGTCGGGATCACATGCGCCAGTTCCTGGAAGAAGATCACCACCAGTCCCAGCAGCGCGATGATCAGGCCGACATACATCGGCGCCATCAGCCAGCGCGACGCGAACAGGCCTCTTTCGAGAAGGGTCTCGAGGGTGGCTTTCTGGCTCATGGGTCTCTCCGGTCGGGAGCCCACTAGTGGCCCGGACCGGCCGCGGGAGCAAGGCCGCCCTGCCAGCCGAACGCCAGCCGCCGCACGGACGGGCAGGCTTCCAGGCGGCGGGCGAGCGCCTCGGCCCGGTCCTCGCCGGCATCCTCAATCTCCAGCCGGATAGACAGGCCGTCGCCGACCGGTTCGGCCTCGACCCGCGTCAGCCGCGCCTGCAGCAGGGTGACCACGTTCAGCACCCGCACCAGCGCGTCCGGCTCGTCGGGCGCGCGCAGCAGGAACAGCCGCCGTTTGCCGTCGTCCTTGCTCACGAGCGCCCCCACTGGTGCTCAACGCGCGAAGACTGCACGCCGGGCCGTTCGGCCAGACGATCAGCGAGGCGAACGGCCCCGGCCTCGTCGAGGCGGCGCACGCGCAGCACGCCCTCGACCAGCCGGCCGACGGTGCTGATGGACAGGGTGCAGACCTCCGCCGGACTGGCCGCGAGGGTCAGGCGCGCGGCGTCCAGGGCCTGGGTTACGTCGTCGGCGGTGAACCGCAGCACGTGGCGGGTATCGGGGTGGTCAGAGAGGTCGAGTGAGCTTGAGAGGGGCATCGTGGTGGTCCTTGGCTGGGTTTGAAACCGGCCGACCGCACAACAAAAAACCCCGCTGCCGTTTCCGGAGCGGGGCTTTTTGATCTTGCGATCTGCCGGCGAAGGTCAGGTCGCGCGGCAAAGCTCCGGTCCGGACGGATCGGTCATAATTTTGGTGGTCATGGTCATGAGCGCGCAGACCGTCATCGCCCGGGCAGGGGCGTTGGCGGCGTCAGCGGTGGTGAGGCGGTTGCTCATGTGCGGGGAGGGATAGGACAAACAGACCCGCTCTGCCAACCCCTTACTCCGCTCATCCCGGCGAAGGCCGGGACCCAGGCGTTTTGTAGTCTGCCGGCGAGGGTCCCGGTGTTCCCGAAAAAACCTGGGTCCCGGCCTTCGCCGGGATGAGCGGATTTCCTTCGAGGCCAGAGGAAGGCTTACCCCCGCAACCGCCCGCCGGCCTTTTCCGCCGCCGCCACGATCTTGGCCGACAGCGCGCCGATGTCGGCGTCGGCGAGGGTCGCTTCGCGGGGCTGGATCGACACCTCGACGGCGACCGACTTCTGGCCCTCCGGCACGCCGGCGCCCTGGTAGACGTCGAACACGCGGGCGCCGGTGATCAGCGCCTTGTCGGCGCCGGCCACGGCCTTCGCCAGCTCGCCCGCGGGCTTCGCGGCGTCGACCAGGAAGGCGAAGTCGCGGCTCAGCGGCATCAGGCTCGGCAGGTCGGCGGCAGGCCGCGTCTTGCCCTTCTTCTTGGGCTCGGGGATCGCCTCGATCCAGATCTCGAAGCCGTAGACCGGTCCGTCGACATCCAGCGCCTTGAGCACGGCCGGGTGCAACTCGCCGAACTCCGCGATCACGGCCTTGGGGCCCAGCTGCAGCCGGGCCGAGCGGCCGGGATGCCACCAGGAGGCGGCGGACCCTTGAGCGGTCTGCAGTGAAGCGACGGGCGCGCCCATCTCATCCAGCAGCGCCAGCAGGTCGGCCTTGACGGTGAACAGGTCGTCCTGGGGACGCTTGTCCCAGCCGCGCGGCGCATGCGGGGCGAGGATCGCCGCTACGGCCAGCCGCTGATCCTCCGGACGGTCGCCGCCGAAGATCGGACCGACCTCGAACAGCGCCGCGTCGGCGAAGCCGCGACGGGCGTTGCGGCCGGCGGCCTCGATCAGCCCGGGCAGCACCGAGGGCCGCATGGTGTCGATGTCGGCCGACATCGGGTTGGCCAGCACCAGCGCGTCCGCCCCGCCGCCGAACATCCGGGCGATGGCATTGCGGGTGAAGGACCAGGTCAGCAACTCGTTGTAGCCGGCC
>CAIOHT010000174.1 GCA_903858185.1 uncultured Caulobacterales bacterium
CCGCGCTGACGCCGTGATCATCGGCCCGGCGGCCGGGGTGACGCCCGCTACGCGCGCTCACCTGTTCGCCCTGGCCCGCACGGGCGCGGCGCTGGTGGTCGATGCCGATGCGCTGACGGTGTTCCGCGACAAGCCGTCCGATCTGTTCAGCGCGCTGGACCGGGACGACGTCCTGACCCCGCATGTCGGTGAGTTCGAGCGGCTTTTTCCCGGCCTGCTGAAAGCCTCGCCGCACCGGATCTCGGCGGTGATCGAGGCCTCGCGACTGGCCGGGGCCGTCGTGCTGCTCAAGGGCGCTGACACGGTAATTGCCGCGCCTGACGGGCGGGCGGCAGTCTGTGTCGAGGATGCGCCCTGGCTGGCGACCGCCGGCTCCGGCGACGTGCTGGCCGGTTTCATCGGCGGTCTGGTCGCCCAGGGCATGGACAGTTTCGAGGCCGCCTGCGCCGGCGCCTGGATCCACGCCGCCTGCGCGCAGCGCTTCGGCCCCGGACTGATCGCCGAGGACCTGCCGGGGCTGGCGCCCGCGGTACTGGGCGAGCTCTATGCGAGCCGGTAGACGCGCTTCGCTGTCCCCGAGAACAGGTCCGCCTTCTCGGCGTCGGACGCACCCGCCGCGATCCGCTTGAAGGCGTTCCACAGGGTGGCGTAGTCGCAGCCCCAGCGGTCGACGGGGAAGTTGCTCTCGAACATGCAGCGGTCGGCGCCGAAGAGCTCGATGGTCGTCTCCACATAGGGCCGCCAAAGGTCCGCCAGGACCTGGGAGGAGGGGCGCGCCTTGCCGTCCAGGCCCGGGAAGCCGGGGAAGGGCATGGCCAGGCCGCCGACCTTGACCGTCACGTTCGGCGATTGCGCCAGTTCGCGCATCCTGTCCCGCCAGACGCCGAACCGCTCTTCCAGCCTGCCGGCGTAGGCGCCGATACCGAGCGGCGTGCCGACGTGGTCGAGGATGATGTCGGTGTCCGGGAAGGCGCGGGCCAGGTCGATCAGCTCCGGCAGCTGCGGCTCGAGCATCCAGGCGTCGAACGACAGGCCCAGCGGCGCCAGCCGGGCGAATCCGGCGCGGAAGGCGGTCTCGCCCAGCAGGCCGCCGGGGGTATGGCTCATCGGGCCGAGCACATTGGGGTCGGGGTCGCTGGCGTTCACGTGCCGGATGCCCTTGAACCGGCCGCCGCCGGCCCGGACCTCCGCCTCCAGCGCGGCCGCCGCGCCGTCCCCCAGCAGCAGGTCCGCGTGGCCGACGATGCCGTCGCAGGCGCGGAACGGGCCGTAGATCCCGCTGGCGCTCATCGCCGCCACGCCATTGACGAACTCGACCTCGCCGACCGGCGCCATCGCCGGCGCGACACCCGCCCTGTAGAAGGCCCCGCACTGGACGTAGACCGTGGCGGTGACGTTGTGGCCGCTGCCTGCGTCCGCCCGCAGTTCGTCGAGCAGATAGCGGGGCGTCAGCTGGATGACGTCCTCGAACGGATGGGCGCCCTCGCGCCGCGGCGGCATGACAGGCCGGTCCCACAGGTGATGGTGCGGATCGACGATCGGCAGGTCGGGCTCGAGGATGGGTTCGACGTCTGACATTTGGCTAACTCCTTTTCAGATCAGCCCGTCAGGCCGGAAACAGTCCCTGGACCACAGACTCCAGAACCACCAGCGGCATGCCGCCCTGGCGCAGAACGTCGTGGAAGGTCTTGAGGTCGAACCGCGACCCGGCCCTGACCTTCGCCTCCTCGCGCAGACGCACCCATTCGGTGTGGCCGATCTTGTAGCTGCAGGCCTGGCCCGGCCAGATGCAATAGCGGTCGATCTCCCGCTGCACCCGCGCGCGCGGCATGCCGGTGGTTTCGACCATGTAGTCGGTGGCCCTGGCGCGGCTCCAGCGCTTGGCGTGCATGCCCGTGTCAACGACCAGCCGCACCGCGCGGAACTGCATCGACTGCAGGAAGCCGATCTCGCCGAGCGGATTGTCCTCATAGGCGCCGAGCTCCAGCGCCAGCTGTTCGGCATAGAGCGCCCAGCCCTCGCCGTAGGCCGCGAAGCCGAGGCCGGCGCGGCGGAGGATCGAGGAGTCGGTCGCCTCGAGCGCAATGGCGCCCTCCCACTGA
This sequence comes from uncultured Caulobacterales bacterium, assembly GCA_903858185.1. GTDB lineage: Bacteria > Pseudomonadota > Alphaproteobacteria > Caulobacterales > Caulobacteraceae > Caulobacter > Caulobacter lacus. The sequence continues at coordinate 2,103 of CAIOHT010000174.1, forward strand.
TGACCGGGCAGGGCCTCGTGGTAGGTGAGGGTGGGCAGGGCGAACTTCGGCCATTCGGCCGTGTCCTTGAGGTTGATATAGAACCGGCCTGGCCGCGACCCATCGAGCGTCGGCGGGGTGGCGTAGCCGTTCGGCGCGCCGTCCTGAATGTCGGGCGGCACACGCACGACCTCGACCGGCGATTTCGGCAGGGTCCTGAAGGCGCGCGGCATCCGGGCGCGCATATCCTCGGTCTGGGCGTTCAGCGCCGCGATCAGCTCGGCCCGGCCGGCGTCGGTGTTCGGATAGAGCTGGTCAGGCCGCTTCGACAGGGTGGTGAGCCGCTCGCCCACCGATCCGGTCGTCAGGCCCTGCGCCTTGAGCAGCACGTCCAGGCGGGCGGAAAGGTCGGCGACCTGCTCCAGTCCCAGCCGGTGGACCTCGTCGGGCGACTTGCGGGTGGTGGTCTGGAAGGCCAGCGCGCCGGCGTAGAAGGCGTCACCGTCAGGGATCTTCCAGATTCCGGCGTCGCCCGTGGCAGTTGGCCGCAGGGCCTTGAGCGCCGCGATCTGCCGGTCGAGCGCGGGGTAGACGCTGCTGTCGACAATGGCGGCTGCGCGGGCGGCCCAGTCGCCGGCGATCCCGGCGGCGGTGGCGCGGCCGGCCAGCGACAGCGCCAGCCCGCTCTGCGCCCCGGCCGGCGCCCGCAGTTTGGTCAGCTGCGCCAGGGTGGCGTCGAGCGCGAAGTCCGGCGCCAGCACGCCCCGTGCGGCATCGGCCCGCAGGCCGGCGGTGTTGGCGTCCAGCGCGGCCGGGAACGCCGCGAGCCGCGCCAGATAGGCCTCGGCGTCGGAGGCGGTCTTCACCGGGTGCTGTGAGTCGAGGAAGTCCGGCACGCTCTGATAGGCGCCGCTGAGCTGGCTGACGACATAGGGGGAGTAGGGCGCGTAGCTGAAGCCTGCCGCGCTTTCGCCGAAGGTGAACCGCTCCCCGCCCTCGGCGACCCGGGTATAGGCATAGGCGACCACGTCTCGGTCGGTCTTGCCTGCGGGTGTCAGCTTCGCGCCGTCAATGGCCGCCAGTCTTGTCAGCCGCGCGCGGTGGGCGGCGACCCAGTCCTTGCGGCCTGCCGAGGACCCATCGGACAGTTTCGACCGCAGGCCGGCCTTGGCGCCGACGTCGAGGCCCAGGGCGGTGGCGAACTCCGGCGCGCCGTCGAGATCCTCCTCGAAGAAGGCATCCAGCAGCGCCCGCAGCTTCGCGTCCTCTGACCCCGACGCAGGCTGGGCGCGACCCTCCGAGGCGGCGAGGACGGCGGCGAGCGCGACGACGCCCTGCAGGAACTGACGACGAAGCATGGGCGGGCCCTCCGGAAACAAGGGGGCACGTTATCGACGCGGCCCGCGACTTCAAGCGCTGCGGGCCCGGCAGGAAGGTCGAACAGATCAAAGCGGGCCTGCCGGCCAAAGGCCAGATTGTCGGCCTGGCTACGCCCGATCCGGGCCGGTCGACCGGTGGAGCGGCCATGACCGAACGCATCGACACCCTCCTAGAGACCATGCGCGCTCTCGAGCAGGAGCTGGAGGAGGAGTTCGCCAAGGCCCGCGCCGGTCTGCGGTACGGACTGGAGCACGGCCGGGCCCGGTTCGAGGCGGAGGTCGTCCGTCGGCACCGCGAGCTGAAGACCGGACTGGCGCGCTACCTCGGCCGCGCCAACCCGCTGGTGGTCCTGACTGCGCCGGTGATCTATTCGCTGATCGTGCCGTTCGCGATCCTCGACCTGTGGGTCTCGGCCTACCAGGCGATCTGCTTCCGGGTTTACGGCATTCCGCGGGTCAAACGAACCCGCTACCTGGTCTTCGACCGGTCGGGGCTGGCCTATCTGAACCTGATCGAGCGGTTCAACTGCGCCTACTGCTCCTATGCCAACGGCGTCGTCGCCTACGCCCGCGAGGTCGCCGGTCGGACCGAGCAGTACTGGTGTCCGATCAAGCACGCCCGGCGGGTGCTCGGGGCGCACGAGCGCTACTCGACCTTCGCCGACTATGGCGACGGCGACGGTTACCTCGAATACCTGAGGCAAACCCGGGCCCGTCTGCGGGCCGAGACGGAGGCGGGGCCGGATGGCAAGGCCTGACCCCGCGCCCCTGCCACTGGCGCCGGCCCCGCTGATCCCGTAGGGAAGCTCCCGAACCTGCGGATGTGGCGGAACTGGTAGACGCACTGGATTTAGGTTCCAGCGCCGCAAGGCGTGGAGGTTCGAGTCCTCTCATCCGCACCATTCAGCTGCGCCCTCCGGTCGACGGACGACGCCGGTAAAACTCGCACTTGGCCCCCAAACGCCCGCATGACATAAGGGCCACCGCTTTGCGCCGCCCTGATCCGGGCGGCGGATCCATTTCCACACCCGGCGGATGACAACGGCCCCGCGCCGCTCGTCCGGCATCTTTGAGAATGTCGATGCAAATCGTTGAAAAGTCTGGCGAAGGCCTCAGCCGCGTTTACGGCGTCACTGTTCCGGCGGGCGAACTCGCCGCACGCCTGGAAGCCCGGATCGCCGAACTGGCCCCGCAGATGAACCTGAAGGGCTTCCGCAAGGGCAAGGTGCCCGCGGCCCATGTGCGTCGCGTGCACGGCAAGGCCCTGATGCAGGAAGTCGTGCAGGAAGCGCTCAACGAGACGACCCAGAAGGTCCTCGACGACAACAAGCTGCGTCCCGCCTCGCAGCCGGACCTGAAGCCCGAATCCGACATGAACGCGGTGCTCGCCGGCGGCGTCGACCTGGCCTACGAACTGGCCGTCGAACTGATGCCGGACTTCGAGCCGATCGACACCAGCAAGCTCAAGCTGAAGCGCCCGGTCTATGCCCCGACCGACAAGGAAGTGGACGAGGCCCTGGCCGATCTGGCCAAGCAGGCCGGCACGTTCGCGCCGCGCACCGGCAAGTCCGTCAAGGCCAAGGACGGCGATCAGGTCCTGATCGACTTCCTCGGCTCGCTCGACGGCGTTCCGTTCGACGGTGGCAAGGGCGAAGGCTTCGAGCTGACGCTGGGCTCCAACCAGTTCATCCCGGGCTTCGAGGCCCAGCTCGTCGGCGCCAAGCCGGGCGAGGACGTGACCGTGAAGGTCCAGTTCCCCGAGGGCTACCAGTCGCCCGATCTGGCCGGCAAGGACGCCGAGTTCGCCGTCAAGGTGCACGAAGTCCGCGCCCCGGTCGAAGGCGCGGCGGACGACGCCCTGGCCCAGCGCCTCGGCCTGTCTGACCTGGCCACCCTGCGCGAGACCCTCACCAAGAACCTGCAGCAGGGCTATGACAACCAGTCGCGCTTCAAGCTGAAGCGCGCGCTGCTCGACGAACTGGACAAGGGCCATGACTTTGCCCTGCCGCAGCGCATGGTCGACGCCGAGTTCGACGGCATCTGGCAACAGGTCGAGGGCGACAAGACCGCCGGAAACCTGCCGCCGGAAGACGCCGGCAAGTCCGAAGACGAACTGAAGACCGAGTACCGCAAGATCGCCGAGCGCCGCGTGCGCCTGGGTCTCGTGCTGGCCGAGATCGGCCGCAAGAACAACGTCCAGGTCACCGACCAGGAGCTGAACCAGGCGATGCAGCGCGAGGCGATGCAGTACGGCCAGCAGGCGCAGCAGGTGTTCGAATTCTTCCGCACCAACCCGCAGGCCCAGGCCCAGCTTCGCGCGCCTCTGTACGAGGACAAGGTGGTCGAGCTGATCTTCAGCCAGGCAACCGTGACGGACAAGAAGGTCTCCAAAAAGGAGATCGAGGCCGACGACGACCTGCCCGACGGCTACTAGTAGCGACGGCCGGCGATCGGGCACCGGCTGACAGGCTTGATTGAGGGGGCGTGATGTCCAGATGGATCGCTGCTACGATGGCGGGGCTGGTGCTGATGGCGCAGCCCGCAGGTGCGGCGCCGCGTGGGCCCACGACGTCTCCTGAGGGCAATCCTGTCGGGCCCGGCGCGCCTGCGCCGGCCGCAGCTCCGGCTCCCGTGGTGCGCCGCGCGCCGCCGCCGCCACCGCCGCCGCCCCAGCCGACCACCGTCGAGGGGCTGGTGGTCACTGCCCGTCCGGCCGCGCCACCGGTAGACACCGTGTCGGCCTTCGTGGCCGAGGTTTCCGCGCCGACGGCCAACGGCCGCCTCGCCCGCTGGGACCGCAAGATCTGTCCTGGCGTGATCGGCCTCAAGCCTCCCTATGGCCAGGTGTTGATCGACCGGATCGCCGCCGTCTCCGCAGTCGTGGGCCTCGAGACCGGCGCGCCTGGCTGCAAGGCCAACATGGTCATCATCGCGACCGACGACTCCCAGGCGCTGGCCAAGTCGATCGTCGACCGCAACCCCTCGGTCTTCGCCCGCTGGGAGCGCGGCATGAGCCGCGGCGAAAAGGCGCTCGGAGCGTTTGTCGAGACCCCGACGCCCGTGCGCTGGTGGCATGTCACCCGCACCATGACCGCTGATGGCCAGAGCTATACCCAGGGCTCCTCCGTGCGCGTCCGCTCGGTAGGCCGTCTGCGCGCGAACACCCGCGACGACTTCAATCACGTGATCATCCTGATCGACGTCAAGCGGGTCGGGGTGATCCGGTTTGAAGCCCTGGCCGACTACATCACCATGATCGGCCTGGCGCAGATTGAGCCCAACGCCGATCTCGGCGGCGCGCGGTCCATCATCGGCCTGTTCGCGGACCGGGATAGCGGCGCCGAGCCTGCCAGGGGCCTGACCGAGTGGGACGCGGCCTATCTGCTGGGCCTCTACAGCGCCAACCGCGACGTCGTCCGCGGCAGCCGCCAGGAACGCGACATCGCCCGCCGCATGCTCCAGCAACTGGGCACGCCGGTAAGCAGCACCGAACCGTCGGAGTAGGGCGCAGGACCGGCCGCGGCCGGTCGCCGTCGCCAGCCCGAAGACCCCCTGTCTACACGGTCAACTGCCAAGTATTGCGGCACATGTGACCCGCACGCCCGGAATGGGCGCTCCGCCCTTTCGCGGAACGTTGATCTGTGATCTGGTTAACGCGGGGGGCTAACGAACGCCGGGACTTCGGTGCCGGCGTGTCAAATCAGGCCCATTTTTGCTGACCAGACGTCTGGCGACAGACGTCCGTCCGCGTGTGAAAAGGCCTGATCCATGGCTTCGCCTTCGCTTTCCGGGTTCGACGCACCGACGTTCGGCGAAGACGCCGTCAACGCCACGCCGCAGGTCATCGACAGCGATGTCACCTTCACCGACGCCGACGATGACTTCGACGGCGGGACGCTCACCGTCAAAGGGATCCTGGCCGAGGACACTGTCTCGGTGCGCAACCAGGGAACGGGCGCGGGCGAAATCGGCCTGTCCGGATCCGACGTAACCTATGGCGGCGTGGTCATCGGCACCCTGGCCGGCGGCGCAGGCGCGACCCTGACCATCACCTTCAACGCGGCGGCGACGTCAGAGGCGATCGACGCCCTGATCCAGAACCTGACCTATGCGAACAGCAGCGACAGGCCGACCGCCAGCCGCGATCTGCTGCTGAACATCACGGACGCGGCGGGCAATGATCTGGGCGCGAGCGGTCCGGCCGTCTACACCGAGCTCACCGGGGCGGATAATCCGTTCGTCGGCGTTAATGCCCGGCAGTCCACTCCGTCCCTCGTGGATCTGGACAATGACGGCGACCTTGACGCCGTGGTGGGTGCTCAACCCGGTCGCCTGCAATATTACGAGAATACGGGGTCGAACACGGCCCCGGTATTCGTACGGCGCACGGACGGCGCCAATCCGCTCGATGGCGTGAATACTGAGTTTGTCAGCGCCCCCACCTTCGCCGATCTGGACGCCGACGGCGATCTGGACGCGGTGGTCGGGGCGCACAACGGGACGATCTACTACTACAGGAACACCGGCTCGGTTTCGGCCCCGGCGTTTACCCAGCAGACCGGCGGGGCCAATCCGTTCAACGGCATCGATACCCCCTATACTAGCCGGCCGACCTTGGCCGACCTCGACGGCGACAACGATCTGGACGCGGTGATCGGCGCAAGCGATGGGACGCTGCGGTTCTACGAGAATACCGGAACGGCCCTGGCTCCTGTCTTCGAATCGCGCACGGGCGGCGACAATCCGTTCAACGGCGTCGATGTCGGCTATAGCAGCAGCCCGACCCTTGTCGACCTCGATGGCGATGGCGACATGGATGTCGTGGTCGGAGAGAACTACGGGAAGCTGAACTATTTCGAGAACACCGGCACGGCGCTCGCTCCCGTATTCGTCGAGCGCACTGGCGCGAGCAATCCGGTCGATGACATCGCGTCCGGCAGTTCTGTCGCCCCCGTGTTTGGCGACCTCGATGGCGACGGGGACCTGGACGCCGTGATCGGGCAATACTTTCCGTTTTACGGTTTACGTTACGTCGAGTTCGGCCCGATCCGCGGCCAGACCATCACCGTTACGGTCAACGCCGAGAACGACGCCCCGCAGGTCACCGGCCTGCCCACGGACGTGACGGTGATCGAGGAGGTCGCGTCCGACCTTGACCTGTCGGGCCTCACATTGACCGACCCTGATACCGACGACATCACCGTCGTCCTGACGGCCTCCTCCGGAACCCTGACGGCCAGCAGTGATTTCGGCGTCACCGTGACCAACTCGGGCACGGGCGCGATCACCCTGACGGGCCCGGCTTCGGCCATCGGCTCCTTCCTGACTTCCGCTTCGACCATCCAGTACACCAGCGCACCGGGTGTCAGCGGCGACAATGCGGCCACGGTGACGATCACGGCGGACGACGGCTCGGGCGCAGTCGAACTCGGCGTCGTAAATGTCGATATCACCCCGCCGCCGGTGAGGCTGAACGGGTTCGGGCCTTCGGCGACCTTCCTCGAAAACGCGGTCAACGGCGGGCCTCAACTGCTCGACGCCGATGTCGTCTTCACCAGCAACGGAAGCGGGTTCGACGGTGGTCGTCTGACCGTGTCCGGCCTGCTCGCCGAGGACAGTGTCTCGGTGCGCAACCAGGGAACGGGCGCGGGTGAGATCGGCCTGTCCGGGGCTGATGTGACCTTCGCCGGCGAAGTCATCGGCGCCCTTGCCGGCGGTTCCGGTGCGGTTCTGACGATCACCTTCAACGCCAGCGCCACGGCCGAGGCCATCGACGCCCTGATCCAGAACCTGACCTACGCCAACAGCAGCAACACACCGACGACCAGCCGGACCTTGTCGATCAACGTCACCAATGCGGCAGGGGATTCCCTGGGCGGAGCGCCGGCGTTCACCCTGCTCTCCGGAGGCGACAATCCCTTCTCCGGCATCGATTCGGGCGATCTCAGTGCGTCTGCCTTCGCTGATCTGGACGGGGACGGTGACCTGGACGCTGTGGTCGGCAACTACTGGGGACCTTTGCTCTATCTTGAAAATACCGGCACGGCGCTCGCCCCCGCGTTTACGCAGCGGACCGGCCTCGACAATCCGTTCGACGGCATGACCTTCAACGGCAAACACCCAACCCTCGCTGATCTGGACGGCGACGGCGACCAGGACGCTGTGTTCACCGACTCTTCCGGGAACGTGCGCTATCTTGAGAACACCGGCACGGCTGCGGCCCCTGAGTTCACCGAGCGAACCGGCGGGACCAATCCGTTCAGCGGCACGAGCCTGGGCTATGGTGGCGCCGCCACCCTCGCGGACCTTGACGGGGACGGGGACCTGGATGCCGTGCTCAGCATGCGGTACGGATCCCTCGGCTATCTTGAGAACACCGGTACGGCGCTCGCCCCGGCGTTTACGCAGCGGACCGGCCTCGACAATCCCGTCGACGGCATAGACTTCGGCTCGTTCAAGGCCCCCACGTTCACCGACATGGACGGCGATGGCGATCTCGACCTGATCGTCGGGGCGCGGGACGGCAAGTTGCACTTTTTCGAAAACACCGGCACCGCCGCGGCCCCGGTGTTCGTTTCGCGCACCGGTGAAGACAACCCCTTCGACAGTTTCGATCTGGGTGACGGTCATCGCAGTACGCCCACGTTCGCTGACCTGGACGGCGACGGCGATCTGGACGCTGTGAGCGGGGATTTCTACGGCGGTCTGTTCTATCTTGAGAACACCACGGTCTCCGGTCCGTCGATCACCGTCACGGTCACGGACGAGGCGGATGCGCCGTCGCTGACGGGCCTGCCGACCGACGTGACCGTCATCGAGGATGTGGTCTCGAAACTGGACCTGTCGGCGGTGACGCTGGGCGATCTGGACAACACCGGCGAGATCACCATGACCATGACGGTCAGCGTGGGCGCGATGACGGCGGTGGACTCCAAGGACGTGACGGTGTCGGGCAGCGGCACGGGCACGCTGGTGCTGGCCGGCACGCGCTCGGCCATCGACAACTATCTGGACAACGCCACCTATTACATCGAGTACACCGGCGCGCTCAACGCCAGCGGCGACAACGCCGCCACCCTGATCGTCACCGCCAATGACGGCATCGGCTCGGGCGACGTGAACCTGGGCACTGTCAACATCGACATCACCGCGGTCAACGACGCGCCGACCCTGACCGGGTTCGCGACGGCGGTGACCTTTGCGGAGAATACCGTCAACGCCACGCCGCAACTTCTGGACGCGGACGTGACCTTTGCCGACGCGGAGGGGAATTTCAACGGCGGGACCCTGGCCCTGTCGGGCCTGCTGGCCGAGGACCGGGCCTCGGTGCGCAACGAGGGTACGGACGCGGGCCAGATCGGGCTGGCGGGGACGGACGTGACGTTCGGCGGGGTCATTATCGGCGCCCTGGCGGGCGGGGTCGGCGGGACCCTGACCATCACCTTCAACGCCAGTGCGACGTCAGAGGCCATCGACGCCCTGATCCAGAACCTGACCTATGCCAACGTCAGCGACACGCCGATCGCCAGCCGCGATCTGCGTCTGGTCGTCACCGAGGCGGCGGGCGGCACCTATTTGGGTGCACCGACCTTCACGGAGCGCACCGGCGCGGCCAATCCGTTTGACGGCGTCGAATTTGACCGCCGCGCCGGCACCTCGTTCGGCGACCTGGACGACGACGGCGACCTGGACGCGCTCGTCGGGCAGAGTGACGGCTCGCTGCGCTATTTCGAGAACACCGGCACGGTTTCAGCCCCGGTGTTTGTCCAGCGCACGGACGGGGACAGTCCCTTTACCGGCATCAACGTCGGCTTTCGGAGTATCCCCGACCTCGTGGACCTGGATGGAGACGGCGATCTGGACGCCGTGATCGGGAATCGCGACGGCTTCCTGACCTATTTCGAGAACACCGGCACGGCCCAGGCCCCCGTGTTTGTCGAGCGGACGGGTGAGGACAATCCGTTGCCCGGTGCCGATTTCAGCTACTACGCCGCCGCCGCCTTCGCTGACCTGGACGGCGACGGCGATCTGGACCTTGTCGTGGGGGAGAACTACGGCAGCCTGCGCTATTTCGAGAACACCGGCACGGTCGCGGACCCCGCGTTCACCGAGCGCACCGGTGGGACCAATCCATTCGACGGGGTCAATGTCGGCGGGCTCAGCGTCGCCACCTTTGGCGACGTGGACGGCGACGGCGATCTGGATGCCCTGATCGGGGCGAATAGCGGCACCCTGAACTACTTCGAGAACACCGGCACGACCATGGCCCCGGTGTTCACCGAGCGCACGGGCGGGGACAATCCGTTCGACGACTTCGGCTTCAGCCCGGATGGCGGCGGTACACTCGAAACCACCCCCGAATTTGTCGACCTGGACGGTGACGGTGACCTCGATGTCATGGTCGGACATTTCTACGGCAGGCTGAACTATCTTGAGAACATCACGGTCCTTGCCCCGTCGATCACCGTCACGGTCACGGCCGAGTCGGATGCGCAGCCTATGACCCTGACAGGCCTCGAGCCCTCGGTGACCTTCCTGGAGAATTTCGTCAACGCCGCACCGCATCGGCTTGACGCGGATGTCGTCTTCTCCGGGGCCGGTCACAACTTCAACGGTGGCAGCCTTGCCGTTTCGGGCCTGTTGGCCGAGGACCGAGTCTCCGTAAACCACCAGGGCGCGGGCGCCGGCGAGATCGGCCTTGCGGGCGCCGATGTCAGCTATGGCGGCGTGGTCATTGGAAGCCTGGCAGGCGGCGTCGGCGGAGCGCTGACCATCACCTTCAACGCCAACGCCACCTCAGCGGCCATCGACGCCCTGATCCAGAACCTGACCTACGCCAACGTCAGCGACGCCCCGACGGAGAGCCGGAGCCTCGAGATCAATGTGTTCAACGCCTCGGGCGACAACCTCGGCGGGCTGGCCCCCTCGATCACCGTGACGGTCACCAGCCAGAACGAGCCGGTCACCGGCACCGCCGCCGGCGAAACCGTGCTGGGCGATGCCCTGAACGACCAGATCGATGGTGGCGATGGCGACGACTTCATCGACGGCGGTAGCGGCAACGATCTCCTGATTGGCGGCGACGGCGGCGACTACCTCAGGGGCGGGGAAGGCGCCGACACCATGACGGGCGGGACCGGCAACGACACCTACGTCGTCGACAACGCCGGCGACACGACCGACGAGACCGGCGGCGACGGCATCGATCTGGTGCACAGCCGGTTCAACTGGACCCTCGGTTCGGGGCTGGAAAACCTGACGCTCGGCAACGGCGGGGCCTGGTCGGGGACCGGCAACACCGGGGGCAATGTGATCACCGGCAACAGCCTGGCCAACGTGATCAGCGGCCTGGCGGGCAACGACACCCTCAACGGCGGCGGCGGGGACGATATCCTGAACGGCGGCGACGATGACGACACCCTCAACGGCGATACGCAGAACGACACCCTGAACGGCGGGGCCGGAGCCGACATTCTGAACGGCGGCGCTCACAATGACGCCCTCGACGGCGGGACCGGCGCGGACACGATGATCGGGGGGACCGGTCACGACAGCTATGTCGTCGACGACGCGGGCGACGTTGTCACCGAAGACGCAGGCATAGGAACCGGTGCCGACACGGTCTCCGCCTCGATCAGCTACAGCCTGACCGCCAACGTCGAGAACCTGACCCTGACCGGGTCGGGCGATCTCAACGGGACCGGCAACGGCCTGGCCAACACCCTGACCGGCAACAGCGGGGCCAACACCCTCAGTGGCGGCGATGGCGCCGATGTCCTCAACGGGCTGGAAGGCAATGACGCGCTCAATGGCGAGGCCGGCAACGACACCCTCGACGGCGGGGCCGACAATGACGTCCTCACCGGCGGCGCCGGGCAGGACCGGCTGACCGGAGGGGCGGGGGCGGATGCGTTCGTGTTCATCAACGCGGACATCCGACGCACGGGTCCGGGATTCGGGCTGGCCGCCGACAAGGACGTGATCCTCGACCTCAGCTTTGCCGGGGGCGACCGCATCGACCTCAGCGCCATCGACGCCAACGCGATCCTCGCCGGTGACCAGGCGTTCACCTTCGTCAGCAACTTCACCGGCGTGGCCGGCCAGGCGACGCTGAAGTTCATCAGCGGCAAGAGCGTGCTTCAGCTGGATGTCGACGGCGACAGCAAGGCCGACCTCTTGGTGGAGATCAACGGCAACATCACTGGCACGACCACCAACCTCTACACCGGCGGTGGCGACGTGAACGGCGGCTGGGTGCTCTAGGGTCAGATCGGCGGGCCGCAAACAACGACCCGGCCCCTACGGCTCACTTGCATCATCTTAACCTCCGCCGGATATCCGGGGGGAGGCGATGGCGCGCCGGCGAGCAGCACCGAACCGTCGGAGTAGGTTGGGCCGGCGGCGCACGGTCGCCGTCGCCAGCCCGAAGACCCCCTGTCTACACGGTCAACTGCCAGGTATTGCGGCACACGTGACCCGCACGCCCGGAATGGGCGCTCCGTCCTTTCGCAGAACGAAGATCTGTGATCTGGTTAACGCGGGGGGCTAACGAACGCCGGGACTTCGGTACCGGCGTGTCAAGTCAGGCCCATTTTTGCTGACCAGACGTCTGGCGACAGACGTCCGTCCGCGTGTGACAAGGCCTGATCCATGGCTTCGCCTACGCTTTCCGGTTTCAACGCACCGACGTTTGCCGAAAACACCGTCAACGCCACGCCCCAGGTCATCGACAGCGATGTCAGCTTCAGCGACGCCGAGGGTAACTTCAACGGCGGCGCCCTTACCGTCAGCGGCTTGTTGGCCGAGGACAGGGTCTCGATCCTGAGCGGAGCGGTGATCAGCCTGGTGGCGGGCGTGGTCTACTACGACGCGGACGGCGTCGGCGGCGCGGCGGCGGTGGCGATCGGCGCCGCCTCCGGCGGCATTGGCGCGACCTTTACGGTGACCTTCAACGCGGCGGCGACCTCGGCGGCGATCGACGCCCTGATCCAGAACCTGACCTATGCCAATGTCTCGAACACCCCCACGGCGGCCCGCAATCTGCGCCTGAACGTCACCGATGCAGCGGGCGGCGACCTCGGCGCGTCGGGCGCAACGACGTTCACCGCCGCGACCGGCGCGTCCAATCCCTTCAACGGCATCGATGCGGGCTACTTCAGCACCCCGACCTTTGTGGACCTGGACGGCGACGGCGACCAGGATCTGGTGGTGGGCGAGAACGCCGGCATCTTGCTGACCTTCCGCAACGGGACGGTGGGCACGGCAGGAGCCTTCACGGCTGTCACCGGCGCGTCCAACCCCTTCAACGGCATCGATGTGGGCTACCTCAGCGCCCCGACCTTTGTCGACCTCGACGGCGACGGCGACCGGGACCTGGTGGTCGGCGAGGGCACTGGCATCTTGCTGACCTTCCGCAACGGGACGGTGGGCACGGCAGGGGCCTTCACGGCTGTCACCGGCGAGTCCAACCCCTTCAACGGCATCGATGTGGGCTTCCGCAGCGCACCGACCTTTGTCGACCTGGACGGCGACGGCGACCGGGACCTGGTGGTGGGCGAGAGCCTTGGCGCCTTGCTGACCTTCCGCAACGGGACAGTCGGCACGGCGGGGGCCTTCACGGCTGTCACCGGCGCGTCCAATCCGTTCAATGGCATCGATGTGGGCGCCGACAGCAAACCAACCTTC
>CAIOHT010000175.1 GCA_903858185.1 uncultured Caulobacterales bacterium
AGCCGATGACGTTCTCGACATTGGTGATCGTGTCATTGCCGGCGTCGCCGTTGGTCGTACCCGAGGTCAGGTTGACGAAGACCCCGACACTGTTGGGCGAGTTCTCGTAGCTGACCGTATCAACGCCGTCGCCGCCGTTGATGACGTCGTTGCCGGTACCGCCCTCGATGATGTCGTTGCCGCCGGCGCCCTGCAGGTTATCGTTGCCCGATTGCCCGGCGATGGTGTCATCGTTTTCCGTGCCCGTGATGGTGTCGTCGCCCGCAGTGCCCGGAAAATCGGCCATGGTAGTCCCCCAACAGATGGGCCGAACGCGCGGCCTGAGTTTCAGCGATATGCAAGATACGGAGTATCGTCGAGCCGTCACCCCCTGCTGAATGATCAACGTTCGCCCGGCAGCAGAAAAGCGAAAGTTTATTGCGTGCGCTGCGGGATTTGCTCACGTCATGATTTAGCGAGCACAGGCGTTCTCGCGGCGGACGTTCGCGCCGTGGCGTCCTCTCGCGACACGGCCGGCGCCAACCCGTCCCGGTTCGGGTCACTCCACACAGGGGCGCAGGGGATTCGCGCCAGAGAGCGCCCCGGAGCGAGGCGGCGCCGCACCCCCGGTGAATCTCGCGATTCGGAAAGCCTCGTTCGGAGTCAGCCCACCTTCACCGTGACCGGATCAACGCCCAACTGCCGCAGGGCCTGCACCAGCTGGAAGAACCGCTGGATCGTCAGGTGCTGGGCGTGACGGAATTCGGCCGATTGCTGCTGGCCCATCGCGTAGAGATAGCCCTTGCGGACCCGTTGGATCCAGCCCCGCCGGACATACTGGCCCAGCCGTCGCCCCACGACGTCTTCGCTCATGTTCAGACGCCGCGCGATCGTGGCGATGGTCACCGGCATCCGGAGATGATCGGGCGGCGCCGTTTCGGTCGCAGCGTAGGTCCACGTCAGATCGCGGTCTCGCCGTATCAGTTCGCCGTTCATCGTCATGACCGCGATGAGGATATTGGTGTCCGTTGCGCTGTCGCTGGCCTTGGGCCGCGCCTCGATCAGCCGCAGCATATAGTCGTCGATCAGAGCGGCGACTGACTGGGAAAGCGACGGCGCCTTGACCTTCACTTGCGGTGAGACCCGCCCGAACTGCCGGAAGTCAAAGCCGATATCCCTGAGTTCAACGAGATAACCGCGCAGACTTCGCCACCTGTCGTCGCAATCCGCCTGATAGGCCGGCGCGTCCAGCAGATCGGCCGGCATCGCCACCCGGTTCGCGCCGACGCGCACGCAGCGCCCCGCAGCTTCCAGATCGCGCACCTTGCGGCGGCAGGTCTCGTAAGGGACGTCGATGGATGCGGCGACCGCCCTGACGCTGATCAACCGGTTCACTTCGTCCGGATCGTCGCCGACAGGGCGTGTGGCCTGGATGATCGACAGTTCGATCAGCGACCGAACATAATCTCCGTCACCGCGCGCATTCAGACGGGCGATTTCGTCGAGCGTCAGATGGCCGATACAGCGCGAGATGACCCTCGACTGGGCGTGCATCTGCTCTGAATCGACCGTGGCTTCTGACATCGGGCCCCTTCCGTCCTGCGCTGGATAAGCGTTCCCGCAGCCGAATCCCGCAATCTGAGTAGATCAGTCCGGCTTGAAGGCCGTCAACAAGAGCCCCCCGGGGCCACAGCGGTTCGACCGCCGGCCGGGTCCCGGCCGGAGCGGCGATCAGTCCGCCGTCACCGTCGCGGGGTCAACGCCCAGTAGGCGCAAGGCCTGCACGAACTGCAGAAAGCGCAGGTTCATCAGGTTGCGGGACTCGTGGGCCTCGGCGCTCACCTGTTTGGCCATCACATGCATGTAGCCGCCGTGGACCCTGCTGATCCAGCCCCGCTGGAGATAGGCGTTTACGCGCCGGCCGATGACGTCCTCGCTGATCTTCACGCGGCGGGCGAGCATCGCGATGGTCACCGGCGTGCGGAGGGAATCGGGCGGTGGCGTATCCCCGCCGGCGTACATCCAGGTCAGCTCGCGGTCGGCCCGGATCGTCTCGCCGTTCATGTTGCTCAGGGCGGTCATCACCAGGCTGTTGAAGGCGTCCTCCTCGTTGGTGATCCGCGCCTCCTGCATGCGCAGGATGAAGTCGTCCATCAGCCAGGCAATGGTCCGGGACAGGTTCGGCGCCTTGACCGCGGTTTGCGGGGAGACCTCGCCGAACTCGTTCAGATCGAAGCCGATGTCCCGCAGTTCAACCAGGTAGAGGCGCAGGTTGCGCCAGCGCGCGTCGCATTGGGCCCGGTAGGCGGGGTTTTCCAGACGGCCCCGGGCGACTGCCAGGCGGTTGGTACTGACCCGCCGGCACAGTCCGGCGGCCTCCAGGTCACGGACCTTGCGCCGACAGGTTTCATAGGGAAGGCCAAGAGCCCTTCCGATGGCCAGGGCGCTGATCGCGCGCGTGTCATCAACCTCGGGATTGCCGGTCGGGCGGGTCGCCTGGATGATCGACAGGTCGATGAGCGACATCAGATAGTCGCCCTCAAACTGCTCGATCAGCCGGGCCAGCTCGTCCAGCATCAGGTTGGTGACGGGGCGGGCCAGAACGCGCCCGTGTGCGTGCAGCCGCTGGGCCTCCGCTGCCGCTTTGGATGTGGCCGCCCTGGACACCGCGCCCCTCTCGCCTGCGGGTTTGGACCGGCCCCCGGCCCAATTTCCGTAAAATGAGTAAATCAGTTCGGCGGAATATGTGTCAACACGGGCAGAACCCAGGCGAATTGCCAGATCTGATTGACGCACCATTTATACTGTATTCGATCGCATAAGTCCCGGATATTAACCTGACGATTTCGATTTATCAAAAACAACGACATTGTAAAATGCTGCCGCCAGGGCGATTTGTGCCAAAATTCCGGATCATATGTTATTAAAACATGGTTAACTCAGACAGCGGAGTCCGGAGTCGTTGGATGGAAGGACGGGCGCTATTCTCGACCAAACTCCCATGATTGCTGGTAGTTCGCCTCTGAGGTGAACTCGCCGCAACGCCGCCGGCGCACGTCTGCGTTGAGTCGCTAGATTCGCTGCGGGCGGCCCATCGGCGACAACCGCAAATCGGGTAATCCACCGCTGGCATAACACTGATCCATCGGCTCATTGTCGCGCTTTCGCGCGCTCGGACTGCGAGCGGCGCGTGGCGTTTCGGGGGACGATCATGGCCAGGCAGATTTTGACCAGCACCACGGCGGACGGTTTCGACGGCCTCGTCAGCGGGAGCGGAACCGGCGCCACCCCCCCGCCGCCCAGCCCCCCGCCGCCCGCAAACATCGCACCGGTCGTGGGCTTTACGCCGACGGTGACGCGGACGGGCGGGGAGATCCGCGTCAACACGACGACGGCCGACGGCCAGGGTTCGCCCAGCATCACCGCCCTCGCGAACGGCGGTTATGTGATCGCCTGGAGCAGCGGCGTGATAACGGGCTTTCCGGGCTCCACGAACGAGGAAGTGCGGGCGCAGGTGTACGCGGCGGACGGGACTCCCGTCGGAGCGGAAATCAGCGTCAACACCGCCACGGCCGGCAATCAAGGCGGGCCGCAGATTACGGCGCTTCCCAGCGGCGCCTTCGTGATCACCTGGCTCGACTATAGTGCCGGTGTCGGCGGCGCCGGCGGAGATACGAGCAACTCTGCCATCAAGGCGCAGGTGTTCAGCGCCAGCGGTGCGGCCCTGGGGTCGGAGTTCCTCGTCAACACCGCGACGGCGTCCGATCAAACCGGCGCCCAGTCCACCGCGCTCTCGAACGGCGGGTTCGTGGTCACCTGGCTCGACCGGAGCCGGGGCGTCGGCGGGGCGACGGGCGATGCTACCTTCGCCGCCATCAAGGCCCAGGTCTTCACCGCCGATGGTGCGCGCGTGGGCTCGGAAAGGCTGGTCAATACCGCCACCGCGAATGTCGGCGGTTCAGATCAGGG
This sequence comes from uncultured Caulobacterales bacterium, assembly GCA_903858185.1. Lineage (GTDB taxonomy): Bacteria > Pseudomonadota > Alphaproteobacteria > Caulobacterales > Caulobacteraceae > Caulobacter > Caulobacter lacus. The sequence continues at coordinate 3,949 of CAIOHT010000175.1, forward strand.
CGGTCAAAAAGTCGTCGCCCTGTCGGGCGGCGGCTTCGTGGTCACCTGGTATGACGACAGCCGGGGTACTGGCGGAGCGACCGGCGATACCAGCGGGCTGGCCGTGAAGGGCCAGGTGTTCACTGCCGACGGGACGCCGACGGGAACGGAAATCCTGGTCAATACGACCACGCAGTATTCGCAGGCGAGCGCGACTCTGACTCCTTTGCAGAACGGCGGGTTTGTCGTGACGTGGCATGATCGAAGCACCGCCACTAACCCGATGGACAATTTCAATAGCGAAGTTCGGGCCCAGATATTCTCCGCCAGCGGCGCCAAGGTCGGCGGAGAATTTCTGGTCAACACCGCCACGGCGGGAAACCAGGAAGCTCCGCAGATTACGACCCTTTTGAACGGCGGCTTCGTCATCACCTGGCTGGACAGCAGCGCCGGCGTCGGCGGCGCCGGGGGCGACACGTCCGGCCACGCCGTCAAGGCCCAGGTGTTCGCCGCCAACGGAACCCTCGTCGGCGGCGAAATCCTCGTCAACACGGCGACGAGTGGCTTTCAACTGATACCAACCATGACTGCTCTGTCGAACGGCGGTTTCGTGATCACCTGGCTCGACTATAGTGCCGGTGTCGGCGGCGCCGGCGGAGATACGAGCAGCTCTGCGATCAAGGCCCAGGTATTCACCGCCGGCGGCGCTCGCCTGGGCACGGAACTCCTGGTTAATACCGCTACGGCGGGCGACCAGACGAGAATGGTGGTCACCGCCCTTCCGAACGGCGGCTTCGTGGTCAGCTGGGAGGACAACAGCGCTGGCGTCGGCGGCGCGGGTGGCGATACGTCGGGCGCCGCCGTCAAGGCGCAAGTGTTCAACGTCGGTCCCTCGGCCGTCGAGCAGGTCTCGCTGAATCTGAAGAACACCGGCTTCACCATCACGGACGCCAACGCTGCGGACATTCAGACCGTCACCCTGTCGACCACCTATGGCCTGCTGACCGTCACCGCGGGAACCAGCGGCGCGGCCGTGTCCGGCTCCGGCACCTCCAGCGTGACCCTCACCGGAACGGCGGCCCAGATCGCCGCGCTGCTGAACACCGACGGAACCAGTACGGTCAGCTTCCTGGCCGACACCGACACCCCGCCCGCCTCGGCGACCCTCACCCTGGCGACCAACGACGGCCGCGGCGGCACGGCCTCGACCAACCTGATCCTGCCGATCGAGGATACGGCCGATGTGACGAACAACGCGCCGGAGGTGGGCTTCACGCCGGATGTTACGGTGGTCGGAGGGGAGATTCTCGTCAACACCACCACGGCGGGCACCCAGTACGGTCAGGTGATGGCGACGCTGGCGAACGGCGGGTTCGTGATCACATGGACGGACTTCAGCCAGACCGTCTCTGACACGAGTTTTTTCGACGTGCGGGCGCAGGTGTTCACCGCAGGCGGGAACGCGGTGGGGACCGAGATCCTCGTCAACACCATCACCGAGGGTATTCAGACTTTTCAGCAGATCACCGCGCTGCCGAACGGCGGGTTTGTGATCACCTGGCTAGACGACAGTCGGACCGAACCGGACAACTCCGGCAGCGCGATCCGGGCGCAGGTTTTTTCCGCCCTGGGCATGGCCGTCGGGACCGAGATTCTCGTCAACACCACGACCTCAAAGGGCCAGGACGGTGCCCTGATCACCACCCTGACGGACGGTGGCTTTGTCATTACCTGGCGTGATTACAGCCGCGCCGCCCCCGATACGGCCGGCACCGCCGTACGGGCGCAGGTGTTCACCGCCGCCGGCGTCAAGGTCGGGACCGAGATTCTCGTCAATACGATAATGACGGGTGACCAACACAGCGGCGCAATCACCGCCCTGTCGAACGGCGGCTTCGTGGTCACCTGGCAGGACGAAAGCGGTAGCGCCGACGACACCTCCCCTAGCGCCATCCGGGCGCAGGTGTTCACCGCGGGCGGCGACAAGGTCGGCGCCGAACTTCTGGTGAACACCGCGACGGAGAACCAGCAGGCAGCCCCCCAGATTGAGGCCCTGTCGAATGGTGGCTTTGTGGTCATCTGGACCGACACCAGCGGCACCGTCCCGGATACGATAGGCAGCGCTGTTCGGGCGCAGGTGTTCACCGCAGCCGCCGTCAAGGTCGGCGGAGAAATCCTCGTCAACACCGCCACGCTGAACCCTCAGTACGATCCACAGATCACCGCCCTGTCGAACGGTGGCTTCGTTGTCACCTGGGCCGACGAAAGCCGTGGCGCCGGCGGCGCGGGTGGAGATACAGCCGCCGCGGCCATAAAGGCCCAGGTCTTCGCCGCCGACGGCTCCAAAGTCGGGACCGAGATCCTCGCAAATTCCTCGACATCGGCCGGCCAAACCCTCCCCCGGATCACGGCCCTGTCCAACGGCGGGTTTGTGATCACCTGGGAGGACGCCAGCAAGACCGCGCCGGACACCTCCGACAGCGCTGTCCGCGCCCAGGTATTCTCCGCCACCGGCGCGAAGGTCGGATCGGAGATTCTCGTGAACACGGCGATGCCGGGGCACCAGGCTGGACCCGAGATCACCGCCCTGCCCAATGGCGGCTTCGCCATCTCCTGGGCAGATTTCGGCAGTACCAACGCTGACACGGTAGACGGGGCCATTCGCGCCCGGGTCTTCAACGTCGGCCCGTCGGCGGTCGAGCAGGTCGCGCTGGACCTGAAGAACACCGGCTTCACGGTCACCGACGCCGATGTGGCCGACATCCTGACCGTGACCCTGTCGGCCAACTACGGCCTGCTGACCGTCACCGCCGGAACCAGTGGCGCGAGTGTGTCCGGCTCGGGGACGGACAGCGTCACGATCACCGGCACGGCAGCCCAGATCGCGGCCCTGCTCAACACCAATGCGACCAGCACCGTCAGCTACCTTGCTGACACCGACACCCCGCCGGCCTCCGCCACCATCACCCTGGCGGCCAACGACGGCAACGGCGGCACGGACTCCGTCAACCTGATCGTGCCGATCCGGGATACGGCGGAGACCATTGACCCCTCAGCCACTGGTCTGCCCACCGATGTGACGGTGACCGAGGATGTGGCCTCCAACCTGAACCTGTCGGCGATAGCCTTGGTCGATCCGGACTCTCCGGGCGCGATCACGGTCGTCCTGACCGCCAGCGCCGGGACCATGACCGCGACCACCGGCGGCGACGTGACCGTGACCGGCTCGGGCACCGGCGCCCTGACCCTCTCGGGCACTGTTGCGGCGATCAACACCTTCCTCGATACCGCTTCGGCGGTGCGCTACACCGGCGCCCTCAACGCCGCCGGCGACAATGCCGCGACCGTGACCCTCACGGCCAACGACGGTTCCGGCGTGGTCACCCTGGGCGTGGTCAATGTCGACATCACCGGCGTCAACGACTCGCCCACCCTGACCGGTTTCGCTACGTCGATCAGTTTCGGCGAGAACACGGTCAACGCCACGCCCCAGTTGCTGGATGCGGCTGTCACGTTCGCGGATGTGGAAGGCAACTTCAACG
>CAIOHT010000176.1 GCA_903858185.1 uncultured Caulobacterales bacterium
GCCTCCCGTGCAGGCTTGTCCCAGCGGATGCGGCTGATGCGCGGGAACCGCATGGCGACGCCGCTCTTGTGGCGGGTCGAGCGCTGCAGGCCCTCGAACGCGACCTCCAGCACCAGGCCGAAGTCGGCGTTCGCGGTCACCGACCGGACCGGGCCGAACCGGTCGATGGTGTTGTCGCGCACGAACCTGTCGAGCTGCTTCAGTTCCTCGTCGGTGAATCCGAAATAGGCCTTGCCGACCGGGGTCAGCGCCCGGTCGCCGGCGGCGTCCTCGCGCCAGACGCCGAAGGTGAAGTCGGAATAGAAGCTCGACCGTTTTCCATGCCCGCGCTGGGCATACATCAGCACCGCGTCGATCAGGTGCGGGTCGCGCTTCCACTTGAACCAGGGCCCCTTCGGGCGGCCGGCCTCATAGGCGCTGTCCCTGCGCTTGAGCATCAGCCCCTCGGCGATGCGCGGATCACCCTCCGGCGGCGACGCCCGCAGGGTGGCCAGATCGTCCCAGCTGTCGAACGGCTGCAGCGGCGACAGGTCGATCCGTGGACTGTTCGCCGCGAAAACAAAGGACTCCAGCCGCTTTCGCCTTTCCGCGAACGGAAGTCCCCGCAGATCCTCCTCGCCGTCGAGCAGCAGGTCATAGGCCCGGATCGCGGCCGGATGGGCGGCCAGCAGCTTCGCATCCACCGTCTTGCGGTTCAGCCGCTGCTGCAGGTCGCCGAACGGCGCGACCTGGCCTTCACGCATCACCAGCAATTCACCGTCGAGCGCGCCCTCGAACGTCAGGGCTGCCAGCACGTCCGGAAAGGCGTGGCTGATGTCGTCGCCGGTGCGGGTATAGAGCCGCGCCTCGCCACGCTCCCGGACGGCCTGGATGCGGATGCCGTCCCATTTCCATTCGGCGACATAGTCGGCGGCCTCCAGCCGGGCGAAGTCGACGGCCTCGTCGATCGGCTGGGCCAGCATCACCGGCCGGAAGCGGCCGGGGGTATCGGCGCGGGGTCGCTCCGACCGCCCTTCGAGCCAGGCGAACAGGTCCGCGTAGGGCGGCGTCAGGCCATGCCAGACCTCCTCGATGTCGGCGACCGTCACCCCGCCCAGGTCGGCGCAGGCCTGTCGCGCCAACCGTGCGGAGACGCCAACCCTCAGGCCGCCCGTCACAAGCTTCAGCAGGGCCCAGCGGCCGTCCGGCTCCAGGGCGTCGAGCCAGCGCTCGATCAGCGGCTGGACCTCCGCCCGCGTCGCGGTGCGCAGGGCGTCCACGACTTCCGACAGCTCGGGCTCGCGGTTGGCGCCCGGCTCGGCCGGCCAGACCAGGGCGACGGTTTCGGCCAGGTCGCCGACATAGTCGTAGGACCAGCCGAACAGGACCGGGTCCATCCGCGCCTCGACCGCCTTGCGGATAGCCCCCGGCTTGGCCGCCTGGAAGGTCAGGCTCCCGGTCAGCGCCGCCAGCGCCCAGCCCCGGTCAGGATCGGCCGTTTCCGCAAGGAAATCGCGCACCAGCCGCAGCTTCACATTGCGCGAAGCGGTGAAGGCCAGTCGGTCAAGAAGGCGGGCGAAGGCGCGCATGAGACGTCAATGTAGATCAAGCCTGAAGCGTTGCCTCCTTTGGCGGGGGAGAAGGCTCAGCGCTCGGCCAGATCTCCGAGAATGGTGATCTTCTGCCAGATCTTGCGGCCAAGGTCGGTGCAGAGGGTTTCCACATCGCTGGCCCCGGCGATCACCACGTGGTCGTGGCTTTCCCCCGCATAGAGGGCCGACAGCTTGCCGGTGAGGGCCAGCATCTCGGCGCAGTATTCCAGATAGCGGGTCAGCTCGAACCGCGACATCCGCCGTTCCGGCGAGGACGGCGTCGACCCGCCGCCGCCGAGCAGGACCGTCGGGTCCTTGGTCAGCTGATGCATGTCGACGACGTGGGCGAAGGCGCGCAGCTCATGCAGGGCTGTCTGCGTCCGCGCGCGTTTCCAGCGTTCCTCGAGCGTCAGCAGGAACCACAATCCGGCGGCCATCAGGATGATCAGGTTGACCGTCGACTCCAGCGTCTCGGTCAGGGCCAGATCGTTGGTCCGCCCGGCGATGCCCGCCCAGTCAACGTCCTTGAACAGCAGGACCAGCGCCGCCACTCCGGCGGTCGTCAGCAGGATGACCAGGGCGCGCAGCCCGAAATAGGGTCGTGACAGGCCACGCGCCCGGCGCGCCGTGTCCTTGGCGGTCACCAGCAGCTGGGTCGCCGTGCCGCTCAGGCCGGAGTCCGGGAACCGCTCCCTGACCCGATCGACCAGGCGGCTGACGGTGACGACGATCTCGTCGGCATTGAGGGTGCGATAGTCGTTTCGCGGCTTTCGGCTCATCCGGAGACGCTCTCCCCGCGATCCGCCAGGGACCGCAAGGTCAACAAACCATGTGACCGGCCAGGGCGCCAGTCCACGCACGCGTCGAGGCTGTCGCCGGGCGGGGACAGCAGGGTGGCGCAAACCCGCCGGACCATCTGACGCTGTGCCTGCCGATCCCGGCGTCAGCGATGTCGAACCGCGCGCCAATCCTTGCCCGGATCTAGCCCTCGTCCTCTTCCTCGTAGCCGACCAGGGCCAGGGCCCGCGCCGCCTGTCCCCGCAGGGCGCACCAGCGCAGCAGGGCTTCCTCCCGACCGTGGGTGATCCAGACCTCGCCGGGAGAGAGCTCCTCAAGCGTCGCGGTCAGTTCGTCCCAGTCCGCGTGATCGGAAATCACCAGCGGCAGCTCGACGCCGCGCTGGCGCGCCCGGGCCCGCACGCGCATCCAGCCGGAACAGAAGGCGCTGACCGGATCGGCGAAGCGCCGGCTCCAGCGGTCGGCGAGCGCGGAGGGCGGACAGACGATGATCTCGCCCGCCAGGTTGCCGGTCGCATCGGTCGCCGAGGCCAACGGGCCAAGGTCCACGCCGTGCCGGGCGTAGAGGGCGTTCAGCCCCTCCATCGCGCCGTGGACATGGATTGTGCGGTCGTGTCCGGCTTCCCGCATCAGGGCGATGACCCGCTGCGCCTTGCCCAGCGCGTAGGCGCCGACCAGATGGGCGCGCTCAGGAAACTGCCCGAGCGACGTCAGCAGTCGCGCGACCTCGTCCGCAGCGTCCGGGTGGCGAAACACGGGCAGGCCGAAGGTGGCCTCGGTGACAAACACGTCGCAGGGCACGGGCTCGAACGCCGCGCAGGTCGGATCGCGCCGGCGCTTGTAGTCGCCCGACACGACGATGGTCATGCCCTTCCAGCGCACGACGACCTGGGCCGAGCCCAGCACATGTCCGGCCGGAACCAGTGTGATTTCCACGCCGTCGCGCTCGATCGTCTCGCCATAGGCCAGCGGCCGTGAAGCGCCGGCGAACGCTTCGCCGTATCGCACGCCCATGATGTCCAGCGTCTGCGGCGTTGCGGCCACGTGATCATGGCCGGCGCGGGCGTGGTCGGCGTGGCCGTGCGTGATCACCGCCCGCGCCACCGGCCGCACGGGGTCAATGTAGAAGTCCCCGGGCGGGCAATAGAGGCCAGCCGGGGTCGGGTGCAGCAGGGCTTCGGGCTTCAGCATCTGGATATGGGAACGCGCGACGTCTAAACCCGACGCATGAGTGATCATCTCGACGCCATGCGCAACTTCGTCAACGCCATGAACCAGGGCAGTCCGCACGCCATCGCCCTGAAGATGGAGACCATCTCGCTCGACGCCGACGGCGCGACCCTGCGGGTGCCCTATGACGAGAAACTCATCGGCGACCCGGACACAGGCGTGATCGCCGGCGGCGTCGTCACGGCCCTGCTCGACCACGCCTGCGGCCAGGCGGTGCATACCGGCCTGACCGAATTCAAGACCATCGCCACGCTGGACCTGCGTATCGACTACATGCGCCCCGCCGAACCGGGGAAGGACATCTTCGCCAAGGCCAGCTGCTACAAGGTCACCCGCTCGGTCGCCTTCGTGCGGGCGGTGGCCTACGACGTGGACCCGTCGGATCCGGTAGCCGCGGCGCAGGCGGCCTTCATGCTGGATTCCAGCGGCGGCCGGGGCTTCGGGGCCAATCTCAAGGACGGTAAGCCGAAATGAGCGATCCCGCCGAAACCGTCGACGCCATGCTGGCGCGCATTCCCTACGCCCGGTTCCTGGGCCTGCGGATCGAACTGGCCGGCGACGAGATGACCGCCATCCTGCCGTTCGGCGAGCACCTGATCGGCAATCCGGTCCTGCCGGCGATCCATGGCGGGGTGCTGGGCGCCTTCATGGAGATGACGGCGATGGCCCAGCTGCTGGTCAAGGAAGGTCAGGCGCGTCAGCCGCGGGTGATCGACGTGTCGATCGAATACCTGCGCTCCGGCCGGCCGCTGACAACCTACGCCCGTGCGGAGATCAAGAAGGTCGGCCGGCGCATCGCCAACGTCCATGTCGAGGCATGGCAGGACCAGCGCGCCGCGCCGATCGCCGCCCTGCGCGGCCACTTCCTTGTGACGCCGACCGAGAAGCCTTAGGAGGCCGCGGTGAGCCCCGCCCACTCCGTTCCGTTTCCCCGGCGAAGGCCGGGGTCCAGATCCTGGAGTGCGAAATCCGCGCGAAGGGCCCAACACCGTAGCTGGATCTGGGCCTCGGCCTTCGCCGGGACAGCGGTATTGACTGCCGACACCTGGGCCATCCCTGTTATGCCCCCAAACATTACATCCAAGTAATCATCTTACAATCCGGTCATAAGCTTAAATCGAAGTCATGACCCATACTTAACGGGTATCCGTACGAACACTTGCCTATACCCCTGATCACCGGACGCGGACTTCCCGCGACCACATCGATCCAAGGGGATTTAAACATGTCGACCAAGTCCGTTCACAAGTTCAGCATGCTCGCCAGCCTGGCCCTCGCCGTTCTGCCGCTGATCATCACCCTCGCCGCCGCCACCTCGGGCGTCGTCAACGTCGCCAGCCTGTGATCCGCGCCGCGCAACGCCGCCGGGCCTGACGTCCTCCCCCGAGGTCGGCCCGGCGGAGTCCCGCGGACCCACAGTGCGAAACCAGAGTTGAATGCCAAAGGCCTTCCGGATCGGGAGGCCCTTTTGCTATGCGTGGCCATGCAATCGCCCGCCGCCGTGATCTTTGACTGTGACGGAGTCCTCGTGGACTCCGAGATTCTCGCCATCGAGGTGGAGATCGTCCTGCTGGCGGACTGCGGCCTGGTCTACCCGCCCGAAGAGTATCGCCATCGCTTTCTCGGCCTGAACGACGCCGCGTTTCGCGAGGCGCTCGAGCAGGATTGCCTCGACCGGACAGGCCGGCCGCTTCCCGAAGACTTCCTGCATCGTGCTCACGTCCAGCGTTGGGACGCCTGCCAGACGAAGTTGGTCGAGGTCGCCGGTTGTGGCGCGGCCGTGGGGGCGCTGGATCTGCCGAAGGCCGTGGCCAGTTCCTCGGGCGCGGCCTTCCTGCGCGAGAAGCTCCGGCTGACCGGCCTGCTGGGGGCCTTCGATCCGCACGTCTACTCGGCCGATCTGGTGGCCCGCGCCAAGCCGCATCCGGACGTCTTCCTGCACGCCGCCGCGGCGCTCGGTGTCGCGCCCGGGCGGTGCCTGGCGATCGAGGACAGCGTCAATGGCGTCCTCTCCGCCCGCGCGGCCGGCATGGCGGTCTGGGGCTTCGCCGGCGGCGGCCACATGGACGTGTCCGCGTCCGCGCGGCTGGTTGAGGCGGGGGCGGAGCGTGTGGTCCAGGATTGGGAAGAGGCAGCGGGCCGGTTCAACGCCTTCGGCTAATCTCCATATCGGTCATCCCGGACGCCGCACTGCGGCTGGCCGGGCCCCGGCTCTCCGGCCGGGATGACCGCTAGAGGTCGGACAGAGCCCGGATCTGTCGACCCTTCTCGTCGAAATTCTCCGGCGCCAGCCAGGCGGCGAACCGCGCACTGACGGCCGGCCATTCGCTGTCGAGGATCGAATAGATCCGGGTGTCCCAGTTGTGCCCCTTCAGCCAGTAGGTCTGGCGCATCGTGCCTTCGTAGGTGAAGCCGTAGCGCTCGGCCGCCCGCATCGAGGCGGGATTGTCCGGCCCGCACCGCCACTCCAGCCGGCGGTAGCCATGGGTCTCCAGCACATACTGCGCCAGCCGGTAGACGGCTTCGGTGCCGCCGACCGTGCGGCTCAGGCCGGGACCGTAGACCAGTCCGATCTCGGTCGTGCCCATGTCCGGCTTGACCTGCAGCAGGAAGAACAGCCCGGCCGCGACCCGACCGCCGCCGGCCTTGTCGATGATCGCATAGGCGCGCTGGTCGGTGCGCCCGACCCGGTCCGACAGCCAGTTGAGGAAGTCGTGCTGGGTCGGGAAGGGGCCTGATGGAATCCCGCCCCACAGTTCATCGCGCGCACCGATGGCGTTCCACAGATCCTGGCCATGCGACAGCAGGTCGGCCAGTTCCAGATCGACGGTGCGACCGTTGATGGTCTCGTCATCCAGCGGCGGGCGGGGCAGGTCGGGCGGGGATTGCATCCGGTCAGCCTAGTGTGAGGCGAAGGCGCTTCGCAATCGCCGCCGCGCACCCTTCCCAAACCCGGGCGATCTTCTAGGCTTGCGGCCGGCGCAACCGGAGAAGCCCCATGTTCCGTTCCCTGGCCGCGCGCGTGCTCGTGGCCCTGATCCTGGGCCTGGCCGCGGGCGCCGCCTGCAACGCCCTCGGAAACGCCTCGCTGACCGCGGCGGCCGGCATCGTCGAGGCCGTTGGCGGGCTGTGGCTGAATCTGCTGCGGATGACCATCGTACCGCTGGTCTTCTGCCTGCTGGTCACCGGCATCGTCTCGGTGGCCAACGCCGCGGCGACGGGCAGGCTTGCGACCCGGGCGATCCTGCTGTTCTCGGTCGGCATGCTGATCGCCGCCGTTTATGGAACCGTGGCGTCCCAGGGCGCGCTGTCGCTCTGGCCGGTTGATCCGGCCGGGGCCGCGGCCATGCGCGCCGGCGCCGGCGGCGTGGATCTGGCCGAA
>CAIOHT010000177.1 GCA_903858185.1 uncultured Caulobacterales bacterium
CATCCTGTCCATCACGCCCTTCTGCTTCAGCAGCCGGTGGACCTTCGGCAGGTTCCAGCAGGGGACGTGCATGAACATGTGATGTTCGCAGTGATAGTTGACGTAGTAGGGGGCCATCAGCAGCCGGGCGATCGGGCCGGCGAGGGTCGTGCGGGCGTGGCGCAGGGGGTCGGGCTGGTCAACGCCGACCAGGGCGTGCTCGGCGATGTTCCGCAGGCGGGTGATCAGCGGATACCAGGTCGCCATCGGCAGCAGCCACAGCACCGGCCAGGCCCACCACAGGCCGACCGCTGACAGCAGCACGATCACCGGAATGTGGAAGATCAGGAACGGCGACCAGAACTTCAGCACGCCCTTCGCGGTCTTGCCGAAGGGTATGCCCTTCTTCCCGCCGGTCCTGAACGCGTCGATCGAGGGCTGGATACGCTGCTTGTAGAAGGTCTGGCCGGTCAGATCGCGGACCGCCTTGCGCCACAGCGACTGGCGCGTGATCGGGAACGGAGCGGAGAGGCCGAGGTCCGGATCCTCTTCCTGCTGGGCGAACTTGTGGTGTTGCAGGTGGTAGTCGCGATAGCGCTGCAGGTCGCCGTTGGTCGGGGCGCCGGCCAGCCAGTGGCCGATCCAGTCGTTGACCTTCTGGTTCGGGTGCAGACAGCCATGGGCCCCGTCATGCATCAGGATCGCCAGCCCCAGCTGGCGGCAGCCGATGATCATCACCGCCAGCACCAGCGTCAGCGGGTTGGGCCAGATCACGAACAGCGCGCCCGCCGCGACGATGGTCAGCCAGGCGTGGACGATCAGCCAGATCCCCATCCACGAGGACCGGGCCGCCAGCGGCGCCCACTCTTCGTCGGTGAAGAAGTCCCGGGGTTTCACGCGTGCTGCGACGGCCATGCGGGGATTATCTCATCTCGATGGCGGGATGGGTAGGCGGGCGGTGGGTCGCCCCTTCAGGCGTCAGAACGCCCCGCCCGGCTGCCACACGCCGACGGCCAGCGCGACCACCAGGATCACGCCCGCCCAGGTGTTGGCCTTGAACAGCGCAAGGGCGCCGGCCGGATCAGTCACATCGAGCTTCGCCGCCTGACGCGACAGATGCAGCGCGAACAGCGCCGCCGGCGGCAGGAACAGCGGTCCCAGCCCGCCGATCCAGGCGCCCGTCAGCACCAGACAGAAACTGACCAGATAGAAGGCGAGCACCGCCCGCGGCGCCTGGTCGCCCAGCCGCAGGGCGGACGACTTGACCCCGGCCAGGGCGTCGTCCTCGAGGTCCTGCACCGCATAGATGGTGTCGTAGCCGAGGGTCCAGAACACGAGACCCGCATAGAGCAGGATCGCCGGCCAGCCCGGCGCGCCGCCAGTCGCGGCAAACCCCATCAGGGCGCCCCAGTTGAAGGTCAGGCCCAGCCAGGCCTGCGGCCACCAGGTGATCCGCTTCATGAACGGGTAGCCGGCAACCAGCGCCAGCGACGCGACGCCCAGGCCGATCGTCCACCCGTTCATCGACAGCAGGACGATCAGGCTGACCAGGCAGCAGCCGATGACGAACGCCCAGGCCTGCTTCACGCTGATCTGGCCCGCCGGGATCGGCCGGCCCGCTGTGCGGGCGACCTTGGCGTCGATGTCGCGGTCGACGATGTCGTTGTAGGCGCAGCCCGCCGCGCGCATCAGCGCCGCCCCGACGAAGAACAGCAGCATCAGGACCGGGTCCGGCGCCCGGCCACCCATGGCGGCGGCGAGGCCGAGCCCCATCCAGCCGGGCAGCATCAGCAGCCAGATCCCGGTCGGCCGGTCGAACCGGCCGAGCTTCAGCCACGGCCGCAGGGCGGCCGGCGCATACCGGTCCACCCAGTTGGTCGGCGCGGCGTCTGGCAGGATCGAGCTCATGGGGAGTTGGTGGCGGAAAGCGGCCGAACCCGCAATAGTGCCGGCATGGAGACACCGCCGCCGAACCGCCGCCGGTCGCCCGCCGCCCGCGCCGCGCTCGACGGCCTGGGCGCGGCGCTCGTGGCCGTGGGGGCGGTGGGCGTGGTGACGCCCGGTCTGCCGACCACGGTCTTCTGGATCGGCGCCGTGGTCTGTTTCCTCAAGACCCGGCCACATGCGGTGCGCCCCCTGCTCAGGACGCCGGTCGTAGGCCCGGCGATCATCGGGTTCCTGAGGTGGCGACCGTTCGGGGGCGGGGGGACCCGAAGGCGCTGACCCTGCGTCCTTCGAGACGCGATCCTGAGGGATCGCTCCTCAGGATGACGCATCGGGTTGCGCTGCAATCGTGTTCGTCATGGTGAGGAGCGAGGCATCAGCCGAGCGTCTCGAACCACACAGCCCTGTGACCCGTCCGCCTCGCCATAACCAAATTGGTGAGCGCCCCTCCCGCAAACCACCGTTCGGGATTACACACCCCGCAACAGGTCTTTCCATGAGCGAGCAATACGAAGACGAGGAGGTCACCCGGGGACGGGTGCTCTCCAACGGCCAGGTCATGGCCTTCATCGCCGGCTTCTGGCTGCGGCGGCGATGGCTGCTGCTCGGCTCGGCGGGCGGGATGCTGCTGGCCATGGGGTTCGAGCTGGCCCTGCCCTGGGCGGCGCGCGGCCTCGTTGATTCAGTGACGGGACCAGACAAGGGCGCGAGCGGCGCCTGGGTCGCCTGGGGCCTGTTCGTCGGCGCCTATCTGGCCTTCACGGTCACCCGCAATATCGCCTTCCGGTTCTGGAATCCGCTGGCCGCCCGGAACATGGAGGAGATGACCAACGAGGGCTTCCGCCGGGTCCAGTCCTTCTCGGCCGACTGGCACGCCGACACCTTCGCCGGCGCGACGGTCCGGCGCCTGTCGCGGGCCATGTGGGGCTATGACGGGGTGTCGGACGCGGTGGTGCTGTGGCTCGGCCCGGCGCTGCTGCTGCTCGTCGGCCAGTCGATCCTGATCGCGCTGCAGTGGCCGCTGGTCGGCGGCGTGGCGCTGTTGGTGGTGTTCGCCTTTCTGTGGGTGAACCTCTGGGTGGTGAAGGTCTATGTCCGGCCGGCCAACCTGCGCTCCAACGCGCTGGATTCGCGGATCGGCGGCGCGCTGGCCGACGCCCTGAGCGCCAACCCGACCGTCAAGAGCTTCGGCGCCGAGGCGCGCGAAGAAGCCCGCTTCGGCAAGCTGACATCCGAGTGGCGAACCGCCGTCCAGATCACCTGGAGCCGGTTCATGGACATCTGGCTGCTGCAGAACCTGCTGACCATGCTGCTGCAGGCGGTGATGACCGGCACGCTGGTCTGGCTGTGGACCAAGGGTCGCGCCACGCCCGGCGACATCGCCTTCGGCATCACCACCTTCATGCAGATGAACGGCTATCTGCGGAACATCGGCGAGAATGTGCGGATGTTCCAGAAGGGCGTCGACGACGTCGAGGACGTGGCCAACTACGCCGGCATGGCGCCCCAGGTCGCCGATCCGGCGACGCCGCAGCCGTTCCGGGCCGCTGAGGGCGAGATCGTGTTCGACGCCGTAACCTTTGCCTACAAGAGCGCCGACGCGCCGCTGTACGACGGCTTCTCCCTGCGCATCGCGCCGGGCGAGCGGGTGGCGCTGGTCGGGGCGACGGGCGCGGGCAAGTCGACCTTCGTCAAGCTGGTGCAGAGGCTCTACGACCTGAACGCCGGCGCGATCCGCATCGACGGCCAGGACATCGCCGCCGTGACCCAGGGCGAGCTGCGCCGGGCCATCGCCGTGGTGCCCCAGGACCCGGCCCTGTTCCACCGGACCATCGCCGAGAACATCGGCTATGCCCGGCCCGGCGCGACCCTCGACGAGATCCGGCTGGCCGCGCGCCGCGCCCGCGCCGAGGAGTTCATCGACCGCCTGCCGAAGGGCTACGACACCCTGGTCGGCGAGCGGGGCGTCAAGCTGTCGGGCGGCGAGCGCCAGCGCGTGGCCATCGCGCGGGCCTTCCTCGCGGACGCGCCGATCCTGGTGTTCGACGAGGCGACCAGCTCGCTCGACGTCGAGACAGAGCTGTCCGTCCAGGCGGCGATGGACGAGCTGATGGCCGGCCGCACCACCATCGTCATCGCCCACCGCCTGTCGACCATCCGCCACGCCGACCGCATCCTGGTGTTCGACAAGGGCCGCATCATCGAGGAAGGCGCCCACGCCGAGCTGAAGGCGAAGGGCGGGGCCTATGCGCGGCTCGCTGCGGTGGCGGAAGGGACGGCGTGACCGGTCGGGGACAGGCGCTGAAGTGCATGTCCCCGCGGTTCAGATCCCCGCGAACAGCAGGCGGCCGCCGTCCATGTCGGGGCGCAGTTGCGCCAGGTCCGCGCGGCTCAGGCTGAAGCAGCCATAGGAGCGGCCGAGCTTGCCGTTGGCGGCGAGGTAGGCGGGCTCACAGTAGTCGGCGGCATGGACGATGATCGCCCGGTCACGCGCCTCGGAATTGGTCGGCTCCAGCCCGTCGAGCAGGACATTGGGACCATGCTTGGCGCCCATGCCGGGACCGGCCGTGCGATAGGCGCCGACCGACGAGGCGTAGGAGCTGGGGGTGTTCGAGAACCGCTGGGCGAAACCGGTGTGGGCCGGATCGGAGCCGCGGCCATGGGCGGTGTGGAAGGCCTTCACCTCGCCGCTGGCCAG
>CAIOHT010000178.1 GCA_903858185.1 uncultured Caulobacterales bacterium
AAGGTTATCCTTGCCGGCTGGTCTGGCGGCGGATCGCTATCGCTCTTCTACCAGGATCAGGCCGAACACCCCACGATCACGCATACGCCGGCGGGTGATCCCGTCGATCTCGTCAACGCCGGCCTGCAGCCCGCCGATGGCGTCATGCTGCTCGCCGCTCACATCAGCCGCTCCGTGACCCTCACAGAATGGATGGACCCTTCGATCGTCGACGAAAATCGTCCCTTTGATCGCGACCCCGCGCTTAACATCTATGCCGCCGATTGTCCCGAACAGCCGCCCTATTCTGCAGCGTTCGTGGCGCGCTTCCGCTCTGCGCAGATCGCCCGCAACCAGCGCATCACGGCGCGTGTGAGGTCGACGCTTGCAGCCTTGCGGGCCGCCGGCGAACCAGACGCGGAACGGCCCTTCGTCGTCAACGGCACGATGTGCGACGTGCGCTGGACTGATCCCACACAGGATCCCTCCGACCGCCGTCCTCACACCTGTTACCTGGGCGAGCCCCGCCTTGCCAATGACGGCCCGGTTGGCCTTGCGCGCTTCACAACCCTGCGGTCCTGGCTCTCACAGTGGAGCTATGACGACAGCAACGCCAACGGCCTTCTCAATGCAGCCCGTATCAGCGCGCCCGTACTGGTGGTCAATAACACCGCTGATCTGGCCTGCACGCCCAGCCACGCCCGCCGCCTGTTCGACGCTGTCGCGAGCACGGACAAGACCTATGTCGACATAATCGGGGCCGACCACTACTACATTGAACGTCCGGACCTGTTGCCCGTGGCGACCGCCGCTATCGAATCCTGGCTCGCAGGACGCATGACCTAGCGCTGTGGAATGACGGGCATTGCAGGAAGCTGCCGGACCCGCACAGCGTTGAGATTGTGTTGCCGTGAAGGTCCGCACCGACGGCAACTGGCGCCGGGATCGCCGCAAGCCGGGCTTGGTCGGCCCGTTGCACTCACCTCGAAACCCCGCCGGTCGCGAGCGATTCATCAACTGTCAATCGCCCGATCGATCAGGGGGCGGATCCTGTTCACCAGGGCAACGCCGTCGGCGAGCTCCTTGCGCACGAAGACAAACGCCCCGTACTGGCGGTCCCGGTCGATCCACGGATAGGCCCCCCAGGCGCCTGGATCACTTATGACCCTGGCGGACCCATCCGGGCGAAGCCGATCGAACCACCAGCCCATGCCATAGCCATAGGCCTGGGTCTGGGGGATCGGGTTCTTGAATGCTGCGCCGTTCGAGACCTGCATCTGGGCAACGAGTTCAGGTGAAATGATCTGCACGCCATCGAGCGCGCCGCCCGCGAGGTGGAGCTTCAACAGGCGACCGTAACCGGAAAGACTGGTCCGCCCGCCGCCGCCAAGACGCCCGGTCTCAAGCGGCACATAACTGAAGTCGAGCTTGAGGGGCGCGGCCAGGGCGTCCTGAAAGAACGCATCCCAACTCTTGCCCGAGACGATTTCAGCGATCCGTCCGGCAACGGTGAGCCCGAGATTTCCGTAGATGAATCGCGTTCCCGGCGGCGCAGCCAGCGGAGCGGCGGCGATGACCGCGACTGACTCTGACAGAGGCGCCGCGTCCGAAAACGCCTGGAGCGATGAACGCAGGCCCGAACTCATGGACAGAAGCTGGCGAACGGTGATCGCCGCCTTCTCGCCGCCAAACGCCGGGATGTAGCGGCTCACCGGATCGTCCAGCCCGAGCTGCCTTGTCGCGACGAGGGTGAGAACAGCCGTGACCGTGGCGACCTTGGTCGCCGAACGCAGCACGTCAACATG
>CAIOHT010000179.1 GCA_903858185.1 uncultured Caulobacterales bacterium
GGCGTGACCGGTCGGGGACAGGCGCTGAAGTGCATGTCCCCGCGGTTCAGATCCCCGCGAACAGCAGGCGGCCGCCGTCCATGTCGGGGCGCAGTTGCGCCAGGTCCGCCCGGCTCAGGCTGAAGCAGCCGTAGGAGCGGCCGAGCTTGCCGTTGGCCGAGAGATAGGCGGGCTCGCAGTAGTCGGCGGCATGGACGATGATCGCCCGGTCACGCGCCTCGGAATTGGTCGGCTCCAGCCCGTCCAGCAGGACATTCGGGCCGTGCTTGGCGCCCATGCCGGGGCCGGCCGTCCGGTAGGCGCCGACCGACGAGGCGTTGGAGTCCGGCGTGTTCGAGAACCGCTGGGCGAAGCCGGTGTGGGCCGGATCGGAGCCGCGGCCATGGGCGGTGTGGAAGGCCTTCACCTCGCCGCTGGCCAGGTCCAGCCGGAACAGGCGCGGTTTGCCCGAGTGAGCCTGGAAGTCGACGATGTAGATCCTGTCCTCGTGGCTCACCCGGTCGCGATGCCGCTTCAGGGCGTCGAGCGCTGCGTGCATCAGCGGCCGCCGGATCAGTCCCTGCGGATCGAGTTCCGGACCCAGAACAGGGATCGGGGCGGTCGTCAGCACCGGCGGCGGCGGAAGGGGTGCAGACGGGGCGGTCAGGGTGGAGGCGACCAGCGCCGGCTTGCTCGCCGAGGCGCAGGAGGCGGTCAGGGCCGCCAGGCCGACAATCAGGCCTCGTCGCGACAGACGTGGATCCAGCTCTTTCAAGGTGGCTACTCCGCTTGGCGCCCCCGCGCGGTGGATGGGGGGAACTAACCCATCATCTCGCAGTTGCGAACCCGATCCGGTGTCGCACCCCCTCACTTTCTCGCTAGTGATCAGTTCGCGGGCGTCTGCAAGGCGGACTGCAATCGGCCGGCCAGGTCGCCCTTTCCGGCCACCTCGACCCGCTCCAGTCCCAGCCAGCCGGCCATTCGCGTCAGCTCGGCGGCCAGGGCGGCCGGGGTTTCGGCGCCGGCCTCCGGCTCGGCGTGGGCGGCCTGAACCCGCAGCGCCTTCGCCTGGCGATCTGCCTTCAGGTCGACCCGGGCGGTGATCGCCTCGCCTTCGAGAAACGGCAGCACATAGTAGCCGTGGACCCGCTTCTCGGCCGGGGTGTAGATCTCCAGCCGGATCTGGATGCCGAACAACCGCTCGGCCCGGTCGCGGAACCAGATCAGGTTGTCGAACGGCGAGAGAAGCGCGTGGGCGCTGATCCGTTTCGGCCTGGCGTCAGGGTGCAGGTAGCCCGGCTTGTCCCAGCCCTCGACCTTCACGGTCGTCAGGTCGCCGGCCTCGACCAGTTCGCGGACCGCCCGTCGCGCGCCGTCGAGTGGCAATCGGAAGTAGTCCCGCAGGTCCGCCTCGGTCGCCACGCCCATGGCCTTGGCCGAGCGCAGCACCAGAGCGCGCATCGCGTCGGTCTCATCCGGCGTCGGCAGGTCGACGATGGCCGCCGGCAGGGTCCGTTCGGTCAGGTCGTAGACCCGCTCGAACCCGCGCCGCGTCGCCGTGGTGACATAGCCGGCCCAGAACAGCCATTCGAGCGCCCGCTTGCCCTCCGACCAGGACCACCAGCCCGGCTGGCCGCGCGGCCCGGTGGCGAAGTCGCCGCCGGTGACCGGTCCGCGTTGCTCTATCTCGGCGAGGATGTTGTCGATGTAGTCGCGGCGCTCGCGGCCGAAGCGCGCCAGCCCTGTCCAGGTCTCGCCGGCTTCGGCGCGGGCCATGCGCCAGCGCAGCAAGGGCTGCAGCTCGAGTGGCAGCAGCGAGGCCTCGTGGCCCCAGTATTCGAACAGGGTCCGCTTCTTGCCCCAGGCCTCGGTCTCCAGCACGCCCTGCGGATAGTCTCCGAGCCGCGAGAAGGCCGGCAGGTAGTGGGTGCGGGTCAGGACGTTGACGCTGTCGATCTGGATCACGCCCAACCGTTCGGCGACCTTGCCGAAATGGCTGCGCCCCGGCGCGGCGTGTCGGCGTGATTCGGCGAACCCCTGGGCCGTCAGGGCGATCCGCCGAGCCTGTTTGAGGGAGATGTCGTAAGGCTTCACGCGTGATCCAGCACCGGCTTGGGCCGGTACGGCTTCTCCAGCGTCGCCACCTCGTCGCCGCCGAGCGCCACATCCAGCGCCGACAGCGCGTCCGTCAGGTGGTGCAGCTTGCTGGCGCCGATGATCGGGGCGGTGATCGCCGGGTTGCGCAGCACCCAGGCCAGGGCGACCTGCATGTTCGACAGCCCGCGCGCGCCGGCGATCGCCTCGACCGCATCGACCACGGCGTAGTCGGCGTCGCGATAGTAGAGCTTCGGTGCGAACTCGTCGGTACGCGCCCGTTCGGTATTGCCCTCGCCGACCTTGGCGCGGCCGCCGGCCAGGAAGCCGCGCGCCAGCGGTGACCAGGGGATCACCCCGATGCCCTCCGACTTGCAGAGCGGCAGCATCTCCCGCTCCTCCTCGCGGTAGACGAGATTGTACTGCGGCTGCATCGAGACGAACTTCGTCCAGCCGTTCTGTTCGCTGACGGCCAGCATCCTGGCGAACTGCCACGCGTACATCGACGAGGCGCCGATGTAGCGGGCCTTGCCTGCCTTCACGACGTCATGCAGCGCCTCGAGCGTCTCCTCGATCGGCGTGTCGTAGTCGAAGCGATGGATCTGGAAGAGGTCGACATGGTCGACGCCCAGCCGTTTCAGACTGGCGTCGATCGAACTCATGATGTGCTTGCGCGACAGGCCCCTGTCGTTGGGGCCCTTGCCCATGGGCATATGCACCTTGGTGGCGATGACCACCTCGTCGCGGCTGGCGAATTCCTTAAGCAGCTTGCCGGTGACCACCTCGCTCTGGCCGATCGAATAGACGTTGGCCGTGTCGAAGAAGTTGATCCCGCCCTCGATGGCGGCCCGGAAGAAGGGACGGCTCTCCTCCTCCTCCAGGATCCACGGCCGCCAGGTCTTGCTGCCGTAGGTCATGCAGCCGAGGCAGAGGCGCGAGACCTTCAGGCCGGTCTTGCCGAGATTGACGTACTGCATGATGTTCTCCTCAACGCTCAAGCGCCCGCCGGCTCTGACCTCCGGACCCGTCAGGCGTGAATAAACAGATAGTCCCCGGCCTCGACATAGTCCGGCACAGGCCGTCCGTCGGGCACGCTATGGGCCCGGTATCCCCGCGTTTCGAGCCACCGGAACAGGGCGACGGCGCTTTCTCCGGCCCGGGTGAGATGGGCGTCGCTGACCTCGAGAAACAACACCGGCCTGAAGTGCTCCAGCGTCCGTTCCGCGCCCCGCAGGGCGTGCATTTCCCAGCCCTCGATATCGGCCTTGATGAAGTCGACGCGCGAGAGGCCCTTGTCGGCGACAAACGCGTCCAGGGTCGTCAGCAGCACCGTCTGCTCGACAGTCTGGCGGGATCCGCCATCTGCGCCTAGATGCGCGGCGCCGAAGCCAAGTCCGCCAGCCTTCTTGACCGGTGTGTGCAGCACCAGCTCGCCGGGCGCGTCAGACAGGCCAAACGGGACCAGCTCGATATTGGGAATCCGGCGGATGGCGGACGACAGGTTCATGACAGACCGCGCGTACTCGGACGGCTCAAACGACCAGACGCGCCCCATCGGCGCCATACCCGCAAACAGGCGCGCGAACTGGCCGGCGTGAGCGCCGACATCCAGCACCACCGCGTCATCGGGGATGTAGGGCCGAAATACCGGCCTGAGTTCAGTGTGATGCTGTTGGAAGGCCGCCTTCAGCACGTGGGCGAGCCAGTCGCAGCGCTGACGAAAAGTAAGATGCATCATGCGTACCCTGCTCGCCCGGACGACCACGTCGGTTCGGCTTTTGACGGCTGGATGTCTAGCCCGGTTCGCGGCCCGGACGAAACCGCGCATGGAATCGCCGCGCCACCCGTTCTGCGCTTCGACCACGGAGCGTCGTTGTTCGGCATTCTAGATCACTGCCCGCGCCGCCGATTTCGGCTATGACGACATCGCACAGACCGCGCGGCGTTGAGAGCCGGGAGCGGAACGACGGGGTCCAATGAGCAGTATTCGCGTCCTTAGCCATGCCTTCCGCGCCTGGCGTCGAAACCTCCGCTCCGCCAAGCATGAGCCGGAGACGCCGTATCTGGCCGACCTGCTGACCGGTGCGCCGGTCTGCCTGCATGTCGGCGCGAGCGATGGCCGGCACACCTATGTGATGACCCAGGTCGCGCCGGACGCCCGCATCGTGGCGTTTGAGCCCTCGGCCTTCACCTTCGCCGTGCTCGGCCACTGCCTGGCCTGGCATGGCATTGCCCGGCAGGTGACGCGGGTTCACGCGGCCGTTTCGGATGCGCCGGGCGAGATGCTGCTGGTGACACCGAAAAAGAGCTCGGGCCGGATGGGCCGGGCGTATGCCTTCATCGCCGAACAGGCGCCCGAAGGGCAGGTCCGGCCGGACCTGGACGACATCGGCGTGGCCACGCAGCCGACGCCCGTCGTCACCCTCGACGGCTGGTGCGCCGCCAACGGTGTCGATCATGTCGACTTCATCCGCATGGACATCGAGGGCGCAGAGCAGCTGGCGCTGACCGGCGCCGCCGCGATCCTTGATCGCGACAAGCCCCACGTGCTTCTGGAGATCCATCCGGTGATGCTGAAGGCGCAGTTCGGCGGATCGGCCGAGGCCGTGATCGATCTGTTCCTGTCGCGCGGCTACCGCATGTTCGCCCTGAACGCGGACTCGCTCGAGGAGCGGACAACCGCCGTTCCGGACCTGCCGTGGAAGGACTACTTCTTCGTCCATCCCTCGAAGGCGGCAGCCCTGCCGCGGGGCGCGTTCAGGACGCTTATGGCCGCCTGAGCTAGCGGTGCAGCCGGCCGTCGGACAGGGCGGCCGGATCGAAGCGGAAAATCACGTCCGGGTCAGGCTTGCTGACGCCCTTGCGCACCTTTTCGGGCGCGGAGGCCTGCAGCAGCCAGCGCAGGATGTTCAGGCGGGCGGGCTTCTTGTGATCCGCCCGAACACAGATCCAGGGCCCTTCGTCGCTGTCGGTCCGGCGAAGCATCTCGTCGCGGGCGGCGGTGTAGTCATCCCATTTGGCTTCGGCGACATCGTCGAGGGGACTGGTCTTGAAGACCTTCAGAGGATCGGTGCGCCGGGCCTTCAGGCGTTTGGCCTGCTCATCGGGCGAGATATCGAGCCAGAACTTCACCAGCTTCACGCCGCTGGACACCAGCATCCGCTCGAAGAGCGGAACCTCGCGGAGGAATTCCTCATGCTGCTCGGCCGTGCAGAACCCCATCACGGGCTCGACCCCGGCCCGATTGTACCAGGAGCGATTGAACAGCACATATTCGCCGCCCGCCGGCAGGTGGGCGACGTAGCGTTGGAAATACCACTGCGACTGCTCGCGATCCGAGGGCTTGGGCAGGGCGACAACCCGGGTCTCCCGCCTGGCCAGCGGCGCGGTGACACGGGCGATCGCCCCGTCCTTGCCGGCGGCGTCCCGCCCCTCGAAGATGACGAGGATCTTCCAGCCTTCCTTGATCGCAAGCTGCTGGGTGCGGATCATCGCGATCTGCAGTTCGCGAAGTTCGGCGTCGTAGGCGTCGTTGTCCATGCAGAGACCCTACCGCCCAATGTCGCATGACCGCTAGAAGAGTCCGATGATCCGCCTTCACGTTCCCGATGACCTCGCCGCCGGCGCCGATGTCGCCCCCTCGCCAGAGCAGGGCCGCTATCTGGTCACTGTCATGCGGCTGGCGATCGGCGCGGAGCTGCTTCTGTTCAACGGCCGCGACGGCGAGTGGCGCGCAACGCTGGTCGAGGCGGGCAAGCGGGTCTGCCGGCTGGCGGTCGGGGCGCGGGTGCGGGCCCAGGAGGCGGGTCCCGACCTCGATCTGGTGATCGCGCTGGTGAAGCGCGCGCGGCTGGAGACGATCATCGAGAAGGCCGCCGAGCTCGGTGCGCGTCGGGTGCGACTGGCGGTGACGCGCCGGACCAATGCCGACCACACCAACGTCGCGCGCTTGCAGGCCATCGCCACCGAGGCCGCGGAACAGACCGGCCGCCTCGACGTCCCGCTGGTCGTCGCCCCGGAGAAACTTGACCGGATGCTCGACGCCTGGGACCCGGCCCGTCGGCTGGTGTTCTGCGATGAGGGCGGCGGCGTTCCGGCGATGCTGGATGCGCTGCGCGAAGCCCCGGATGGTCCGGGCGCGATCCTGATCGGCCCCGAGGGCGGGTTCGCGCCGGAAGAGGGCGAGCGCCTGCGCGCGCTGCCTTACGTCACCGCCGTTTCCCTCGGCCCAAGAATTCTGCGCGCCGACACCGCCGCGATCAGCGCCCTGACCCTCTGGCAGGCCGCGCTGGGGGACTGGCGGTAAATCCAACCCGTCATCCTCGCGCTTGTCGCGAGGACCCATGCACATGGTGTTTCAAGGTGCGCTCACATGCGCGGCTTCGCCGTCGCCAGTCGTGTGCTTGGGTCGTCGGAACAAGTCCGACGATGACGGTTGTGGGCACACCGTCACAAAGCCTTGCTTCGAGCGTGATTGTCTCCGACCTCGAGTTGGGCGTATTGATCGCGCCCGGTCAGGGAAGGGCCTCCCTAGCCACTCAAACGACGCCTGGGGAGGCATGCACTATGGCCACGACCGTCCGCGACGACAGGCCCCTGACACTCGATGACCTGACCGGCTGGTTCGCCTCCGGCAGCAAGCCGGCGAGCGAATGGCGCGTCGGCGCCGAGCACGAGAAGTTCGGTTTTCACCTGAAGGACCACAGTCCGGTCCAGTACGGCGGCCCCGACGGCATCGAGGCGATGCTCAAGGGCCTCATGCGGTTCGGCTGGGAAGGCGTCTACGAAGACCGCGCCGATGGCGGCAAGACGCTGATCGCGCTGGAACGCAACGGCGCCAGCGTCAGCCTGGAGCCCGGCGGCCAGTTCGAGCTCTCCGGCGCGCCGCTGAACTCGATGCACGAGATCTGCGAGGAGACGGGCAGCCATCTGCAGGAAGTGAAGCAGGTCGCCGATGAATTGGGCCTGGGCTTCCTGGGCCTCGGCTTCCATCCGACGCTGAAGCGCGAAGACGCCGCGATCATGCCCAAGGGCCGCTATGTGATCATGCGGCGTTACATGCCGCTGGTCGGGTCCATGGGCCTGGACATGATGTTCCGCACCTGCACGGTGCAGGCGAACCTCGACTTCAGCTCCGAAGCCGACATGGTGGCCAAGTTCCGCACCAGCCTGGCGCTGCAGCCGATCGCCACCGCCCTGTTCGCCAATTCGCCGTTCACGGAAGGCAAGCCGAACGGCTTCCTGTCGGCCCGCGCCAACGTCTGGACCGACACCGATGGTGACCGGACGGGCATGCTGAATTTCGTCTTCGAGGACGGCTTCGACTTCGAGCGCTACGCCCGGTACGCGCTGGACGTGCCGATGTATTTCGCCAAGCGGAAGGGTCTGTACGTCGATGTCGCGGGCAAGTCGTTCCGCGACTTCATTGACGGCAAACTGGACGAACTGCCCGGCGACCGCGCGACGATGAAGGACTGGGTCGACCACACCAGCACGATCTTCCCCGAAGTGCGGTTGAAGACGTACCTGGAAATGCGCGGCGCTGATGGCGGGCCGTGGAGCCGGCTCTGCGCCCTGCCCGCTCTTTGGACCGGCATCTTCTACGATAGCGCCGCCCTCGCCGCCGCCTGGGACCTGTGCAAGCACTGGACTCCGGAAGACCGCGAGAATGTCCGTCGCGATGTGAACCGGCTGGGCCTCAAGGCCGTCGTGGCGGGCCGTGCCGTGCAGGACGTGGCCAAGGACATGATCGCCATCAGCCGCGAAGGCCTCAAGCGCCGCGCCCGGCTGGACGGCGGCTTCATCGACGAAACCACCTACCTCGGCGAACTCGAAGCGATCGCCGACAGCGGCCTGACCCCGGCCGAGCGCCTGCTGGAGAAGTTCCACGGCGCCTGGAACGGCGACATCAGCCGCATCTTCGAGGACTGCGCCTACTAGACCTGTATTCGCGAACCCGGAGATCGCTGGTCGGTTCCCGATTTACGCGAACGGCAAGGCGTTGCTTGTGAATCCGGCCAACGCGTGATTTTCTCGCGCTCAAATCGCGGGGGTTCGGGGGAATCTTGCCGTCTTCCGTCCGCGCGGCCCATAGAGTCACAGGGTAGGCAGTATGAATATCGTTATCGCGCTGGGGATCCTCGTGACCCTGGCCACCGGCATCCCGGTGCTTCTGCAGATGCGGAAACACCCGAAGGGCCTCTTCATTCTCTTCTTCGCGGAGATGTGGGAGCGCTTCTCCTACTACGGGATGCGCGCCATCCTGATCTTCTATCTGACGCAACACTTCCTGTTCAAAGACGATTACGCCAGCGGCCTGTACGGCTCCTACACCTCGCTGGTCTATCTGCTGCCGCTGCTGGGCGGCATTCTGGCCGACCGGTTCATCGGCACCCGCAAGGCCATCGCCTTCGGCGCCCTGCTGCTGGTCGCCGGTCACGGCATGATGGCCATCGAGGGGGCCCCGGCGAAGCAAACCCTCAACTATCAGGGCGCGGCCTACGAATTCAGCCACACCCCCGACAAAAAGGCCTGCATCAAGGTTGGCGAGGGTTGCTTCACCTTCGGCGCCGGCGAGACCGGCGGCCTGGAGATCAAGGATCTGCCCGCCGCCGCAGCGCTGCCCGCCAGTCTCGCGCAGGGTTCCTACGAAATGAAGGAAACGCGCGATCCGACCTATGTGAACATCTTCTTCCTGGCCATTTCGCTGATCATCATGGGCGTCGGCTTTCTCAAGCCGAACATCTCCACGATCGTCGGCCAGCTGTACCCCGAGGGCGATCCCCGGCGGGATCCTGGCTTTACCCTCTACTACTACGGGATCAACCTGGGGGCTTTCTGGGCCTCGATCCTGTGCGGTTATCTGGGCCAGACCTATGGCTGGGGCTGGGGCTTCGGCCTTGCGGGCGCCGGTATGCTTCTTGGCTATATCGTCTTCGTGCTCGGCAAGCCGCTGCTCGAGGGCAAGGGTGAACCGCCCAACCCCGAGCTGCTGGCCAAGCCCTTCATCGGACCGCTCAGCCGCGAAACCCTGATCTATATCGGCGGCATTCTCGGCGTCGGCGTCATCTGGCTGCTGGTTCAGAGCAATGCCATTGTCGGCCTGGTGCTCATCGCCAGCATCATCGCCTCGCTGGTGGCGGTCGTTTTCATCATCGCCGTGGTCTGCAAGACCTGGGTTCAACGCCAGCGGATGATGCTGGCGATGATCCTGATCTTTGGCGCGGTCGTGTTCTTCACCCTGTTTGAACAGGCCGGCACCTCACTGAGCCTGTTCGCCGACCGCAACGTCGACCTGGCGCTGATCAGCTCGCCCTTCACAATCGATCTGCTGGGCCAGAGCTTCTTCTTCGGCACCCGTGAGATGGCCATGGCCCCGGGGGTCCCGGACAACATCCGCTGGATCGACATGGGCATCACGGCCGCGCAGACCGGATCGTTCAACGCCGGCTTCATCCTGATCTTCGCGCCGATCTTCGCCGCGCTGTGGCTGTTCCTCGGCCGGCTCAACCGCGACCCGAACCCGGTCATGAAGTTCGGCCTCGGCCTGCTTCAGGTCGGCCTGGGCTTCATGGTCGTGGTCTGGGCGGCGAAGTCCGGGATGGTCAATCCGGCCTTCCAGATGCCGCTGATGATCCTCGGCTTCCTGTATCTGCTGCACACCACCGGCGAGCTGTTCCTGTCGCCTGTGGGCCTGTCGGAGATCACCAAGCTCTCGATGCCCTCCGTGGTGTCGTTCATGATGGCGGTCTGGTTCCTGTCCAGCTCCATCGCCCAGTACGTCGGTGGCATCATCGCCGGCGCCATGGGCGCCGAGACGGTCGGCGGTCAGGTCCTTGATCCTGCCGGCGCGCTTGCGACGTCGCTCGACGGCTTCGGCAAGCTCGGCTGGGCCGGGATCGGCGTCGGGGTGGTCTTCATCCTCATCAGCTTCCTGGTGAAGACGTGGGGCCACGTGGGCGTCGATGGATCGGCTACCGCCGAGACCACCAAGGCGCACTGATCCAAAGCGACTGCGCTGAAAACAGCAAAGGGCCCCGGGAGTGATCCCGGGGCCCTTCTTCTTTGGCCGCCACGCGAGGGGTCAGGGGCGGGCGGCCGAAGCGCCCCGACCGTCAGCCGAACGTGCGGCGGATGCGGATGTAGGCGAACGGTTCGAAGTTCAGAGGTCGCTTGTCGACGAAGTCCACGGCCGAGGTGTTGCGCGGTCCGGCGTAGACCTCGCGGGTGCGGGTGAAATCCCGACCCAGCAGGTTCTGCAGTTCCACGCGGATGCTCAGGTTCGGCTGCGGCTTGTACTCGGCGTAGAGCTGGAGCCAGGTTCCGAGTTCAACCGTCTCGATCTGGTCGAAGCGATAATAGCGCTCCTCGAAGCCGAGGCCGGTGTTGATGCCCCACTGGGTCCGGTACCTCGGCAGGTCCTGCGAGAAGTTGATCTCGCCCTCGAACGGCTCCTGGCCGCTGATGCGGCGGGCCTCGCCGGTGACGGGATCCGTGACCTCCGACTTGCTCCACTCGCCGTTGGCGCGCAGCAGACCGCCGGGGATGCCAAACCTGACCAGCGGCAGGTTCAGCGAAACCGAAAGGCTGTCACTGGTCCCGTCGCCGATGTTGCCCGGGGCGTCGAAAGCAAAGCCGGGACCGATGATCGGCACGCGGTCGGTGGCGTCGGTGATCTCGCGGTGGATGGCGGTGAAGACCACCGCTCCGTCCTTCCAGAACTTGCGCTCGTAAGTCGCCTCGGCGACCCAGGTCTTGTCAGGCTCCAGGTCGGCGTTGCCGGCAGTGCCCGCGCCGGTCGCGAAGGCGACGGAGGAGACAAAGTCGTCGAAGTCCAGCTGGCCGACCTCGCGCTCGATGCGCAGGCGGAACTGGTCCACCGGCGTCGGCGACCAGGTCACCGCGACACGCGGCTTGGTGTAGGTCAGCGACTTTTCGAGGTCGGTATCGCCGGTCTGGGAGATGGTCGAGACTTCAATCTTCAGTCCGGCCTCGAGAGACAGCTTCGGCGACAGACGCCAGGTCGATGACCCGAACACCTCGCCGCGGCGCTCCTCGACGCGGACATTGGCCGCCGGAAGCGTCACCGGAACGCCGTTCTCGACATACTCCTGGGCGCTGTCGAGGAAGTTGAACGCCAACTCGCCGCCGCTCTCGACCGACCAGGTCGGGCTCATGGTGTAGCGCAGCACGCCCCGCGCGATGCTCTCGCCGGATTCATTTTGCTGCAGGAACACCGCGTCGTCGGCTCCCTCCACATAGGTCGAGGAAAAGTCGGTGTAGCGACGCTGTATCAGGCCGGTAAACTCGAAGCGGGTATTGGGACCCAGCGCCCGTTCCCAGTTCGTCCCGACCTCGCCCTCGTCCCGGATGAAGTCGTCGTTGACGGACAACGCGCCCGGAGCCGGGAAGCTGAAAGCCTCGTTGAGCGACCACTCGTAGTGCTCGCGGTCCAGCTTGGCGTTGATCGACAGCTTGCCGTCGAGGAACGGGCTCTTGACCCCGCTCTTGAAGGTGTAGCCGCGTCCACCGCCGGTTTCATCCAGCTGGCTCTGGTTCAGCAGCGCGCCCGTCGGACCGACGACCGTGCGCGGGCCCTCGCCGGCGCCGTCGTCGACAAAGGTGAAGCCCAGAATCGACCAGTCGAAGGTCTGCTCGCCGAACTTCTGCGTGCCCTCGAAGCGCACGGTCGGCGCGGATCGGCCGTCCTGGTAGAAGATGTCGGCCACCCCGATCAGCCACTGGCCGGCCTTGTCCTTGCGCAGGACGACATTGGCGATGACGGTCTTGCCCTGCATGTCGATGCCGGGCGCGCCGCCGCGGATGATGTCGACGCGCTCGACCTGGCTGGCCTGGATCCGGCGCAGGGCGTCCTCAAGCGACTCGCTCTTGGTCGCCGGCCGCTGGCCATCGATCAGCACATTGCCGGCAGCGCCGCCGTAGCCGCGTACGTTGTCACCGCCGTCGAAGGAGAAGCCGGGGATCCGGCTGATCATGTCCATGGCCGAGTTCGGCTGGGACGCGGCGAAGAAGGCCGCGACATAGGGCGTAATGCCCGTCGCCTCGACCGGCTGGACGACCACGGCCTCCGGCGAAGCGGCGAGCATGGCGAAGAGCAGCTGGCTCATGGTTGGACGTCCCCCTTGAGGCCCGCGGCCCAAACTGGCGCGAAGGTGACGGGGACGAGCCGTCAGGGCACGTTACAAGCCTGAAATGTGCATTAAATCGCCGAAAGGTTTCCCGT
Organism: uncultured Caulobacterales bacterium; assembly: GCA_903858185.1. Classification (GTDB taxonomy): domain Bacteria; phylum Pseudomonadota; class Alphaproteobacteria; order Caulobacterales; family Caulobacteraceae; genus Caulobacter; species Caulobacter lacus. The sequence goes on from CAIOHT010000179.1 coordinate 12,317, forward strand.
GATCAGCCAGATCACGGACATCAGACCGCCGTCCCGCCGACCGTCAGCCCGGTGATCTTCAGCGAGGGTTGCGCCACGCCCACCGGCACGCCCTGACCGGCCTTGCCGCAGACGCCGATGCCCGGGTCCATGGCGAAGTCGTCGCCGATCATGGTGATGCGGGTCAGGGCGCTGGGGCCGTCGCCGATCAGGCTTGCGCCCTTGACCGGCGTGGTCAGCTTGCCGTTCTCGATCAGCCAGGCCTCTGTGCACTGGAACACGAACTTGCCGTTGGTGATGTCGACCTGACCGCCGCCGAGATGCGCACAGAAGATGCCGCGCCTGGTCGAGGCGATCATCTCGGCCTGGGTGTCCTTGCCACCGAGCATGCCGGTGTTGGTCATGCGCGGCATCGGCATATGGGCGTAGGATTCGCGGCGGGCGTTGCCGGTGGGGCTTAGGCCCATCAGCCGCGCGCTCATCCGGTCGTGCATGTAGCCGACGAGGATGCCGTCCTCGATCAGGATGGTGCGTTCGGTGGGCGTCCCCTCGTCGTCGACGGTCAGGGAGCCGCGGCGGCCGGGAATTGTGCCGTCATCGAACACGGTCACGCCC